>NZ_DASVQG010000302.1:0-17652 GCF_036389215.1 Jatrophihabitans sp.
CATCGGGCACACCGGGCTGGTCAAGATGTGGTCGCCATTCGGCGCCGGTTCCAGCAGCTGTGGACCCCTGAGACCGCGAACGTCGTCTCACTTGTCGCAGTGGATGATGCGGGGACCATCCTCGACCGCGTCTGGCTCGAATAATCACTTCCCTGCCCGTGAACCGAGCGGGCGTGCCGTTAGGACCGACACCGATCGCCCGTTCGATCGGGTCGAAGTTCGTAAGGTGCTCGATCAGAGGAACCTCTGAGAGAGCCGGCATGGCTTAGTCACAGTGAGCGAGCGGCGGCGCCCCGTGCTTCCGGCCTCAGGTTTACGTCAGGGGCGTTCGAGTCCGAGCGCGAACCCGTTCCAGGAGTTCGGGCCGAGAATGCTGTCGATAGGTCCGGTGTAAGAACCGAATCTCTGGGCGTAGACCTGCACGTAGTGGCAGGTGTTCGGGCCGGGCACGCCGTCGATCGGGCCCGTGTAGCCGACGTTGGCGCACGTGATCTGAATACCCTTGATCGAGTTGACGCCCCACACGCCGTCGATCGGCCCCGAGTAGCGGCCGCGGGCGGCCAAGGCCTTCTGGATGCGCGCTTGGGTGTAGCTGTCCGGGGCGTTCCAGGCCCACGTGGTGCCGCCCCCGCTCCCGTTGGGCGTCCACGCCTGGACCGGGATTCGCGGGTTCGAACCGTTCTTGTACGACCACCCGAGGTAGGGACCGCCCTTGTAGTCGGCCAGCCTGCTGATGTAGAGCCCGTGGCCGAACTCGTAGTAGTGGGTCCCGTCGGCCAGCGATGAGGTGTTGATGCAGTAGCCGTTGCCGATGTTCGTCACGACGTGGCCGGCTGAGGAGGCGTCGTAGTAGGAGAACGACCCGGCCGGGGCCGAGGCCATGTCCTTGGAAGCGATGCTGCTGGCGTAGTACGCGGCCCTGGCGGTGCTGTAGGTCTGGATCTGCGAGTCGCTGAGGCCCACAGCCCGTTCGGCCCAGAACTGCGCGGCCTGGCAATTGCCGGCCCAGTTGTAGGACGAGCCGTGATAGGCGATTCCCAGTTGGTTGATCCGGTCGCCCAAGGTGATGGCATCCATCGTCTCGGCCCACGCGACACCCGGCAGGCTCAAGACGCCCAGGCCAGCCACGCCAGCACCACCGGCACCGAGCAGCTGGAGGAAGTGGCGCCGGTCTATGCCCCGCGCGTTACCTGCGGGATCGATATCACGGGAGCTGGGCATAGGGGGACCTTCCTACCAAGTGGGGGAGAAACGGAACACTAGTCCTTGACCGGTGCGGCGCAACAACAGCAGCTACCCATCGGTCTGCCCCCGCCGACGGGCACAGCCACCTCGGTGTTGCGCGGCGGCCACTATGCACTCCCTCACAAGCAGTGCCATCGTGTTCGGTGGTGCCTAGCTTGCGGGAGGAAAAGATGCCGAGCGCCGATGAGATCCGAGACGCTCAGCGAGCGAGGTGGGCGGGGCTCTCCGCGAGCTGGGAGAAGTGGGACTCGGTCATCATGGATCAGCTGGGCCCGGTCGGCGCGGCGATCATCGAGCGTCTGGACATCGCTGAGGATCATCAGCATCTCGACATCGCCGCAGGCACGGGTGAGCCGGGCTTGAGCATCGCGAGACTCCTTCCCAAGGGACGCGTCGTGCTGACCGATCTGGTAGCGGAGATGCTGGAGATAGCCACCCGACGAGCCAGGGCGCAAGGGATCGCCAACATCGAGACGAAGGTGTGCAGCGCCGACGATCTGCCGTTCCACGACGCCACGTTCGACAGCGTCTCGGTGCGTTTCGGGTACATGTTCTTCCCTGACGTGGCCAAGGCGACGGCCGAGTTCGCGCGCGTGCTCAAGCCGGGCGGACGCCTCTGCTCATCGGTATGGGTCAAGCCCGAGGAAAACCCGTGGACGGCGATCGCGATGCAGGCAATCGCGACCGAGGCGGTGGTGGCGCCACCCGACCCCAACGGACCGACTATGTTCCGGTGCGCCGCGCCGGGATATGTCAGTGCCCTGTATGAGGGTGCGGGGCTGCGCGACGTTGACGAGTGGGACGTCGACATCGAGCTCGTGACACGATCGCCCGAGGAGTACTGGGCGATGATCAGCGAGCATGTCTCACTCGCGGCTGCGGCGCTTCAGCAGGTAGACGGACCAGCGCGGGAGCGGATTCGGGCAGCCGCCATTGCGAAAGTGACCGCGTTCGAGAGGGACGGCATGATCCGGGTTCCGGGCGTGGCGCGGTGCATCGTGGGAACGAAGCAGGATGCGAGCGGCACGCGCTGACGCGACAGCGCACGATCCTCCAGCGCGGTTCGCCAGGGCAATCTGAAGCCAGTGCATACGCTGGCGGGCGCGCGGACGACTGGGCGACGCGATCAGGGAGGGTGTCGATGGCTGATGCGGACGACCTGCGCCGCATTGCGCAGGCCCTGCCTCACGTGGTCGAGATCGAGAGCGCCGGCTTCGACTTCCGGGTGGCCGACAAGGGTTTCGTCTGGTCCTACCCCGAGCGCCAGCAGGGCCAGCGGCGGATCATCCGAACGGACATCGCGGTGCTGTACGTAGGTGACGAGGCCGAGAAGCAGGCCCTCCTCCTCGGCGAGCCGGAGCTCTTCTTCACGACACCGTCCTACGACGGGCTACCGCTGGTGATGCTGCGGCTGGCCGAGGTGAAGGTGAAGCGGCTGCGCGAGCTCGTGACCGACGCGTGGCGGATGCGCGCGCCGGAAACTCTCGTCGGCGACCTCGACAACCTTCCTGGCTGACGGTTCCCGATACCGTTCGTCACATGGCTGTTCATCCGAAGACCGCCTCCGGCCTCCGTGCGGTGGCACAGCGGCTGCTTGCCGACGGTGCCGGGCAGGTCCGCGAACCCATCGGGTTCCCCTCCGACAGCCCCATGCTGAACCGCTGGACGTACCTGCCCGGTGCTCGGCCTGGCCTGGTCATGGGCGACATGACCCGGTCCCAACGGCTGCTCGTCCACCGGCTGATCGCCCTCGTGCTGAGCGAAGCCTGCCATGCGCAACTGGCGACCATCATGGCGTTGGAGGACGTCCTGGACCGGCGAGAGGGGCACCGCAGGGGACGGCATTCGACAGACTTCTGGGTATTGATCTTCGGAAATCCCGACCTGGAAGAAACCTGGCACTGGCGGTTGGAAGGCCACCATGCCTGCGTGCACGTCACGGTGAGCGGCGATGACGTGAGCGTGGACCCGCTGTTTCTCGGCTGCCATCCCGCGGTGATCGCCGCCGCCGGACGGGTGGTGACCGCGCCGCTTGCGCGTGAGGGCGACCTGGCGCGGGAGCTGGCTGTGGCGCTCCCGCCGGAGCAACGCGCCGCACTCATCACCGCATCCTCGCCGCCGCCGGACATCTACTCAGGACACGATCCCCGGCTACCGCCTGACCAGCTGGAACGGCTACGCGGGGGAATTCCGGTGGCGGCCTTCGACGGTACTGCCGCCCGCAGGCTCTCGACGCTGCTCGACCTGTACTCGGCGCGACTCAGCGCTCCGCTGGCCGGCGAGCTTCGAGCCGCCCTGGATGCCGACCAGTTGCGTTTCAGCTGGGAAGGAAGCACCGATCCAGGTTTGCCGCACTATTACCGGCTAGCCGGCAGCTCCTATCTGATGGAGCACGAGAACGCTGCTGACCAGGCCAACCACGTGCACAACGTGATGCGCCGCTGTCCCGGCGCGATCGATTCCGACGATGTGCTGCAACGGCACCGGGCGGCCGAAGGCGCCGACGACCAGTCCTGACCGCCGCCGTTGCGGCCGATGTATGACGCGCGCTACGAGCTGACGCGCCCCGCGCTACGGCGTCGAGGTCGGCGAGGCGGTCGACTCCGCCGGGGTGGCCGCGGAGGTGGCCGGCTCCGACGGTGACTCCGACGCCGTTGCCGAGTCGGACGGGGAAGCCGAGCCGGACGGGGAAGCCGAGCCGGACGGGCTGAGCGAGCTATCCGCCGACGCCGAGCCGGCAACCGAGCTGCCGGCCGGGTCCGTCCCGGCAGAGCTGGAGTCGGTAGCACCCGGTGCCGAGAGCGAACCGCTCGGCGAGACCGTGGGGCTGCCGCTGGGAAGCGGACCCGAGCTGACTCCCGGAAGGGGCGTGTACTTGGTGATCACGTCGACCAGTCGCTGCTCGTACCCGCTCAGCCGCGCGTGGATCTCGGCGTAGGACAGCCCGGCCAGCTGACCGGCGAATGCCTGGATCTCACGCCACAGAGCATCGATGTCAGCGGTCTCGGCCGCGCTCGGCGCACCGGGCAGGCTCAGCACCAGCTGCACCGCCAGTGCCTGCGTGACGCAGGCCAGGCAGTTGTAGTTGACGGCTGCCGAGATGTTCTGCGGCACCACCACATGTGCGTTGCCCAGGATCAGCACCACCTGGAAGCTGATCGCGGTGGCCCGGCAGGCGGTGCAGCTGGCGAAGGCGTACGCCTCGTTCTTGTTCAGCACCGTGTCCTGGTCAGCCCACACCAGCGCGAACGCGACGTCGTAGACGACGCTCCCGTCCCTGGTGTTGACCGCGAGCGCCTGGTTGTCGCCCGGTCCGGGAGCCGCCGGGCGGTCGAACGGAAAGACCCAGGTCGGGGCGACCTTGCCGTCCGCAGTGCTGGTACGTGGCACCAGCACCAGCGACAGGGCCGGCTTGTCCGCGGTGGGCAGCGCACCCGCGGACGCGGGCCAGCTGGTCGTCGCTGAAGCCTGCCGGCCCTCCCGCAACCCGGACGGCACGGCTCTGCCTGCCAACGATGCGGGCAGCACCTCGCCGAGGGTGCCGCGCTCGTAGGACTGGATCGGGCGGTAGTTGCCCCGCGGCCACCAGGCGAACACCAGCCCGAGCACCACCGCCAGCGCCACCAGCCCGGCCAGTGCCCGCTGACCGGGCTTGCCCGCGGTGCCGCGCCACACCCGGCCGGCCAGCTGCCGCACCGACCGACCGAGCATGTAGCAGATACCGAGGACCGGCAGCCCGACGGCGACCACGGCGAGCAGCTTGACCAGGCCGCCCACCACGTCGAAGGCAGCGAAGCGATCGAGCATGGCGCTGAACTGGTGACCGGTGCTGACCGCCGCGGTGGCGATGATGCGGGGCAGGCTGAGCACCGTCACCAGCACGGTCAGCGCCAGCAGCGGAACGACCAGCAGTACCCACAGCGTCACGACCACCTTGGCCCACGGCTTGAGGACCTTGGACTCCTCGTTGCCCCAACGGCTGGGCAGCAGCCCGAGCAGCGTCGGCTTGATCCGGTGGAACAGGTCCGGCACCCCGGTGATGTCGGCAAGCAGGTGGTAGCCGTCGAAGCGCACCAGCGGCGGCAGCTGCCGGATCATCTGCACCAGCTGGGTGCCGATCACCAGCAGCACCGCGTCCCAGCCGGTCACGCACCACAGCCCGAACATCGCCACCGACAGCAGCGCGTTGAAGTACAGCCCACCGAGGTCGGTCCGGATCCGGCCGCCGCGGCCGAGGGTGTAGCTGTCGGTGACGTCGGTGTAGAAGGCCGGCCAGACCAGGTACAGACCGGCACCCATCGCACCCGGCGTGGCACCGCCGTACCGGGCGGCCGCGGCATGTCCGAACTCGTGGAAGCCGGCCGACACCACCGTGATCGCGAAGACGGCCAGCAGCAGCCCCGGCCGGTCGAAGGCCTGGTGGGCGGCCAGCGCCAGTCCCCGGTCGAAGAGCACCCACTTGCACACCAGGACGAACGCCACCAGCACCGCGGCCACGACCGGCGGCAGGAACAGCCAGCCGAACGGGGCGGTGACCCGCCGGGTCACCGCGGGATCGGACACCACCCACCGGAACCTCAGTCCCAGCAACGGATTCGCCTTGAGCACCACCGGTTGCGAGCCGTCCGCCGGGCACACCACGCCGAGCGGGCGCAGCTTGGAATCCACCAGCAGCCGGGCGTCGTCGCCGGTGATCGAGCGGTCCGAGCCGGCGCTGACGCGTGCGGCGATCTCGTCGTAGTCGCGCTGCCCGTCGACCGCTTCCAGCGTTCGGTACAGCAGTGCGGTCAGCTGCAGCATCTGGCCGTCGGCGCGGCGCACCAGCGAGGGTGGCTTGCGGTAGCCCGAGCCCGGCGCCTGTCCGATCAGCTGCAGACCGGCTGCCGGCACCGGAACCTCCGCCGCAACGACCGAGCGGCCCTCGGGGGGAGGAGCGGCCGGCGGACCGGCCGCGGCGCCGCCACTCACGACGCTCATCCGCCGTTACTGGTTGATCGTCGAGTCCTGGATGCCGGTCGCGGTGGCGTCTCCGGACACGTCCTGGGTGATCACGGCCGCCTGCTGCGAGATTGCCGTCGCGCTCGAGTCCACCGAGCCGATGTTGGCCGACACCGCGGCGTCGATCGGCGCCGCGGCATTGACGTTGGCCGCGACCGCCCCGTCGATCGGCGCGGTGAGGTTGAGGTCGCCGTTGAGGTCGACGTTGACGTTGAGCAGGTTGCCATCGAGCGCGCCCGTCGGCGTGCTGGTCACCGGTGCCGGAACCGTGGTGTCGGCCGGCGCGGCGGTCTGGTCGATGCCGCTGGTCTGGTCGGCGGTCGCCGTGGCGTCGCCGGTGATGCCCTGGTGGATCTCCGCGGCCTGCAACGCCTCGGCGCCGGCGGTGGAGCCCACGGACAGCACGTTGGCACCCACCGAGGCGTTGATCGGCGCCGCGATGTTGGCGTTCGCGCCGACGGCGAGGTCGATCGGCGCCGCGACGTCCAGGGCCAGGTCGAGGTTGGCATTGAGGTCCAGCAGCGACATGACTTCCTTGTCCGGAAGTGCGGTGGCGCCTTCGGCAGCCAGTTCGTCCCGCGACATCGGGGTCAACTCCTCGGCCATTCTCAGCTCCTCTGCGCGCATCAGCGCCCTCGACGGTCCCCGGCTTGATCCGGAGTCCGCCCCGACTCTGGCTCCGGGCCGCACTCCATACCGGGTGAACGGTTTCTTACTGACACCGCGAAGGGACAACGACGCGGACGCGAAACCGTTACGGGGACACCTCGGCCGCGGGGCCGGTCTCAGGTCCAGTACAGGACTCGCGCCTGCGGCAACCGGTGGGCCAGCTCAGTGTCGAACCAGCCGCGCATCCCGGTCATCACCTCGCGCGGGTAGACGTACTTCACGCCGCCGAACTTGGACCGCTTCTCGCTGCGCTGATCGGGATCCATCTCCAGCCGGGTGCGTGGATACCACTGCAACAGGACGTCCCGGCTGGCGGGCGTGAAGCGGTGCGTGATGAGTTCGACCGTCAGGTCCAGGTCGGCGACGCCCGCGACAGCGGCCGCGGCCTCGTCGAGCAGCTCGCCGTACGCCTGCTGCCAGCCCGGGACCGGCATGATCGGCGCGATGGTCAGGCCCACCCGGTAACCGGCCTCGGCCATCGACCGCAACGCGGCCAGCCGGGCCGGCATCCGGGCGGTGCCGCCCTCGAACCGGTCCGCCACCTCGGCGGCGTTGACGGAGAACCTGGCGCGGGTACGCCCGCCGTGCGGCAGGTCGACCAGGGCGGCCACGGCGTCGAACTTGGTGGTGAATCGCAGCTGCACCTCCTCGCCGTACTCGCCCCGGCCCGCCCTGCTGATCGCCGCCGCCAGCGAGCCGGTGAGGTGCTCGATGCCCAACGGGTCGGTGTAGCAGGACAGCTCGAACGTGGTGCCCTCATGTCCCCGTTCGAGGGTGCCGGTGGTGACGGTGCCCCGCCCGGCGTGGCTGCCGATGCCGGCCAACACGTCCTCGAGGTTGGCATACACCCTGGTGATCGGAGGGCCGCCGAGCGATCCGGCCAGGTAGCAGTACTGGCAGTGCGCCGGGCAGCCGCGCGCCAGATCGATCCGCCAGTCGGCACTGGGCGGGATCGGCTGGGGCTTCAGCGCACTCGGCGGCGCCACGACCACCGCCAGGGTGGATTTCGCCAGGGCGTAGGCCTGCCGCTCGGACTCACCGCGCAGGCCGGTCAACCGGTCACCGGTGAGCAGCTGGATATCGCTCACACCCGCCGCCTGGCACCGGCGGAGGATCTCGGCGGTGTGCGGCAGGCCGACTGCCGACCGGGTGACGAGCACCCGCTTCGGCGTCCAGGTGCGGCTCGCGGCAACGAGTGCGGTGGTGGATTCGGTGCTGATTTCGCTGGTGGATCTCATGGTGTTCGACATCAATGGCACAACACCGCCGGCCATCCCGAACTTCCGCCACCGGGCCGCCACAAACCCCGCCACCGGGCCGCCACGAACCCCGCCACCGGGTCGCCATGAGCCAGCCGTCGAGGCGCCATATTGCCGGGATGTACCCCCCGGTTAACCTCCGCTTCCGCTCGTGGTGACTTGCCGGACAGTGCAACAACTGCACTCGAGCTCCGTGACATCGCCGGCGAGCTCGCCACCACCGGCGAGCTGCCCACGTCCTGAAGGCAACGCGCAGGCCGCGAGCGCCCCGGGCAGGGACTGGCACAGGGACTAGGCTGAAGACGCCAGCTTGCCTTTCGTCAGCAGGGGACGGGCCGGCACCCCATTCCGGAGTTGTCATGGCCCGAGTGCCACGTCACCACAGCGAGGATGCCGCCGCCACCGTTGTGCGCGCCCGACTGATGCGCGAAGAAGCCCGCAGCGCCCGAGAGCGGAATCAACAGCTGATCCGTGCGAACGAGGAACTGGTTGCCCGGCTGCGCCGGCACCAGGCCGAGGCGGAGCCTGATCCGGAGCGGTGAAGGCCAGCATCCTGGTGCGCCGATGGCGGCATTACGCCAAGATTTGGCCCACCAGCCGACATCGAATCCGCTACACTGACGCCAGGTTTGGATAAGAGCCTCGCGGTCTGAGTTCAGTCGCTTGAGCAGTCCGCAATTACTCCGATACTTCGGAGCACCGTCATGACTATCACGTCATCATCCACATTCCGCTCGACCACAAACGTTCCGACCGGAATGGACACCCTTGAAGCATCGAGCGTTTCGTCCCCTAACGGCACCCCCAACGGCGTACGTGTCAGCGCGCCGACCAGCACTGGATTCGACCCGGTCGCCCTGATCAAGAAAGTTTCCGCCGACCTGGTTCGATCAGCCGACCCGGAGAAGGTCTTCGGATCGCTGGTCAGCGCCTACGCCGAGCACTCGGCTACCTCCTGCACCGTCGAATTGTTGACCGGCACCTCGGTGCGGGTTCTGCGGTCATCGTGCTCGGCGGGTGGCGACGACGTTGTCAATGAGCAGCCGTCGCTGTCGCCGGGAGCCAGGCAGCTGCTGGCCGGTGACGGCGCACCGCTGGCGGGTGCGGACTGGTTCGTCCTGCCGATCGGCGCGGTTGCCAGCCAGGCAGCCGATGACGAGGTCCCGATAGGCGCGTTCAGTTGCCAGTTCACCAACCGCCGAGCCGACTCCTGTCACCTCGAGCCCGCGCAGTACCTGATCTCGCTGGCCACCGAGCTGCTCCAGGCCGAGCGGCGGTTGGCCAAGGCGCTCACTCAGGTGGCGAATCTGGAGATCGCCCTGCACAGCAACCGTGACATAGGCACCGCGATCGGCATTCTGATGAATGCCCACCTGGTGACTCAGGATCAGGCCTTCACCATGCTGCGAACCGCGAGCCAGCACGGCCATCGGAAGCTGCGCGACATCGCCAACGACGTGATCTTCACCGGCTCGCTGAGCATCCCTGCCAAGAGCTGACTGAGTTCAGCGTCTGACGCTGGCATCCCAGTAGCCGACCGGATGGTCCTGGCCGAGCTCGACGAAGTGCTCGTTCAGGGCCTGGGCGAGCAGGTCGTACTGGTACGGGTCCGGAGTGAGCAGACCGAGGAGGTAGGCCTCGGTCTCCAGGCTGCCGGCTGTGCCGCCGACAGACACCTGCCGGAGCCACAGCTCGTTCATCGACATGCCGGACAGGTCCAGCCCCACCTCAAGGCTTAGGCCGGCAGTGTGAGTCATCTCTCCTCCTGGTCGCGCTGTTCGGGTGCTGCCTGGCGCTGTTCGGATGCTGCCTGCTCGCGCTCTTCCGGTGCTGCCTGCCCGTCGGGTGTTGCCTGGTCGCGCTCTTCCGGTGGCGCCTGGCCGTCGAGAACCTTGTGGGCCACTTCCAGGATGCTGCAGCACTCGATCTGGGACCACCGGGCCAACCGCCGGAACGCCTCGGGTTCGGTGAGATCCGCCCGGGCCGCCAGCCGCCGCTTGGCCTCCAGCACGATGTTCCGGCGCGCCAGCGCGTCCTCCAGGGCCGCGGTGGACACGTTCAGCGGCGCCGCTTCCCGCGGTGCCCCGAGCAGGGTGGCGGTACAACGGGCGAGCAGCCCGGCAATCGCCTGGGACCGCTCGGCGGTGAAGGCATCGGGCTGTCCGGCGTACATGTTCAGCGACGTCGGCGTCGCGGTGCCTGGAACCGGCAGCGACAACGAGCTGCGTACCCCATGCCGGCCGGCCGCGGCCGCGAACGAGGCGAAGCTGTCATCGCCGGCTATGACGTCGAGTTGCTGCTGTTGTTGGGCCCGGGCGGCCCTCAGGCACGGTCCGTCACCGGCATCGAGCTGCGCCTGGTCGAGGCTCGCCGCCAGCGCGTTGGAGACGGCCGTGCTGCGCCCGCCGGCCGAGCCGGCCTCGGTGATGCTGCACCCCAGGACGCCGGGGGCCACCTCGTCCAGACCGAGCGCGAGGACGTCCTGCAACAACGCCTGCCGATCCGCGGGGGCCGGTTCGCCCTCAATCGCCACCAACCGCGCCCATCGGTCATCCGCGCTCATGCGCCCGCACCTCGTCAGAATCAACCAGCGACCCCGTGAATGGAACGTCCACTCGATCGCGCCGCTGCCAAGCCGACGACCGCCCGCTGCCGGAGCCCCGTCAGTGTCCATGATCCACCCATCCCGGCATCCGGTCGACCACCCGGCGGCGGCAGCCTGGCAGGGCAGCGGCGGCGGCAACTTTTCGTGGGGTTTCGCCCTGCAACCGGCAGTGTCGGTAGGGTCGGTGCTACAGGGCACCGGTGGCGAGCGACGTGAGGGGGTTGCCAGTGAGTGGGCCTGACGGACTCATCGCCGGGCGCTACCGGTTGGTGAACCGCATTGCCAGCGGCGGCATGGGAATCGTCTGGCAAGCCTGGGACGAGCTGCTGCAGCGCCCGGTGGCTCTCAAGCAGCTGCGCCCGCAGCCCGGCCTCAGCGACTCCGAAGCCGAATTGATCGGCCGGCGGGCGATGCGCGAAGCCCGGATCACCGCCCGGCTGCACCATCCGCACGCGGTGCCGGTGTATGACGTCGTCGAGTTCGAGGGCCAGCCCTGCATGATCATGCAGTACCTCCCCTCGACCAGCCTGCAGACCATCGTGAACGAGCGCGGACCGGTACCGCCCACCGAGGCAGCCCGGATCGGTGGCGAGGTCGCCTCGGCGCTGGCCGCCGCGCACGCCGCCGGCATCGTGCATCGCGACGTCAAGCCGGGCAACGTCCTGATCGCCGAGGACGGCAGCGCCAAGATCACCGACTTCGGCATCTCGCATGCCCTGGGTGACACCACGCTGACCTCTACCGGCATGGTCACCGGCACGCCCGCCTACCTCGCGCCCGAGGTTGCGCGCGGTGCCGAATCCGGCTTCGCCTCGGACGTCTTCTCCCTCGGCGCCACCCTGTACGCCGCCACCGAGGGCACCCCGCCGTTCGGAACGGACCAGAATCCGATGGCGGTGCTGCACCGGGTCGCCTCCGGGCAGGTGAACCCGCCCCAGCGCAGCGGCCCGCTGACCCCGCTGCTGCTGCGGATGCTGGCCGCGGACCCGGCGCACCGGCCACCGATGATCGACGTCCAACACACCCTGACAGCGCTGCACAGCGATTCCGCGGCCGTCACCGCGGTAGCCACCCTGCCACTGAGCTCACCGCCGCCGATCAAGCCACCGCCGCTGCAGCCGGAGGAGCGGGCGGCCGTCAAACCGGGACCCGCGGAGCCCGCCGCGGTCGCCCCGGTGGCGGCCCCGTTGGCGCAGTCCACCGCTGCGGCCTCGGCCGCCGAGGGCGGCCCGACCGAGCGGATGGAGCCGGCCGGCTTGCACGGCCGCCAGTCGGCAGCCGCAACGACCGCACTGCCCGGCGGGCCCTCTCGCCCCGTTCACGACGTCTCCCGGGACGATGATGACCCGGACGACGGGCGCCGCTCGACCGGCTTGCTGGCCATCTTCGCGACGGCCGCGCTGCTGATCGGCGCCATCGTCATCGGGATCGTGCTGGTGAACAACCGGGATCAGAACAACACCGCGACGCCGCCGACCACCAGCAGCAGCAGCCAGCGCACCAGCAGCCAGCCGAGCACCACCGTCGCCTCCAGCACGCCACCGCGCAGCACAGCCCGGCCGACCTCCTCCGCGCCCAGCACGACGGCCAGCCGGTCCTCGGCCGCCAGCTCGCCGGCGACCAGCACCTCACCGGTCAGCGGTGCGCCGACCGCGTCCCAGCTGGCCGGAGCGGTCCGGGACTACTACGGCCTGCTGCCCGGGAACACCGACGCGGCCTGGTCGCGGCTGACCGAGTCGTTCCAGAACGGCCGGGCCGGCGGCCGGCAGAGTTACGACGCCTACTGGGGCAGTATCCGCCGGGTCTCGGTCAGCAATGTCGTCGGAATCCCGCCGGGCACCGTCCAGGCCACCGTCAGTTACGTCTACAAGGACGGCCGGCGCGTCACGGAGCGCAACACGTTCGGCCTGGTTTCCGAGGGCGGCGTCCTCAAGATCAACAGCCAGAGCTGAGCCGGGCAGATGCGAGCGGGCTGGCGGGTCGAAGCCGGCAGCATCGACGGCCGCGGAATGCGGTCGCTCAGCACGGGGACGCCGACCGCCCTGCCTGAGGTCGTGATGGTGCCGGGCCTGGGCGCGCCGGGGTACCTCGCGCCCTGGGCTCGCCAGATCGGGACCTGGACCCGGGTGAGCGTGCTCGACCTGCCCGGATGGCGCTGGGGCCGGGCAACGGCGTGCCATCCGACGGTGGCGGGGATCGGCGCGGCAGCGGCTCGGTGGCTGGTCGAGCAGGACCGGCGAGGCGTCGTCCTGGTGGGTCATTCCACCGGCGCCCAGGCGGCGATCCGGACGGCGCTGCTGGCCCCTGCCCGGCTGGTCGGGGTGGTGCTGGCCGGCCCGACGTTCGACCCGGCGGCACGTGGCGTGGCGACGCTGCTGCGGCGGGCAGCCATCACGCTGGCGCACGAGCGGCCCGGGGAGTTACCGGCCGTCCTGCCGTCCTACCTGCACAGCGGCGGCCACGGCGTGCTCCGGCTGCTGCTGGACGGGCTGCGTGACCGTCCTGAGGACCTGGTTGGCGAGCTTGCGATACCGGTGCTCACGGTGACCGGCGAACGCGACGGCTTCGCGCCGCCGGCGTGGGCGCACCACCTGGCCACCCTGGCGGCCGGGCGGTGCGCCGTGCTGCCGGGCGCGCACAACGCCTGCTTTCCCTTTCCGGTCCAGGCCGACACCGCGCTGCGTGCGGCGGTGCTGGCCTGGACGAGCCCAGCCGCCGGGGACGGCGGCTGGGCGAGCACTACTTGACGACCGCGTCGAGGGTCTTCTTCATCGCCTTCGGCTGAACCGGGCTACGCGGCGCCGTCTGGCGCATTTCCTGCATCCGCTCGCCGAGTTCGGCCAGCTGCTTGCGTGACATCCCCTTGCGTACCTGGGGAAACCACTCCTGCTCTTCTTCCTCGATGTGGTGCAGGACGTTCTCGATCAGCACCGTCGTCTTAGCATCGAAGCGCTCGTGGTCAGCGCTCATCGTGCTCAGCTCCAGGCACAGCACGTCGGCAACGTGATGCTCCTCGTAGGACTCCAGGACATCGTCCTCGAGGTCGGGGAGTTGCCGGCGGACCTCCGGATAGATCAGCTCGTTCTCCAGGTAGGTGTGAACGGTGAGCAGCTCGATCATCTTCTTGACGAGGTCGCCCTTTTTCGCGGTGGCGTCCTCGCCTGCCTGCTGGAACTGCTTGAAGACGCTCTTGACCTCTTTGTGGTCAGCCTTCAGCAGCACGATTGCATCGCTGGACATAGAGCCTCTCTCTTCGAAGGCCGCGCGGCGCGACCGGGTCGGTTCAGCCGGACCGCTGACTCAGCTGCGGCTTTCCTGGATGGTGTCCTTGGCGTCGACGGCCTGTCCCTGGACGTCCTGCGCCGAGGACTTGCCCTCTTCCTTCACGGTGGTGGCAGCATCCGACGCCGTCTCCTTGACCGACTCGACCGCTTCCTGGGCGGCCGGCTTGAGGTTCTCGGCAACCTCCTTGGCGGCATCGCTCACCACCGGCATGGCGGTCTCCTTCACCTGGTCCTTGACCTGGGTGGCGGCCTGCTTCTCGCGCTCGCTGACCGGCAGCAGCGAACCGACCAACCAGCCGACGCCGACGGCGATCAGGCCGGCGGCCAACGGGTTGCCCGCGGCCCGGTTCTTGACGGTGGTCGGAGCACCGCTCACCGCACTGCCCATGTCGGATGCCTTGCCGGTCAGGCTGGAGGCCTTGTCCGACGCGCTGGACTGCAGGTCGCCAGCGGTGCCCATCACCCGCTCCTTGACGCCGGTGACGGCGCCCTTGGCCTTGTCGACCTGGCGCCGGGCCACGTGGCTCGGGGTCACCGTGTCGGTGAGGGTGTTGACGTCGTGGGAGAGGTTGGCACGGGTCTGCTCGATCTCCGCGCGGATCTGGTCTGGATCATTACTCGTCGTCATCGGGTCTCCTCGTTTCCTGCGACAGCGCTGGGAATCTTCTTGACGGTGTCCGTGGTCCGCGGCACACCGGTGACGTTCTTCATCTCTTTGCGGCCCATGGCGGCCAGGACCGCGGCGATGATCGCCCAGATCGCGGCGACGATCAGCGCGGACCAGCCGTGGCCGGTCGAGTTGCCGATCCCCCACCAGAGCGCGATCGAGATGAACAGCAGGACCATGTGCCCCGCGACGCCGGCGCCGGCCAGCATGCCGGCGCCCTTGCCGGCCTGCTTGCCCGACTGGGTGAGCTCGGCCTTGGCCAGTGCCACCTCCTGGCGCATCAGGGTGCTCAGGTCGGTGCTGATGTCAGAGAGCAGCTCGCCGATCGACGGCCGCTCGGTGGGCGCGCTGGTGCCGACGCTGATGCTGGCGCTGCTGCTGGTGGCGCCTTCGTAGGAGGTACTCACCGGGCGCCGCCCGTGGTACCGCCGCCGGTCGGGAATCCGGTCGGGCCGTCCTCACTGGATGCGTAGGGCCGGACCACCTCGATCTCCTCGACCGTGCCGAGCACCACCGTGCCGCCGGCCTCCTCGCCGTACTGCGCGCCGGTCCCGTACTGCGCGCCGGTCCCGTACTGCGCGCCGGTGCCGTACTGGGTTCCAGCGCCGTACTGCACGCCCGAGCCGTACTGGGTCGGCGTGCCGTACTCGCTGTAGCCCTGCTGCGCCTCAGCCTGGTCGGAGGCGGTCTCCTTCAGGCCGCGGGTCATCCGCCCGGCCAACAGGCCGGCACCGGCCGCGAGCATCAGGAACATGCCGGGACGCTGCCGGGCGAAGGTCTTGACCTCCTGGAGCAGGTCACCGGGCTCACGCTGCTCCAGCCAGGACGCGAGGTCCCTGGCGCGCTCGGCACCCTGCCGGGCAAGGTCGGCGGCCGGTCCGGACGCCTGCTCGCCGGGCTGGGTCAGCTTGTGCAGTTCCTCGCTGAGCGAGCGGACGCCCTGGGCGAGCCGCTGCTGCTGCTGGGTGGCCTGCTGGCTGACTTCCGAAGTCGCCTGCGCAAACAGGTCCTTGGCCTGGCGGCCGGCTTCGGCGCCGACATTGGCGGCCTGTTCCTTGGCGACGCCGGCCACGTGCTGGCCTGCCTGCACCGCACCCTGGGTCACCTCGGCGGCTTGGCCCTTGGCCACGTCGACGGTGCCACCCTGGGTTCCGCCGGACTCGGTGGCGCCGGCTACCGGCGGAGTGGAGTAACCGACCACAGGCGGGGTGGTGCCGGCCACCGGAACGGCGACGCCTTCGGTGGCCAGCGGCGTTGAGGTGTATGGCGGGGTGTATTCCTCGGTCATGATGAACTCCTCGAGTTCGACAGAGCGAGCGCTGTGGTCTCAGCGCGACGTACGGGCGGAGGCTCCGCCAGCGGTACAGCTACCGCATCAGACAGCGGACATTCGGGTTCAGCATCGCGTGGCCGGCTACCAGGGCCAGCTCGGGACGAGCAATCAGCGCAGCTTCGGTCCCCGTCCGGGTGGACGGGAGCTTGCGGCGCTCACATTCGCTCATCATCTTCGGTAGCCCGAGGTCTGTCTCCAGCTCATCCAGGCGGGATATCAGTAGACGCCCAGCTGAGCATCGAAGCGGCTCGTGATTGAGCCACGCGCAGGCCAAAGGCACTCCACTAGGCATGATTGTACGGTGCGCTCAGTAACCGGCGCAATCGCAGTGATCACTTAGGCCGGGTCGGCCGTGGGCTCGCGCCACCTTCACATCGGTGGCACCGGGTCGCTGCCGCCCGCTGATCCGGGGCGGCAACGCAGCAACCGGCGGGCCGTCAACCACAGTCCGCGGCGCAGTCCGTGCTGCTGCAAAGCCTGGGCTGCGTAGTGCGAACAGGTCGGACTGAAGCGGCAGCAAGGCCGGCGCCGCGGGCTGATCTCCTGCTGGTACAGCCGGATCGCGGCCAGCGCGAAGGCGAGCAGCCAGCCGGACGGGCCGGGTTGGGAACCGGCGGCACCGTGTTCCCCGACAGCACCGTGTTCCCCGACGGCACCGTGTTCCCCGACAGCACTGGGCTCCCGCGCAGCTCGGGACTCCCGGGCAGCCCGGGCCGAACGACGCACCAGCGACGGCGCGACCAGCGTCAGCTGCGGCCCGCAGCCGAGCGACTCGGCCAGGCAGCAACCCGACTCGATCAGGCAGATGTCGCGCATGCAAGAGCTGCCGCCGTAGCCGGGGCCGTAGCCACGCCGGTAGCCGCGTCCATAACCGCCGTACGGCCCGTAGCCGCGCCGGCCCGATCGCCATCCCCCGATGAACACCATCTTCGGAACGTACCTCACCGGCCGGGCGAAACGACATGCACCATATGACCGCACCCTCTCGACTTCGCCCAGATTGCAATCCTCGAACTGCAGGAATATGGTCGAATACTGGCTCGGCAAGTAGCCGGCGGACGGAGTCCACCGCGAAGCTGCAGCTGACTCCGCCGCCACTGATGCCTCAACCGCACGGGGGCGAACGAAGTGACAAGATTCAATTCCGGTACCGAAACCGATGCACGCACCGATATACAGAAGGCCGCGATGGCGGTCGGCGCAGTATTCCTCCTGGTGGGCGTGCTGGGATTCATCCCGGGTATCACGAACCACTACAGCGACATGAGCTTTGCCAGCCACGACTCGGGGGCCAAGCTGCTGGGCATCTTCCAGGTCTCGGTGCTGCACAACATCGTCCACCTGCTGTTCGGCATCGCAGGTATCGCGATGGCTCGACAGGCTCGCACCGCCTACCTGTACCTGGTCGGTGGCGGTGTCATCTACCTGGTGCTGTGGCTCTACGGCCTGGTCATCGACAAGGACTCCAGCGCCAACTTCGTGCCGGTGAACAGCGCCGACGACTGGCTGCACTTCTTGCTGGGCCTGGGCATGATCGCGCTCGGCGTCCTGCTCAGCCGTCGGTCCGCCGCCGCCTCGACGGGAACGACCCG
>NZ_DASVQG010000303.1:0-5100 GCF_036389215.1 Jatrophihabitans sp.
GCGGCAGCGATGTCGGCGAGGGCGACCGAGATGAAGTTCGAGGTGATGAACTGGGCAACGCCGAACGACAGCCCGCAGGCCAGCGCCGGCCACCACTGCTCCCGGACCCCGCGGCGGCCGTCCACGATGGCGACCACCAGCAGCGGGATCGCGACGGCGAGGATCGGCACCTGCCGGCCCGCCATCGCGCCCAGGTCGTCCGAGGGCAGCCCGGTGACCTTCGCCAGGGTGGTGATGGGCAGGCCGAGCGGGCCGAACGCGGCCGGCACGGTATTGGCGACCAGGGCGGTCGTGGCGGCGAGCACCGGCCGGAACCCCACCGCGAGCAGCATGACGCTGGTGATCGCCACCGGCGTGCCCTGGCCGGCCAGCGCTTCCAGCAGCGAGCCGAAGCAGAACGCGATGACGATCGCCTGGATCCGGCGGTCGTCGCTGATCCGCACGAACGAGCGCCGCAGCACGTCGAAGTGACCGCTCTCGACGGTCATCGTGTAGATCCAGATCGCGGTGGTGAAGGTCCACGCGAGCGGGAACAGCCCGAAGCTGCCGCCCTCGGTAGCCGTCAGCAACGCCTGGCCGACCGGCATGTCGTAGGCGAGGATCGCCACCAGCAGCGCCACCGCCAGCCCGCTCGCCGCGGCCACCCAGGCCCTGGCCCGTACGACGCCCAGCAGCAGGAACAGCGTCGCGATCGGGAGCGTGGCGAACAGCGCGCTCCAGCCCAGTGACCCGCCGACCGGGTCCAACACTTGCCGGTACATCCCTTACCTCCGAACGGAAAACCCGCCGGCCTCCAGCGGATACCGGAAGTATCCAATCCGAGGCCGAGGCGACGATGTCCGAGCGTGCCGTGTTGCCAGCGTGAGCCGGGTCATCTCCACACCAGGGCAGCACCATTAGCGATGCTGGTCCTGAGCATGCCGAGGATTCGTACTGCTCACCTTGGTCGCCGGCCGTGCCACGGCCAGAATGGAGGTCATGACCTCCCATGACTGGCAGTTGCACCCACAGGCGGAGGCGCTGGTCGACAGGCTGGTGGCCGAGGCGCTCGGCAAGAGCCCGGAGCTGGCCGAGTTCACCAGCCGGCTCGCCCGCCAGACGGCCACCCGTCCGCAGGACTGGCTCGACTCGGTGGCCGGGCCGGTGACGGTCGATGAGCTGGCCACCGTCGGGTACCGGCGCACCGGTCAGCCCGACCTGTGGCGGCACCCGGGGGCCCAGCTGCCGGCGGTGGTCGTGGCCGAGCACTACGAGCTGGCGCTGCGCACCGACGACATCGCCGCCTTCGCGACCAGCTATGCCCGCGACACCGGTGCCGGCACCGCCGCGGAGCTGGCGGGCTCGCCGCTGGCCGGCTACCGCCGGGTGGTGGTGGCCGAGCAGAACGGGGTGCTGCTGGCCGGCGTCGAACGGCGCTCGTGGTCAGCGGGCACCACGCCGCAGACCTTCTCCGCGGCCCAGGCCGGTGCCGCCGCCCGCGCCTGGCAGCTGCTCGCCGACCGGCCCCGGACGCTGGCCGGCGCGGCCGGGGTGCGGGCCCAGCTGCCACCGGCCCGGGCCGCCGTCGACCTCGTCGGGGCGGACCTTGCGGCGTCCTACTTCCTGCAGCAGGAGCGCGGCTACTGGCAGCGGCACAACACCGCGGGCACCCTGCAGCACGCCCGCCAGGACCGGCTGGGGTTGGGCTGGGGCAACAACGACCACCACACCTTCCGCTCGTCGCGGGCCGCCTTCGCCCCGTTGATCGGGTTCCTGAGCCTGCTGGGCTTCCGGCCGCGGGAACGGTTCTATGCCGGGGCGCAGGCCGGCTGGGGCGCCCAGGTGCTCGAGCACCCCGGCTGCGGTGGGGTGATCTTCGCCGACGTCGACCTGGCGGCCGCGGAGGTCGACCTCGACTTCGCGCACACCGAGCTTGCCGAGACCGGCCGGTACGGCACGGTGGGGATGTGGTGCGCCCTGCACGGGGAGTCCGTGCTCGCGGCCGGGATGCACCACCTGGAGGGGCAGTTCTCCTTCGACGAGCTGGCCGCCTCGCTGGCCGAGCTCGGGCAGCCGTCGATGCGGCCGTTCTCGGATTACCCCTACCTGCGGCAGGCCTTCACCGAGGCGGACTGGTGGCCGGTGCCGGCGGCCCGGCTGGCGGCGCTGGTCGCCGCCGGCCAGCTCGACCCGCACCGGGCCGCCGAGATCGCCGAGACCGGCGTGGCCGGCTCGCACCTGGAGAACCTGGCACGCCGGGCCGGTTTCAAGGGGTTCAACCAGACCAACGTCTCGGCGACCCTGCTGGCCACCGACCCGCGCGAGTACCGCCGGTGACTCCCGGCCACCGGGCAACCCCGCCTGCCGCCCCGCCCGCCGCCGGCGGGCGGGCCGGTGCGGGCGGCTGTCAAGATTGACGGCGTGAACCCCGAGACGCTGGCAGCGGAGTTGCGCCGTGCCGGTGTCACCGACGTCGACGCCAGTAGCCGGCGCCGGGCCGAGTACTCCACCGACGCCTCGAACTACCGGGTGGTTCCCCAGGTGGTGGTCTTTCCCCGGCATGCCGACGAGGTGGCCCTGGCGCTGGAGGTGGCCCGGCGCACCGCGACGCCGCTGACCGCCCGCGGCGGGGGCACCTCCTGCGCCGGCAACGCGGTCGGGCCGGGCATGGTGCTGGACTTCTCCCGGCACCTCAACCGGCTGATCGCACTGGACCCCGAGGCCCGTACCGCGACCGTGGAGCCCGGCCTGATCCTGTCGGAGCTGCAGCGGGCCGCGGCGGTGCACCGGCTGCGGTTCGGCCCGGATCCCTCGACCCAGGCCCGCTGCACCCTCGGCGGGATGATCGCCAACAACGCCTGCGGGCCGCGCGCCCTGGCCTATGGCCGCACCGCCGACAACGTCGAGTCGCTGTCCCTGCTGCTGGCCGACGGGCGCAGCCTGAGGACCGCCCCGCTGGACCGGCTCGCCGATCCGGTCGCCGCCCGGCTGGCGTCGCTGGTGCAGGCCAACCTGGCGGTGATCCGCACCGAGTTCGGCCGGTTCGGGCGCCAGATCTCGGGCTACTCGATGGAGCACCTGCTGCCCGAGAACGGCGGCCGGCTGGCCCGGTTCCTGGCCGGCACCGAGGGCACCCTGGCGATCAGCACCGCCGCGACCGTCCGCCTGGCCGAGCTGGCCCCGGCCACCGCGCTCGCCGTGCTGGCCTACCCGGACATGGCCGGCGCCGCCGACGCGGTGCCCGCCGTGCTGCCCTACCGGCCGCTGGCCCTGGAAGGCATGGACGCCCGGCTGGTCGAGGTGCTGCGCCGGCGCCGCGGCCCGGCCGCCGTCCCGTCGCTGCCCGAGGGCGGTGGCTGGCTGTTCGTCGAGACCGGTGGCCAGAGCCTGGCCGAGGCGGTCGCCGCCGCCCAGCAGATCGTCCGGGCCGCCGGGCCGGCGGCCGCCGCGGTGGTGACCGGCGAGGACGCCCGCCGGCTCTGGCGGATCCGGGAGGACGGCGCCGGCCTGGGCGGGCGGACCCCGGCCAACGCGCCGGCCTGGCCCGGCTGGGAGGACGCCGCGGTGCCCCCGGAACGGCTCGGCGGCTACCTGCGCGAGTTCTTCGCCCTGCTGGCCCGGCACCGGATCGACGGGCTGGCCTACGGCCACTTCGGCGACGGTTGCGTGCACGTCCGGCTGGACTTCCCGCTGGCCGACCGGCCACCGGCGTTCCGGGAGTTCCTGCTGGAGGCCGCCGCCCTGGTGGCGGCGTACGGCGGTTCGATGTCGGGCGAGCACGGTGACGGCCGGGCCCGCGGTGAGCTGCTGCCGGCCATGTACTCCGCCGAGGCGATCGGGCTGTTCGGCTCGGTGAAGGCGATCTTCGACCCGGACAACCTGCTCAATCCCGGGGTGATCGTGGACCCGGCGCCGGTCGATGCCGACCTGCGGCTGCCGCTGGCCCGCCCGCTGACCGGCTCGGGCGGCCGGAGCCTGGGCTTCGGCTACCCCTCCGACGGCGGCTCGTTCAGCACCGCCGTGCACCGCTGCGTCGGGGTCGGCAAGTGCCGGGCGGACCTGACCGGCGCGGGCGGCGTGATGTGCCCGTCCTACCTCGCCACCCTGGATGAGACCCACTCGACCCGCGGCCGGGCCCGGGTGCTGCAGGAGCTGGCCAACGGCGAGCTGCTCACCGAGGGCTGGCAGTCACCGGAACTGCTGGAGGCACTGGATCTGTGCCTGGCCTGCAAGGGCTGCAGCTCGGACTGCCCGGCCGGGGTGGACATGGCCACCTACAAGGCCGAGCTGCTGTTCCAGCGCTACCGCCGCCGTCGCCGGCCGAACGCGCACTACCTGCTGGGCTGGTTGCCGCGCTGGAGCCGGCTGGCCACCAGGGCGCCGCGGCTGGCCAATGCCGCGCTGCGGCCGAAACCGCTGGCGGCGCTCGCCAAGCGGATCGGGGGCATCGACCAGCGCCGGCCGCTGCCCGAGTTCGCGCCGCGCTCGTTCCGGGACTGGTTCGCCGAGCATCCGGTGGCGCCCGGCGACCCGGTGCTGCTGTGGGTGGACACCTTCACCAACGCCTTCTCACCGGAGGTCGGGCAGGCGGCCGTCGAGGTGCTCGAAGCCGCCGGCTGCTCGGTGCGGATTCCGGACTCCCAGGTCTGCTGCGGGCTGACCTGGATCTCCACCGGCCAGCTCGACGGCGCCCGCAGGCAGCTGCGCCGCAGCTTCGAGGCGCTGGCGCCGGCGCTGGCGCTCGGGCTGCCGGTGGTGGGCCTGGAGCCGTCCTGCACGGCGGTGCTGCGCTCGGACGCGGTCGAGCTGATGGCCGGTGACGAGCGCGCCGAGCGGCTGCGGGCCCAGACCCGGACGCTGGCGGAACTGCTCACCGAGCGCGGCTGGAGCCCGCCGTCGCTGCATGGCGTCGAGGCCGTCGTGCAGCCGCACTGCCACCAGCACGCGGTGCTCGGCTTCCAGGTCGACTCGGCGCTGCTGACCGGCGCCGGCGCCCAGCTGCAGACGGTGGGCGGCTGCTGCGGCCTGGCCGGCAATTTCGGGGTCGAGCGCGGCCACTACGAGGTGTCGGTGGCGGTCGCCGAGCAGGCCCTGTTGCCCGCGGTGCGCGGCGCGGGGCCG
>NZ_DASVQG010000304.1:0-17488 GCF_036389215.1 Jatrophihabitans sp.
GCGGCAGCGAGCACTGTCGCCGCGGCCAGGCAGGCCGTGCCGGCAGGTGGGCAGATGAAGAGCAGGCCAACACCGAGGACGGTCAGCGCGAGGTTGAGGGAACTGAGGCAGTCCGAGATGTTGTCCAGTGACGGGTGCAGCACCGCCCTTTCGAACGGGCTGAGACAGGTTCCGGCAGCACGTGCGAGGCGGTGCCCAAGTGCGGAGAACCCGTGAACCTCCCGGGTCGGATCGGCCTCATCGGACTCCGATAGCGCCCGGATGCAGCGGTCCAGGGCATCGGCCCACCGGTCATAGCCGGCCTTGAACTCGCAGGCAATGGGCAGCAGGCCGGCAGCGCCGGGCGCTGGCAGCGCGGTGGCTTCGAAGCTGACCGCGGCCCCAGCTCGGCTGGCCAGCGCGTCATAGCGCTGCCGCAGGCGGCTACGGGTGGCGAACAGCCGGGGCGCGGTCTCGTCAAGGGCGCCGGCGTAAGCGTTCAGCGCACCGGCATAGTTCTCATAGCGGTCGGCGGTCGCCGACATCAAGGGCGCGTGGGCCCGGATGTGCTCCACGAAAGTCCGGTGAGCCGCGCCGCTCCACATCGGAGTCTCGGCGCGGGCCAGCAACGTCGAGGTGATCCGGCGAAGGTCAGCGGCCCAGCCGCCGGATCGGCGGGCGGCAGACCGCAGCAGCGGTGGATCACCGGCCGGCATCCGTTGGGCCAAGCAGACCTGAGCGGCCAGCAAGCCGTCACCGGGCAGCTCGAATCGGCTAGTCGCCATGGCAGCCGAAGCTCGGCTCGGGGGCCTCTATCCGCATGGCTCAGGACGTTAGGCAATCGGCCCTGCTGATGCTCTGAGTTATCCACAGCTCAGCTCAGCCGAACCTGGTGTCCCGCGCGCAGTCGCAGGCCCGGGCAGGCCGGTCTCAGCGGTAGGCGGAGAACCCGGTCAGCCGCTCGCCGAGCACCAGGGTGTGCACCTCATGGGTGCCCTCGTAGGTGTAGACCGTCTCCAGGTTCACCGCGTGCCGCAGCACCGGGTACTCGGTGGTGATGCCGGAACCGCCGAGGATGCTGCGGGCCTCCCGGCACACCTCCAGGGCCGAGCGCACGTTGGAGAACTTGCCGAAGCTGACCTGGTGCGGCTGGATCTGGTGGGCGTCCTTGAGCTCTGCCAGCCGGCGCGAGACCAGCTGCATGTTGGACACCGTGACCGCGAGTTCGGCCAGCTTGCGCTGGGTCAACTGGAAGCTCGAGATCGGCCGGCCGAACTGGACCCGGCTGTTGGCATAGTCCAGCGCGCTGGCCAGGGCGTCCCGGGCCGCACCCACCACGCCGCTGATGATGCCGAACCGCGCTTCGGTCAGGCAGCCCAGCGGCGCCCGCAACCCCCGGGCTTCGGGCAGCTGGGCGCTGGCCGGCAGCCGGACCTCGTCCAGGCTCAGCTCGGAGGTGATCGAGGCCCGCAGCGAGATCTTGTGGTGGACGTCGGAGCTGGTGAAACCGGGGGTGCCCTTCTCGACCAGGAACCCGCGGATGCCCTCGTCGGTGCGTGCCCACACCACGGCGACGTCGGAGACCGAGCCGTTGGTGATCCACATCTTCGAGCCGTGCAGGATCCAGTCGGCGTCCTCGCCGGGGCCGGAGCGGCGAGCGTAGGTGCGCATCGATGCCGGGTCGGAGCCCGCGTCGGACTCGGTCAGGCCGAAGCAGCCGATCGCCTCGCCCCGGGCCATCCGGGGCAGCCACTCCTGCTTCTGCTCCTCGCTGCCGTAGGCGTGGATGGCATACATCGCCAGCGAGCCCTGCACGCTGACCAGGGACCGCAGGCCGGAGTCGACCGCCTCGATCTCGGTGCAGGCCAGCGCGTACTGGCTGGCCTTGGCGCCGGCGCAGTCATAGCCCTGCAGGTGCATTCCGAGCACGCCCAGCTTGCCGAACTCCAGCGCGAGGTCCCGGGCCGGCAAGGTGCCGGCCTCGAACCACTCGGCGATGTGCGGTCGAAGCTGCTCGGTGGCGAACCGGCGGATGGTGTCGCGCAGCAGCCGGTCCTCGCCGTCGAGGGTCTCCTCGAGGTCGAGCAGGTCCAACCGGTCCAGGGCGTCGAAGTCGGCCTGAGGCGAGATGGTCATGCCGCCACGATAGTCCCCGGCGCGGCCTGGCCGGCCGGGCTCGCGTCCAAGTGTGGGGCAGTCGTCGATAGGCTGTCTGGCATGTCCGGACCGCTGCCCTTCGATCCGGTCGAGCGCGCCAGCGACTCGTGGGCCAAGCACTACCCCGAAGCCGGCGAGCAGGTGTACGCCGCGATGCGGGCGGTGACCTCGATCATGCGGGCGCAGCAGATCCTGATCGCCGACCTCGACGCCTCGCTGCGACCGTTCGGCCTGACCTTCGCCCGCTACGAAGCCCTGGTGCTGCTCACCTTCTCCTCCACCGGCGCGCTGCCGCTGTCCAAGATCGGGGAGCGGCTGCAGGTGCACGCCACCAGCGTGACGAACCTGATCGACCGGTTGGAGGCCTCGGGCATGGTGCGGCGCGAGCCCAATCCCCGCGACGGCCGGGGCACGCTGGCGGTGCTGACCGACGAGGGCCGGCGGGTCGCCGACGCGGCCACCCAGGAGCTGCACAAGAACCGGTTCGGGCTGCAGGGCCTCTCCCAGGACGATCTGCAGGGGCTGTTCGCCGCGCTGCGCCGGCTGCGGATCGAGGCCGGCGACTTCGCCGTCTGACGGCACGACCGGTTCGAGGACGCCTCAGCACACCGCCGGTTCAGGACGCGCGTCAGCACACCGCCGGTTCAGCACACGCGTCAGCACACCGCCGGTTCGAGGATGCTCAGCCGCCGCTGCCGCGGGTCCACCAGCACCTGCCGCCCCAGCGGCAGCACTCCCATCGGAGAGGAATGGCCGTAGTCGAGATTGGCCACGAACGGCAGGTCGGGACGGCCTGACACCACCAGCTCGTCGCGGACCGCCTCGTACAGGGCCAGCGTGTCGCGCAGCGACATGGACTCCGGCCGGGAGAACAGCAGCGCCGAGATCCGCGCC
Source organism: Jatrophihabitans sp. (assembly GCF_036389215.1). Classification (GTDB taxonomy): domain Bacteria; phylum Actinomycetota; class Actinomycetes; order Mycobacteriales; family Jatrophihabitantaceae; genus Jatrophihabitans_A. The sequence goes on from NZ_DASVQG010000304.1 coordinate 3,031, forward strand.
ACGATGCCCAGCGCGGCGAAGTTGCGTATCCAGGCCACCACCTGCGACACGGGTGGCCGGTCCTCCGAGATCTCCAGATGCAGCACGGCCCCGTCGAAGTCGGCAAGGTCCGGCCAGATCGCGGTGCCCAGCGCCATCGCCAGCACCTCCAGGCAGCCGCCCATCAGCGGTCCCCGCACCGGCTCGTCGCCCTGCAGCCACAGCCAGCCGTAGTTGGGCACCCAGCGCCGCCGCCGGCTCTGCAGCTCCGGCCGGTTCCAGTCCAGCTGCTCCTCGGTCCATTCCGTCGCCGCGGCCAGCTCACCGACCGGCTCGGTCGACATCACGGTCGCGCTGAAGGAGTCGGCGCTGAACCTGGCGATGCCGCCGTTCTCGGCCGCCGTGCTGAGCACCGCCATGCCGTAGAACGAGCCGACGCCGGCCTTGCCGAAGGCCAGGTGGCTGATCGTGGTGTCGGAGTAGCCGGTGAACACCTTCGGGTGCGCGGCGATCAGGCCGAGATCCAGGTACGGCACGATCCGGACCGAGTCATCGCCCCCGATGGCCGAGATGATGCCGTGCACGTCGCGGTTCTCCAGCGCCCAGTGCAGATCCTCGGCGCGGGCTTTCGGATTGACGCGCAGCCAGTCGGAGTCCCGGGTGGCATGCGGAGCATCGATCACCCGCAGCCCGAACGTCTCGGCCAGCTGTCGCTTGCCGATGGCATAGCGGTGCGGCAGCTCGCCGGCCAGGCCGGCGGACAGCGAGACGACGGCGACGGTGTCTCCGGGCCGCAGCGCTGGCGGCCGGATCGAGGCGTAGGCGGGCATGCTGATCATTCTCGCCGCGCGGGCAAGCACATTTGGGGTGCGGCGGGGCCGCCTGCCCGAAGTCCACCAGGCACAGGCACCCCGCCTGGGGTGGGCACAGCGGACAATATGATGGGCAGACCCGATGCATCCGATCGTGCGAGTTCTCTAGGAGGCACATGCCTACGCCTGACGCCGGTTCGAGTCCTGGCCTCGATGCTGACAGCGACGCCGCAGGGGCGGCGCGGGGAACTCCGGGCGAGCAGTTCCTGGCCGCCATCGAGGCGGGCGGTGAACGCGAGGACATCACGGTGGCCGTCGACGCGCACCTGCCCGGAGCGTTCCCGCTGTTCGCGACCCGGCCCCGGTACCCGGTGCGGCACCTGTTGAACACGATGCCGGTGGAGGATGGCGAGTCCGCCGCCTACGTCCACGAGCCCTCGGTGCAGCGGCGGGAGGAGTCGGGCACCAGCTACGCCGCCACTCCGGAGGCGACCTTCCTGCCGGAGCTGCAGGAGGCACAACTGAGCGACCTGACGGTGTCGGTGTCGCTGCCGCCCACCATCCTGCGGCGCCCCGCGCTGCTCACCGCGTTCATCGACCGCCGGGTGCTGGTGCGCACCACGACGATGGAGAACCAGGTGCTGCTGCACGGCAGCGAGGACGGCAAGGTGCCGGGCCTGCTGGAACTCGACGGGATGCGACACCGCAGGAGCAACCGGGACCTCGACGAGGCGGTCACCGCGGTGGCGTTCGAGGTGGAGGAGACCGGGGGCTCGTGCGACGGCATGGTCGTCCACCCGGCCGTCTACTGGGAGATGGTGCGCCAAGGGCTGCTCGGCCGGTTGCAGGTAGCCGGGGTGGTGGTGTCGAGAACCCGGATGATCGCCAGGGACACCCTGTTGCTGGGGGACTTCCAGGCGGCGGCGACGCTGCTGTTGCCAGGTGTCAACACCCTGTCGCTGCGCCGGGGAGCCGGGGCCTCCGGCGAGGACGTCGTCGAGGCGAGCACCCGTCTCGGTCTCGGCGTCCACCTGCCCCAGCACCTGATATCGCTGACCTGGGGCGGCTCGGATGACTGAGCTGACAGTCGTGGCGGGGGACCGAGGAGCCTGCCCGCCGGACCGGGTGCTGGAGGGCCGATGGATCTCGGCCTGACCGGGCGGGTGGCGGCGGTGGCCGGCTCCAGCAGCGGCCTCGGCCTGGCGGTGGCCAAGGCCCTTGCCGGCGAAGGTGCACACGTGGCCATCTGCGGCCGTAACGTCGAGAAGTTGGCCCGCGCCGAGGCCGAGGTGGCCGCGATGGGGCCGGGCAAGGTCACCAGCACAGCCCTGGACCTGAGCGACGATCTGGCCGCGGCCGCCTGGGTCCAGGACACCGCCGCGGCCCTCGGCGGGTTGGACATCCTGGTCACCAACTCCGGCGGCGTTCCCAGCGGGCCCGTCGACAGCTTCACGGTCTCCGATTACCGGGCCGCGTTCGACACCAGCTTGATACCGCATGTCAGCCTCACCCTGGCGGCGTTGCCGCTGCTGCAGCAGCACGGGTGGGGACGGGTGCTGATGATCGCCTCCGAAGTGATCCGCCAGCCGAATCCTGACTACGGCCTGTCCGCGGTGGCCCGGCTGGGCATCCTCGGCTACATGAAGGGATTGGTGGACGCCCTGGGCGACAGCGGCGTGACGGTCAACGTCCTGGCTCCCGGGTACCACCGCACGAAGATGCTGACCGACCAGTTCGGCGAGGACGCCGACACGGAGCTCGCCAAGGTGGCCGAGGGCATCCCGCTCGGACGGATCGGCGATCCGGCTGATTTCGGCGCCCTGGCAGCCTTCTACGCCAGCAGGCAGGCGCGCTACATCACCGGCTCGCTGGTCATGGCCGACGGGGGCAACACCCGCGGCATCGGATAACCGTCCTGACGAGACTGGAGAGAGCATGGCCGCGCACGACAACATCGCCTCCGCACAGGAATCGGGCACCTTCCAGATCGATGGAAGGACCGTGCACCGGCTGGGGTTCGGGGCGATGCGCATCACCGGCCCGGGTATCTGGGGGGAGCCGGCCGACCGCGCCGAATGCGTGGCGGTGCTGCGCCGGGCCGTCGAGCTGGGTGTCGATTTCATCGACACCGCCGACTCCTACGGCCCCGGGATCAGCGAGGAGATCATCGCCGAGGCGCTGCATCCCTACGCCGACGACGTTCTGATCGCCACCAAGGCAGGGCTGACCCGCCAAGGGCCGGACCAGTGGACCCCGGTGGGCCGGCCGGCCTACCTGCGCCAGCAGGCCGAACTGTCACTGCGGCGGCTCAGGCTGGAGCGGATCGAGCTGTTCCAGCTGCACCGGATCGACGCCGAGGTACCGCTGGCCGACCAGGTCGGCGAGCTCAAGGCGCTGCAGGACGAGGGCAAGGTCGGTGCCATCGGGCTGTCGGAGGTCAGCGTCGCCCAGATCGAGGAGGCCCGCGAGGTCGCCGACATCGCCACCGTGCAGAACCTGTACAACCTGACCAACCGGCAGTCCGAGGACGTGCTGCGCTACTGCGAGGCCGAGGGCATCGGTTTCATCCCGTGGTTCCCGATCGCGGCCGGTGATCTGGCCGGGCCCGGTGGCCCGGTGGACCACGTGGTGCAGGCGACCGGGGCGACGCCGTCGCAGGTGGCGCTGGCCTGGCTGCTGGCGAGGTCACCGGTGATGCTGCCGATCCCGGGCACCTCGAAACTCAGCCACCTGGAGGAGAACCTCGGCGGCGCCGGCCTGCGGCTGAGCGACGAGCAGGTCGCCGAGCTGACCGGAGCCGTGCGCTAGGCGGCGCGGATGGAGGTGAGCTGCCGCACCTCCAGGTTGCCAGGTACTAGGACGTCCTAGCATCTAGTCGGACGTCCAAGTAGTATCGGTACATGGATTCCGAGCAGATCGCCGCGGGCCGCGCTCGCTGGCTGCAGCGTTATGAGAAGTCCCGGATCGCCGAGCGCGATTTCACCACGCTGTCGGGCGTGGAGGTGGACCCCGTCTACGGGCCGCCCGAGGATAGCTCGGACAGCCGCTTCGAACGGATCGGCTGGCCGGGGGAGTTCCCGTTCACCCGCGGCCTGCACGCCACCGGATACCGCGGCAAGCCCTGGACGATCAGGCAGTTCGCCGGCTTCGGCAACGCCAAGCAGACCAACGAGCGCTACAAGATGATCCTGGCCTCCGGCGGCGGCGGCCTCTCGGTGGCCTTCGACATGCCCACCTTGATGGGCCGGGACTCCGACGACCCGCGCTCGGAGGGCGAGGTCGGGCACTGCGGGGTCGCCATCGACTCGGCCGCCGACATGGAGACCCTGTTCGACGGCATCGACCTGGGCGCGGTCACCACCTCGATGACCATCTCGGGCCCCGCGGTGCCGGTGTTCTGCATGTACGTGGTGGCCGCCGAGCGCCAGGGCGTGGACATCTCACGGCTCAACGGCACGCTGCAGACCGACATCTTCAAGGAGTACATCGCCCAGAAGGAGTGGATCTACCCACCGGAGCCGCACCTCAAGCTGATCGGTGACCTGATGGAGTTCGTCGCCGAGGGCATCCCGGCCTACAAGCCACTGTCGGTGTCGGGTTACCACATTCGCGAGGCCGGCTCGACCGCCGCGCAGGAGCTGGCCTTCACCCTCGCCGACGGATTCGGTTACGTCGAGCTGGGCCTGTCCCGCGGCCTGGACATCGAGCAGTTCGCACCGGGCCTGTCGTTCTTCTTCGACGCCCACCTGGACTTCTTCGAGGAGATCGCCAAGTTCCGCGCGGCCCGCCGGATCTGGGCGCGCTGGCTTCGTGATGTCTACGGCGCCAGGACCGTGAAGGCGCAGCAGCTGCGGTTCCACACCCAGACCGCCGGGGTGTCGCTGACCGCCCAGCAGCCGGAGAACAACATCGTCCGGACCGCGATCGAGGCGCTGGCCGCGGTGCTGGGCGGCACGAACTCGCTGCACACCAACGCCCTGGACGAGGTGCTGGCGCTGCCCAGCGACAAGTCCGCCCAGATCGCGCTGCGCACCCAGCAGGTGATCGCCGAGGAGCTCGGGATGCTCAACGTCGCCGACCCGCTCGGCGGCTCGTGGTACGTCGAGGCGCTGACCGACAAGATCGAGGCGGAGGCGGAGAAGATCTTCGCCCAGATCAAGGAGATGGGCGGCGACGGCACCATGACCGCCGGCCTGCTGCGCGGCATCGAGGACGGCTGGTTCACCGGCGAGATCGCCGAGTCGGCGTTCCGGTACCAGGTCGCGCTGGAGAAGGGCGACAAGCGGGTGGTCGGGGTCAACGTCCACCAGGGCGAGTACGGCGAGCCGCTGGAGATCCTGCGGGTCTCCCACGAGGTCGAGCTGGAGCAGCGCGAACTGGTGCGTAGTCGCCGCGCCGCCCGGGACGATTCAGGGGTCGAGAAGGCGCTGCGGCGGATGGTGGACGCGGCCGCGGCCGGTCAGAACACCCTGCCGGCCATGCTGGACGCGGTCCGCGCCGAGGCCACCCTGGGCGAGATCTGCAACGCGTTCAAGCCACTGTGGGGCGAGCACCGCGAGCCCGCACGATTCTGATCGGGTTTGGCTGCAGTCCAATCGGGGTTGGCTGCAGCTGAGTTCGGGTTGCCTGCAGCCTCCGATCGGGGTTGGCTGCAGCCTGGGCGCCTGGGTAGCCAGGCCGCTGAGTAGCCGCTGAGCCGCAACTGGAAAAATGAGTGTCATGCGTCCTGGTACCCGTCCCGCCCGTTCCAAGTCCGCCTCGCCCGCGCCGTCACCCGCCGCGATCGCGGCGATGTCGGGGGCCGTCGACCTGGCCGCCGTGAAGGCCCGCTCCGAGGCCGCCGCTCGCGCGGCCAGCGCCCCGCCGCCGTCGGGCGGGCAGTACGTGGTGGAGGCCACCGAGGCCAACTTCCAGGCCGAGGTGCTCGATCGCTCCTTCCAGGTTCCGGTGTTGCTGGACCTGTGGGCGGACTGGTGTGAGCCGTGCAAGCAGCTGTCACCGATGCTCGAACGGCTGGCCAACGAGGCCGGCGGCAGCTGGGTGCTGGCCACCGTGGACGTCGAGGCCAACCAGCGGATCGCCCAGATGCTGCAGGTGCAGAGCATCCCGACGGTCTTCGCGGTGATCGGCGGCCAGCTGGTCCCGGGCTTCCAAGGGGCGCTGCCCGAGGCGCAGGTGCGCGAGTTCCTGGCGGCGCTGCTGCACGCCGCCGGCCAGGCGGGGCTGTCCGGACCGGGCGCTCCGGCCGGCCCCGAGGCTGCGGGCGGCCCGCCGGCGCTTCCGGAGGACGAGCGGTTCACCGCCGCCGAGGACGCGCTGGAGGCCGGTGACTTCGAACTGGCGGCCGAGCGCTACCAGGCGATCCTGAACGCCGAGCCGGCCAACACCGAGGCCCAACTGGCGTTGCGCCAGGTGGGGCTGCTGCGCCGGCTGTCGGTGCTGCCGCCCGATGCGCTGCACGCCGCGGTGCTGGCGCCCGATGATGTCGACGTGCAACTCGCGGCGGCCGATGCCGAGCTGGCGAACAACCAGGTGGAGGCGGCGTTCAGCCGGCTGGTGGGGCTGGTGCGCCGGCTGCGTGGCGAGGACCGGATGCCGGTCCGGGACCGGCTGGTGGAGTACTTCGAACTGCTCGGCCCGGACGACCCGCGGGTGCCCAAGGCTCGCCGGGACCTGGCCAACGCCCTGTTCTAGAGAGCGGCGCCACACCGCTGCCGCCGCGGCTGGCCGCCGGTCAGCTCGTCTCCAGCGGGTTGCGCCGGCCGCGGGGACGATGGCGCGCAACGGATTGGCAACGTCGGCCCCGTTTCCCGGCCGGTGGGTGAGCCCGGCTGGCAGCATCACGCCCATCCTCGAGGTGGCAGGAGGGTCCGATGCACCGTCAGCCCGTCCGAACCCTGGTTGCGGTCTTGCTCTGTGTTGCGAGCTGCCTCCTCGGTGCCAGTCAGCCGACAGCTGCGGCCGCGCCCCAGGTTGTTTACACCTACCAGGTGCGCGGGTTGGCCAACAGCAGCAGCCTGGAATCGTTCGCGGCCGCGGCGGCGAGCACCTACGCCGACCGGTTGGGATGGGGGCTGGGCGGCTCGATCGCCTTTCGCCGGGTCGCCTCGGGCGGGAACTTCACGCTCTGGCTGGCCGCCGCCAGCCGGGTGCCCGGCTTCGGATGGCCCTGCGACAGCACCTATTCCTGCAGAGTCGGGCGCAACGTGGTAGTCAACGAGACCCGCTGGCTGACCGGCTCGCCGTCCTGGAATGCCACCGGAGCCCCGCTGGCCGGCTACCGACGCATGGTTCTCAACCACGAGACCGGTCACTGGCTGGGCTTCGGCCACGGGTTCTGCGGGGGTCCGGGCCAGCTGGCGCCGGTGATGCAGCAGCAGTCCATCTCGATGCAGGGTTGCCGTCCGAACGCCTGGCCGACGGTCAGCGAGCGACGGCGGCTGGCCGCTTCGCGCGGCGTGCCAGACCGCGCCGGCAACCCGGTGGGCAGGGTGGACGACGTGGTGCCAGGGGTAGCGGCGATCTCTCTGCGTGGCTGGGCGATCGATCCGGACACCGCGGCGGCGATCCGGGTGACCGTCCAGCTAGATAGCAGTGTGATGACGGTGCTGGCCAACGGCCGGCGCGACGACGTCGGCGGCCACTATCCGGGTTACGGCAGCAACCATGGGTTCAGCTTGACGCTGAATGCCGCTCCAGGCTGGCACACCGTGTGCGTACGGGCGCTGAACGCGGCCGGCGCCGGCGTCACGGTGCTGCTGGGCTGCCGGACGGTGTTCGTCAGCGGCACCCCGATCGGGTACCTGGATTCGGTGGTCGCGTCCAGGCAGGGCATCCTCGTCACCGGCTGGGCACTCGACCCGAACAGCAGCTCGGCGGTGCCGGTAGATGTGGATGACCGGCCAGGTGGCCTGGTCAGCATCTGGGCCAACCAGTCGCGGCCGGACGTGGCCGCGCGCTACCCGCGCTGGGGTGAGGCACACGGCTTCAAGGTGCTGATTGGGGCCAGTCCCGGACTGCACGAGGTATGTGTCCACGCGCGCAATATCTACGGCATCGGCGGCACCAGGACCCTCGGCTGCCGGTCGGTGTCGGTGCCCGGCTGATCGGCGCGCTGTCCGCGGTCCACGTCGCACAGCTGCGCGCCGGGTTAGCCGCCCTGCTGGAACGCCGCGACGACATCAACGGTGGCGCGCCGTTCAGGGATAGGTCTCGATGGGCACGCCTGCGGGGGCCGGTTCGATCGTCCAGTGATCGCCTTTCGGATCCGTTGTGAGCCAGCCGGAGCCCACTATCCAGCGCTCGTCGCGGGTCAGCCGGGCGCCCTGGTAATGCGCGTTCACCAGGAAGACTTGGTCGCCGTAGCGCACCGGCTGGGCGGTATCGGCGAGTTTCTGGATCGCCCACCTCTGCTTGAGGGCGTTGTCGCCGTCGAGGTACTCGTCGTAGTAGTAGCAGTCGTGTGAGTCGTCCCAGGCGCCGAGGAGGTTACGTGGCCCCAGCCCGTGTTCTCGCGAGACGATCAGCACCTGATCGTTGTTGTCGATCTGGGCGGCCGGGTCGGGCGCCTGGGTGACGAAGCTGAGCACCGCGGGCTGCTGGCCGCCGATCCTCGGGAAGTATGCGGCGATGTCGAGGTCGATGCAGATGCTGATCACCGAGTCGGGGATGATCGAGCCGCCGCCGGCAGCCTTCATGGTGGCGTAGTAGGTAGTCAGGTACTGCCCGTTCTGGTTTCTGAGCAGGAACGAGTCGCCGTACTGAACGAGATCGCCGACGGCGTGGGGAGGGTCTAGGAACGGCAGCGCGGTTTCGTCGGTCCGCGGCCGGTCGAGGGTGAGAACGCCTTCGAAGGTGGGCGCCGCCTGGGCTCGGTCACCGAAGGAGGCGACCTTATCGCCCTGTCCGACCCAGTTCAGGACTGTGGCGATGACTGAGGTGTGATCGTAGGGAACGTCGCCGATGGACCGGAAGACCGTCTCCTTCTGGACGTAGGGGGAGACGATGATCGTCGGCACCCGGGCGCCGAGCCGGTCGAAGGCGAAGTGGGTGGGGCTCTTGTACGGCGGCTGCCCGTTCGGGCCCCACGGCGGATTGACGATCCCGGCCTTCAGCTCGTCGGTCCGGTGGTCGAAGGAGCCGACGAACTCGTCGAAGGTGATGAGCAGCAGCGTCTTGCGCCAGGCGTCGGTGTTGGCGATCAGGCTGGTGTAGACCTCCTTGACGAACTCCTCGCCGACCAGGACGTTGCTCGGCGGGTGGTAGTCGTTGCCGAGCACGGTGAAGAGTTTTTCCTGGATGGGGTTGTCGTTCGTCGTGTGCGAGATCGACCAGAATGGCTCAATGTAGGTGAAGCTTGGCAGCTGCCCGGCACGGGCAAGGCGGTGGAAGTCGTCGAGCTTTCCGAAGTGCTGTGCGGCATTGGGTATCTTTCCCTGGATCTGCGGGAACAGCCGCCAGGTGTAGCAGGAACCCAGCTCGCCGGAGGTCAGCTCCTCGAGATACTTGGTGTAGGGCGACAACGCCAGCAGCAGCGCTTCCGCGGCAGCCGCGAGCAAGGGAAAGCCGGCGAGGGTTAGCAGCGGTATGAGGGTGGGCAGCCCGGTCAACAGGGTGGAGATCTTCTGCGGCAGGTAGCTGGTCTGGAAATAGACCGCCCAGTCGACTCCGGCATCGTTGAGCGCATTAAAGATCGTCGGGGCGTCGACCCGGTCGTCGCCGATCGCCATACCGAGCACGGCCTCGATCTCCTTGGCCTGCGGGTTGGTTTCGAGGTCGCCGTTGTTGACCATCCCGTTCGAGGTCGCGCACGTCAGGAACGCGCGATTGGGGTTGGTCTGCGAGGGGACGGAGGCGAACCAGGCATCGGATACCGCATAGTGCCTGGCGAGCTGGTTCAGCACGGGCAGCTGCCCTGGCGTAAACGTCTGCAACATCATCGGGCCTAGACGCGCAAGATCCGCGTCCTTGACGCCCAGCCCCTGCAGCACCTCGACGAAGTCGGCCAGCACACCGGTCATCGTGATGGGCGCGCCGGGAGCCGGGGTGGCCGTGTCGAAGAACTGGGTGTTGACGTGGTCGAACTCCTCGCCGGGAGCGACGTCGGGCACGGAGAAGCCCTGCACGCCGCGGGCGGGCTTGGCGGTCAATGTGCCGTTCAGCGCCGTATTGAGGTACTTGTCGGGATCGACAGACTGCAGGCCCCGGTACTCGTCGCCCGGAGTGGCCGCCGGAATGTTGAGCGTCGGTGCGTCGCGCTCATACAGCCAACCCAGCATGCTGTCGAAGGAACGGTTCTCCAGCATCAGCACCACGACATGCTCGATGTTTTCAAGGGACATCCGGGCCTCCGGGAGTCGCTTCGGGCATCTCGCCACCGCTGTGGAGGCGGACCCTTCGCGTCGGCGGCGGGATAGGTCGAGTGCGGAGCCTCAGCAGTGTGGGCTCTGTGAGGCTCAGGCGTGCCACCATACGCGGACCAGAGGGGGCGCGTAAGACATAGGGGGCAGCTTGCCGCAGGCGTCCAAGCAGGCGGAGCGGATCGCCGACTGCCCGATCGAGGCGACGTGACCGCGACGACCTGCGACAGGGCACTCGAAAGTGATATGCCCTCCCGTCGTACTGGCAACGGGAGGGCATATCGATATTGCTGAGCGGACGGCGGAGTGCTTCAGCTCTCCAGCGGGTTGCGCTGGCCGCGCGGCACGTGCGGCATGATCGCGTTCGGCGGGATCACGCCCAGCCGGCCGGCCTGGTAGTCGGTCAGGGCCTGCTGCAGCTCGGCACGGGTGTTCATCACGAACGGGCCGTAGTGCACCATCGGCTCCCGGATCGGCTCGCCGCCCAGCAGGATGATCTCCAGGGAGTTGGTCCGGCTGTCCTGGTGGGCGTCGGCGCTGACGGTGATCCGGTCACCGGGGCCGAACACCGCGAGCTGGCCGGCGTGGATCGGCTCAGCCTTCGGGCCGACCGTTCCCGAGCCTGCCATCACGTAGCCGAGGGCGTTGTAGGTCGGCTGCCACGGCAGTGACAGCTGGGCGCCGGGCGCGACCGAGGCGTGCAGCAGGGTGATCGGGGTGTGGGTCGATCCCGGTCCCTTGTGCCCGTCCACCTCGCCGGCGATCACCCGTAGCAGCGAGCCGCCGTCGGCGCTGGCGAGCAGCGTGATCTGGCCGGACTCGATGCCCTGGTAGTTGGGCGTCAGGAACTTGTCCTTGGCCGGCAGGTTGACCCACAGCTGGAAGCCGTGGAACAGCCCGCCCTCCTCGACCAGCTTCTCCGGCGGGGTCTCGATGTGCAGCAGCCCGGCACCGGCGGTCATCCACTGGGTGGAGCCCTCGGTGATCACGCCGCCGCCACCGTGGGTGTCCTGGTGGATGAACTGGCCCTCGATCAGGTAGGTCACCGTCTCGAAACCGCGGTGCGGGTGCCAGTGGGTGCCCTTGGGCTCGCCTGCGGCGTAGTCCACCTCGCCCATGTGGTCCATCATGATGAACGGGTCGAGGTAGCGGTAGTCGATGCCCGCCATCGTCCGGCGTACCGGAAAGCCTTCGCCTTCCTGGCCGGCTGGCGCAGTGGACACCGCCAGCACCGGGCGCTCGATGTCGCCCAGGGTGGCCGGGGCCACCCGGGGAAGGGTCATGGTGTCAGCAGTTACGGCAGCCATCTCTCAAGCCTCCTCAGTTCGTTGCGTGTGCAACTATGTGCTCAAACCACGGCCCCGACCGTCGTATTCCATGGTGCACTGACACTGAGGTCGTTCCGCTGTGGGCTTGTCGCTGGCATCGCGTTACGACGCCGACGCCGACCTGGCGGGGAGCCGCCAGGTCGGCGTCGGTCGTGTCGTAGGTCAGGGCGTGCTTGTCGAGCGGGATCAGGCGACCTTGTCGTCGGGCGTCAGGGCGACCTTGTCGTCGGGCGTCAGGGCGACCTTGTCGTCGGGCGTCAGGGCGACCTTGTCGTCGGGCGTCAGGGCGACCTTGTCATCGGGCGTCAGGGCGACCTTGTCGTCCGGAGTTACGGCAACCTTGTCGTCCGGCGTAACGGCGACCTTGTCCGCGGGTGCCGAAACGGTCTTGTCGGCGGGCGACGGCGCAGCGCTCTTGGCAGCGAACGCGGGATCCGCGGCGCCGACAACTCCGCAGATCAGGAGGAAGGCAACACCAGCCATGGCCGGGCGGAACAAGCGACTCATCAAATACCCCTTCGTGTCGGTTGCATTTGTTGTGCCCATCGGCTGAGACCTGCCCGAGGTGAGTCCCCGGCAGTGTGAGCTACCGCGCAGGCCGCCGGCATCCGTCTCGCCGCGAGGACCAGACCGCCGCTCGGTGCCGCTCGCCATGCACGAGCGGCTACCGGCAACGGATCAGCGATAGTCAGGGAGCCGGTGTCTGCAGTGCGGTCAGCGCGGCGGTCGCGGTGCTGATGTCCTGCTCGGCGGAGGTCAGCGCCAATTCCGCGGCGTCCAGGTCGGCACGGGCGCCGGCCTGGGCGGCCCGCAGTTGGGTGGCGCTCGGGGCGGCCGGAATCGCCAGCGCGGTGCTGGCGGCGCTCGCCGCACAGGCCGACGCGTGGTCCAGCTGGGTGGCGAGGTCGGCCAGCGGCGTGCTGACGGTGCTCACGTCGGTCCCGGCTGCCTGCAGGGTGGCCGCCTGCGCGCTGAGGTCGTCGCCGCTGGTGGCCATCCCGGCCGCGGTCTGCTGGGTGCGGGCGGCGGCGGTCACCAGCCGGAACTGCAGGTCGGCGCCCTGCACGGTGCGAACGCCGGACCGGGTCGCAGCCTGGATCGACTTGGCCGACGTCGCGGCGGCAACGGCCGTGCCGTCGGCGGCCAGCGCCGCCAGGTCGGCGGTGGTGGCCGTTGCCAGGGCGCTCTTGTCCTCAGCCGGCAGCATGGTGGAGGCGGCTTCGGCAGCCGCGACCCGGCGTACCCGGGCAGCGTCGGCGGCCAGCGCCTTGGCGGCGCCCTTGCGCATGCCGGCCAGCTTGTCCACCGGCTTGTGCGAGGCCGGGTGGCTGTGCGGCGCGGGGTGACTGTGGGTGGCCGGCTTGGTGTGGGCCTTGGCGCTGGCGGCGAACGCCGGGTCACCGGCACCGACAACCCCGCAGGTCAGCAGAAAGGCAACGCCGGCCGTCGCCGGACGGATCCATCGAGTCATTCAAATCCTCCGTGTCGATTACGTTTAGTTACGAATCGGCCCGAAGTATGCGAAGTTGAGTGACTCTGCGTAGTAATGAAGCTCTTCAGGCGTCGGTACGCAGTGGTTCCGGCGGCCGGGTGCGGGTCATCAGCCCGGCGATCAGCATGGCCGCCAGCGGAACCAGCATCACCGTCCCGATCACGTTCGGCCACCATGGGATCGCCAGCGGGTGTGGGTCTGGCGGCAGGCTGCCATACCCGTGGTTGCTCCGGCGCGCGTTGTCGATCACCATGATCGGCGGCAGGAAGCCGAGGGCCGTGCCCAGCAGCACCCCGAGCAGGGCGACCACCCCGGCTCGCGCGACGCTCAAGCGCCGCCGCAGGCCCGGGCTCGCGCCGACGGCCCACAGCGTGAGCAGATCCGGCCGGGAATCCACCACCGCCAGCGCCGTGGCCAGCGCGGTGGCACCCATCGCGATGATCACGGCGGCCAGCAGCGTCGCCAGGATGGCGGCTCGGTAGCGGTCGACGTAGCCGTGCTCGATCGTCGCGGTGAGGTCATTGTCGGCCAGCGCAGCCACCAGCGACTGCTCCTGCTGGTCGGTGACGGGGCTGGCGAGCGCGGCCACAACCGCCGTCGGAGCCGTCTGGACGTGCAGCTTGGCCGCGGTGGCCGGCGACATCAGGACGGCGATACCGAGCCGGGTGCTCGATCGGCGCACCGCCGCCGGCAGGCCCCGGGTAGGAGCCGGGTCTGCCTCGCCGTACACCCGCTGAACCACGGTGACCTGACCGGACTCGTCGAGGTCCAGTGCCGAGCCGACCAGGAGCTTGCCGGCCTCGAGCGCCGCCACGTCCGCCGGGTCCAGCCGGTCCATCAGCACGCCCAGCAGCTCCGGCTCCATCACCACGCCGCCGAAGCCGTAGCCCGTCGCCTCCTGGTACTGGCAGCGCGGGTCCGACCGGCTGGTGGCCTCCGGCGGGCACTGGTTGGCTGCCGGGCGCACCACCTGCAGGTCCATGCAGTTGGCGCAGTTGTTGGAACTCAACACCGCGACCCGGCTGACGTCGAGGTTCGCGCGCAAGGCCTGGACCGCCAGCGACGCGGCGTCCGGCCGGTCGTCGGGGAGCCGGACCAGAACCAACCCGGCCGGCAACTGCGGCTGGTACTGCAGCCGGTCACGTGCCGACTGGGAGGAGACGTAGATGGCGATCGCGATGCTCGCGGTCGTCACGGCCAGCACGGCTGCCAGCGCCGGCACTGCCGCCGACCGGTTGCGGGCCGCGTCGCGCAGCGCGATCCGGAAGGCGACCGGCAACCGCGGCGCCAGCCGGCCGGCCAGGCTCAGGATGCCCGGCGTCAGGGCGACCACCCCCAGCTCGCACAGCGCCAGCCCGGGCAGGATCAGCAGCAGTTCGCCCCGCGCCGCTCCGGCCGCGCCGGCAGCAAGGCCGGCGGCCACCGACAGCAGGCCGAGCAGCGACAGCCGCCACGGGGTCCGGGTGGCGCCGCGCCGCCCGGCCAGCG
>NZ_DASVQG010000305.1:0-23970 GCF_036389215.1 Jatrophihabitans sp.
CCACCACGCCTCGGTGATCGGCTGGCAGGCCGACGCGGACCTGCTCGCGGCCTCCGGCGCGACCGTCACCACCGTGGGCGGCTGCTGCGGCCTGGCCGGCAACTTCGGCGTCGAGCGCGGCCACTACGAGGTGTCGGTGGCGGTGGCCGAGCAGGCGTTGCTGCCCGCCGTGCGCGGTGCCGGGCCGGATACCGTGGTGCTCGCCGACGGGTTCTCCTGCCGTACCCAGCTCGACCAGCTCGGCGAGCGCACCGGCCTGCACCTGGCTCAGCTGCTTGCCGACCGGCTGCCGGCCCACCCCGCCGACCGGCTGCCGGCCCACCCCGCCGGCGAGCTGCCGGCTCACCCCGGCGGCGGGCACGCCGACCCCGCCGGCGAGCTGCCGGCTCACCCCGCCGGCAGGCACGCCGGCAGCCCACCCATCGATAGGACCCAGCCATGACGACCGGTTTCGTCCCACCGCCGTATCCCTATGAGCGCCTCGGCGAGCTGAAGGCGATCGCCGGCCGGTTGGATGGCGGCCCGATCGACCTGTCCATCGGCACGCCGTGTGACCCGGCGCCGCCGGAGGTGATCGCCGCGCTGGCCGCACCCGGCCTGGCCGAGGGCTACCCGGCGTCGATCGGCACGCCGGCGTTGCGGGCCGCCGCGGCCGGCTGGATCTCCCGCCGGCTGGGCGCCACGGTGGATGCCGACACCGAGCTTGCCGCCTGCGTCGGGACCAAGGAGTTCGTCGCCTCGGCACCGCAGTACCTGAGGCTGCGGACGCCGGCCAAGGACACCGTGCTGTACCCGGCGATCAGCTACCCGACGTATGAGATGGGCGCCATCCTGGCCGGCGTGCGGGCGGTGCCCTACCAGCAGCTGGCGGAGATCAGCGACGCCGACGCCGGCCGGGCGCTGTGCCTGTGGGTGAACTCCCCCAACAACCCCACCGGCGAGATCTGGGACCTGGCCGAGGCCGCCGGCTGGGGCCGGGAGCGCGACGTCCCGGTGCTCTCGGACGAGTGCTATGCCGAGTTCAGCTACGGCCGGCCGGCCGGCACCATCCTGAACAGTGGAACGGCCGGGGTACTGGCGCTGCACTCGCTGTCCAAGCGGGACAACTTCGCCGGCGCCCGGATCGGCTTCTACGCCGGTGACGCCGAGCTGGTGCACTACCTGCGGGAGGTGCGCAAGCACGCCGGCCTGATGCCGCCCGGGCCGGTGCAGCACGCCGCGTCGGTAGCGCTGGCCGACGACCGGCACATCGAGGTGCAGCGCGAGCGGTACTGGCGCCGGATGCAGCGGCTGTGCCAGGTGCTGGCCGCCGTGGGGCTACCGGCCAAGATGCCCGACGGCGCGTTCTACCTCTGGCTGGAGGCTCCGGACGGCGACGCCTGGGGCGCGGCCAGGATGCTCGCCGAGCGGACCGGCATCGTCGCCTCGCCGGGAGAGTTCTACGGACCGGTGTCCACCGGCTACCTCAGGGTGGCGGCGGTGGCGCCGGACGACCGGATCGAGCTGGCGGCCCGCCGGGTGGGGCTCACCTGAGCGGCGAGTGCACGCCGGCGATCACGCCGAGCATCCTCGTTCGATGCGCCAGCCCGACGTCCGCCAGCCGGTATGCCCCTGAGCCGCCGGGAAACGGCTCAGGGGCATACCCTCCCCGGGCGGTGACCAGCCGCCTGGGGCGTGGCGGGCTCAGCCGAACTCGACGCCCTGGGCGAGCGGGAGTTCGGTCGAGTAGTTCACGGTGTTCGTGGTGCGGCGCATGTAGGCCTTCCAGGAGTCCGAACCCGACTCCCGGCCGCCGCCGGTCTCCTTCTCGCCGCCGAACGCGCCGCCGATCTCGGCGCCGGACGGCCCGATGTTGACGTTGGCGATGCCGCAGTCCGAGCCGGCGGCCGACATGAACAGCTCGGCCTCGCGGACGTCGAGGGTGAAGATCGAGGACGACAGCCCCTGCGCCACGTCGTTCTGCAGCGCGATCGCCTCATCGAAGCTGTCGTAGCTGAGCACGTACAGCAGCGGGGCGAACGTCTCGCTCTTCACGATGTCGCTCTGCCGGGGCATCCGCATGATCGCCGGTTGCACGTAGAAGGACTGCTCGGCCTGCCCACCCTCGCCCAGCGGCACCCGCTCGCCGCCGACGATCAGCTCGCCGCCGTCGGCCTGCGCCGCCGCGATCGCCTTTGCGAAGCCCTCGTAGGCCGCCCCGTCGACCAGCGGGCCGACCAGCGTGCCGGACTCCAGCGGCGATCCGATCGGCAGCGTCGTGTACGCCTTCTTCAGCGCCTCGACCAGCTGGTCGACGATCGAGGAGTGGGCGATCACCCGGCGCAGGGTGGTGCAGCGCTGGCCGGCGGTGCCGGCGGCGGAGAACACGATGCCGCGCACCGTCAGCGCGAGGTCGGCGCTGGGTGCCACGATCGCGGCGTTGTTGCCGCCGAGCTCCAGCAGCAACCGGCCGAACCGGCCGGCCACCCGGGGTGCCACGGCCCGGCCCATCCGGGTCGAGCCGGTCACCGAGACCAGCGCCACCCGCGGGTCGTCCACCAGCGCCTGGCCGATGTCCGCGCCGCCGATGACCAGCTGGGACACCGCGTCCGGCGCCCCGACCCGGCGGGCCGCCTCGGCCGCCAGCGCCTGGCAGGCGAGTGCGGTGAGCACGGTCTTCTCCGACGGCTTCCAGACCACCGGGTCACCGCAGACCAGTGCCAGGGCGGAGTTCCACGACCAGACCGCGACCGGGAAGTTGAAGGCGGAGATGACGCCGACCACGCCGAGCGGGTGCCACTGCTCCATCATCCGGTGGCCGGGGCGCTCGGTGGCGATGGTGTTGCCGAACAGCTGGCGGGACAGCCCGATGCCCAGGTCACAGATGTCGATCATCTCCTGGACCTCGCCGAGGCCTTCGGAGACGATCTTGCCGGCCTCGATGGACACCAGCGCGCCGAGGTCCTCCTTGTGCTCGCGCAGCAGGTTGCCCAGTTCGCGGACCAGCTGGCCGCGGACCGGTGCCGGCACCAGCCGCCACTGCTCGAAGGCCTGCTGGGCCCGCCCGACGATGTCGGCGACCTCCTCGGCGGTGTGCGAGCGGAGCCGGCCGAGCTCGCCACCGGTGATCGGGGACCGGCAGCTGAGGTCACCGTCGGCGGTGAACGGATCGCCGACGCCGAGCCGGGACAGGATCTCGGCGGTGCGGCTGGTCACGTCGTCGTGGGAAATCATGGCAGTCATGCTTCAGACCTTTCCGAGGTCGCCGAACAGGGCCCCGCTCTTGGTGGACAGCAGATCGGCGAAGGAGATGTCTTCCTGCTTGACGAAGCCGGTCTGCGGGAGCCGGCCATCGGCGACCAGCTCGACGACCGCGGCGGCCGAGGCTGCCGTGGTCCAAGAGATGGCCCGCCAGTACCGGCCGTTGATGGCCAGCGGCTGGTAGGCCCGGACGTATTGCTTGCGGTACAGCTGGCCGCCGGCCGTGTCGGCCCGGCCCTCGACGGCGGCGTGCAGGTAGACGACGTCGTCGTCGACCGGTGGCTTGGCCCCGACCAGGATCTCGCCGGCCAGCTCGCGGCGCTGGCGCAGGCCGAGCTCGTCGAAGAAGAACCGCATCAGCTCGAAGTGGCCCGGGTAGCGCATGGTCTTGTAGTCCAGGCGCTGCGCCCGGCCCTCGTAGGTCTCACACATCGTGCCCAGGCCGCCGGAGGTCAGCGAGGCCTCCAGCTCGATGCCGCCGATCACCACCCGCTCGTTCTCAGACATCGCCGGCACCATCTGCCGGTGGCCGCCGCGCAGCACCTCGCAGTCGTTGAGGTACTCGTTCACCACGCCTTCGGCCGACCAGTTGAAGGCGTAACCGAGCAGCCCGGCCGGGTGCCGGGGCAGCGCGCCGACCTTCAGCTCGATCGACCGGATCTCCTCGAACTGCTTGGCCAGCCACGAGCCGACGATGCCGATCAGGCCCGGTGCCAGGCCACACTGGGGCGCGTAGACGTTGGAGCCGCCGGCGCTCGACAGTTCCAACACCCGGTTGGTGGTCGGGACGTCCTCGGTGAGGTCGAAGTAGTGCACGCCGATGTCGTGGGCCGCCTCGGCGACGCCGAGGTTGAGGTTGTAGGGCATGCAGGACACCACAGCATCGGCACCGGTCAGCGCGGCCCGCAGCCCCGCCCCGTCCCGGACGTCGAGCGCCTTGCAGGCGAACGGCAGGTCGCTGCGAGCCCGGGCGTCGTAGGCGGTGACGGTGAAGCCGGAATCGGCGAGCAGCAGTGCGACGAGCTCGCCGACCTTGCCGAGACCGATCACTCGAACCTCGGTGATCGAACGTGCCATGGAGGAATCCTTCCCTTTCGTGCCCCCCGGTCGCCATCCCGGTCGGACGGCCGGAACGCGTCGGGGCACCTGCAGTTGTGCTTACGTTAGTCTCAGAGTAGTCATTAGAGAAAATGATGGTGTCGCTAGCGTAGAGGATGGCGGGCGCGGTGAACACAGCTCTGGATGTCGGCAGGCTCAGGCTGCTGCGCGAGGTCGATCTGCGCGGCTCCATCGCCGGGGCCGCCCGCGAGGTCGGGCTCACCCCCTCCGCGGTGTCCCAGCAGCTGGCCATCCTGGAGCGGGAGGCCGGCACCCCGCTGCTGGACCGGTCGCCGCGCGGCGTGCTGCTTACCGGCGCGGGCCAGGCGCTGGTCGCCCGGGCCCGCTCGATCCTGGAGCTGCTGGAGGAGGCCCGGGCGGACCTGGACCGGCTGACCGGTGAGCTGTCCGGCCACGTCCGGATCGGCACCGTGGCCTCGGCGGCCGCCGCCCTGGTCAGCAAGGCCGCGCTCCGGCTGGCGGCCGAGCACGCCGCCCTGGAGCTGAGCGTCACCGTCACCGAACCGGCGCGCAGCATCGACCAGCTGCTCAACGGCGACGTCGACATCGCGATCGTGGACGTCTATGACGGGGTGCCGGTCCCGGTGCCCGACTACCTGCTGTCCACCGACCTGTGCACCGAGCCGCTGGTGGTGGTCAGCGCGGTGGGCGCACTGCCCGGGCGCGGCGCGCTGACGCTGGCGGAGCTGGCCGGCGCCGGCTGGGTGATGCCGCCACTGGACGCGGCCTGTGGCCAGGCGGTCCGGTTCGCCTGCCGTGCCGAGGGCTTCGAGCCTCAGGTCCGGTGGGAGACCGACGACATGCTGCTGCTGGTGCGGGCAGTCGCTGCCGGGCACGGCATCGCGGTGCTGCCCCGGCTGGCGGTGGCCGACAACGTCGCCGAGATCGAGATCCGGCCACTGGCCGAGCCCAGCATGAGCCGCCGGTTGCTGGCCCTGACCCGCAGCTCCAGCCAGGACCGGCCGATCATCCGGGCCGCCCTGGACGAGCTGGTCAAGGCCGCCGGCTGAGCGCCACCCGGACCGACCCAGCCCACCGAGCCCTCCCGACCCACCGAGCCTTCCGGCCTAGCGGATTCTCCGAGCTCAGCGCTTGGCGGCCACCAGCAGCCCGTCGCCGACCGGCAGCAGCGCCGGCACCAGCCGGACGTCCTCGCGCAGCGTCCGGCCCAGCTCGCGCAGCGCCACCGTCTCGGCGTCGCGGACGTTCGGGTCGGCCACCCGGTCGTGCCAGAGCACGTTGTCGAAGGCCAGCACCCCGCCACTGCGCAGCAGCCGGACGCCCTGCTCGTAGTACTCGCTGTAGCCGGTCTTGTCGGCGTCGACGAACACCAGGTCGTAGGAGCTGTCGTTGAGCCGGGGGAGCACCTCGCCGGCGGCGCCGTTGATCAGCCGGTACCGGGTGGTGCCGATGCCGGCCTCGGTGAAGGCCTGCCGGGTGGCGCGCTGGTGCTCGGGCTCGGTGTCGACGGTGGTCAGCACGCCGTCCGGGCGCATGCCGCTGAGCAGCCACAGTCCCGAGACACCGGCACCGGTGCCGACCTCGACGACCGACTTGGCGCCGACCAGGGTGGCCAGCAGCCGCAGGGTCGCCCCGCCGCCCCGGCCGATCGGGGTGCAGCCCAGCTCGGAGCCCCGGGCCCGGGCTGTTGCGATGACCTCGTCCTCGGGCAGGAAGTTCTCGGCGTAGGCGAGGCTGGTGGAGTTGAGATACGCGTCGGCCATGGGGTCAGACTCTACCGGTGCGCTATTTCATCGAATCGATGATCAGGGCAAGGTCGTTGACGGTGGTTTCGGGGTTGACGATGGCGAACCGGGTGCACGGCCGGCCGGCGTGGCTGGTGGGGGTCACGAAGGCGACGCCGGCCGCCAGCATCCGCGCCGTCCACAGGGCGTAGTCGGCGGCCTGCCAGCCGATCCGTTCGAAGATCAGCACCGACAGGTCACGCTCCACCAGCAGCCGGACGTGCTCGGCCGCCTCGATCAGCTCCTGGCCGGCCCGGGCTACCCGCAGGGTCTGCTCGACCGCCTCGGAGTAGGCCGCGGTGCCGTGCACGGCGAGGGAGAACCAGAACGGCAGGCCGCGGGCCCGCCGGGTCAGCTGGACCGAGAAGTCACTGGGGTTCCACTCGCCCTCCACCGTCACCGGGTCCAGGTAACCGGCCTTCTGGGTGTGCGCGGCCCGGGCCAGCACCGGGTCCCGGTAGACCAGCGCGCAGCAGTCGTACGGGGCGAACAGCCACTTGTGCGGGTCGACGATGAACGAGTCGGCATGCTCGACGCCGGCGAACAGTGGCCGCACCGAGGGTGCCGCCAGCCCCGCGCCGCCGTAGGCGCCGTCGATGTGGAACCACAGGTCCCGCTCCCGGGCCACCTCGGCGATCCCGGCGAGGTCGTCGATGACGCCGGCGTTGGTGGTGCCGGCGGTGCCCACGACGGCGAAGATCCCGTCGATCTCGGACTCGGGCAACTCGGCCAGCCGGGCCCGGATACCGGCGCCGGTCAGCCGGCCGCGCTCATCGCCGGGCACCTTCACCACCCCGACGTCCATCACCACCTGCAGCGAGTGCTTGACCGAGGAATGCGTCTCGTCACTGACCAGCACCGACCACCGGGCCGGCGGCGGGCCGAGCCGCTTGTGCCGGGCGGCTTCGCGGGCCGACACCAGCGCGGAGAGGTTGCCGATCGTGCCGCCCTGGACGAACACTCCGCCGGCCCCCTCGGGCAGGCCCACCAGGTCAGCGATCCAGCGCAGCGCCTGGTTCTCGGCATAGACCGCGCCGGAGCCCTCCAGCCAGGTTCCGCCGTAGACGCTGGAGGCGCCGACCAGCATGTCGAAGGCAGCGGCGGCCTTGGTGGGCGCGCCGGGGATGAAGGACAGGTAGCGCGGGTGGTCCACCGACAGGCAGGCCGGCGCCAGGACGTGCTCCCAGAGCCGCAGGGCCTCCTCGGTGCCGATGCCCTTCTCGGTGACGGTCAGCCCGGCGGCGGCGCTGAGTTCGTCGGGGGTGAGCGACCGGTCCAGCGGCGCGTGCATCGCCAGCCGTTCCAGGCACAGCTCGGCGAGCGCGCGGGACATGACGGCACTGACGTCGGTATAGGTGTGCACGGCAGGAGCCTAGACAGCACCGGGGCCGAAAGCTGCTCCGCCCGCCGGGAACGTGAGCGCGCCGTGAGACGTTTAGGCTATACACAGCCACGGCTGCGAGGCTGATGTGGTCCTGCCGAACCGGCGGGCACCACTACAGGAATTGGGTGATCCTTCGATGTCCACGCTGAATCTCGGTGTGGCTAGCTCGATGGGCGGGCAGCGGGCGGCCACACCGGCGGGCAGCACGGGGACTGCATATGCCGCTGAACAGCACGCCGCCGAGCCGGTCGACTGGGTCGCGCCGTCCTGGGACGAGATCGTCCGCCAGCACGCCGATCGGGTGTACCGGCTGGCCTACCGGCTCTCGGGCAACCGCTCCGATGCCGAGGACCTGACCCAGGAGACCTTCGTCCGGGTGTTCCGCTCGCTGGCCGACTACACCCCCGGGACGTTCGAGGGCTGGCTGCACCGGATCACCACCAACCTGTTCCTGGACCTGGTCCGGCGCCGGCAGAAGATCCGGTTCGACGCCCTGGCCGAGGACGCCTCCGAGCGGCTGGCCACCGACGAGCCCGGGCCCGAACGGGCCTACGAGCAGAACAACCTCGATCCGGAGATCCAGCGCGCGCTCGACGCGCTGCCGGCTGACTTCCGGGCCGCCGTGGTGCTGTGTGACCTGGAAGGCCTGACCTATGAAGAGATCGCCCTGACCCTCGACATCAAGGTGGGGACGGTGCGCTCGCGCATCCACCGCGGCCGGGTGCTGCTGCGCGAGGCGCTGGCCCACCGGGCACCGGCCGTCCGGCCGGCGGAGCCCGGGGCGCAGGATGAGTCCGGTGCGCAAGGTGAGTCCGGTGCGCAAGGTGAGACCGGGGCGCAAGGTGAGACCGGGGCGCAGGGTGACTCCGGGCACGGCGTGGGAGAAGTGAGCAGGTAGATGTCCGGTCCGCGGGTGTTCGGCCTGCCGCATCTGTCCGAGGACGCCGTGGCGGCATTCGCCGACGGCGTCCTGTCGGCGGCTGCGGCGAGCCGGGCCCAGCGGCACTGCGCCGAGTGCGCCGAGTGCGCCGATGCCGTCCGCGGGCAGCGTGAGACGGCGATGATGCTGCGGGCCGCGCAGGCGCCGGCCCTGCCGTCCGGCCTGCTGGCCCGGCTGACCGGGGTGCCGATGTCGGCCCCGTTGCCGCCGCCGCGCGGTGGCCTGCCGACCGTGCTCGGCGCCGACGGCATCGCGATGTTCGTCGCCCATGACGCGCGCAAGGCCAGCGAGGCCGGCTCCGCCGGCAAGAATGGCGAGGCCGGGGAGGCCCGCCCGGCCGACCGGTCCGATGGGCGCGCCCAGACCCAGGCCCGCCCGGCACACCGCCGTGCCGCGCTGCCGGTGACGGTGCTGGCCTCGGCGGCCGCGGTGGTCGCGGCCGGGACCTTCGGCGGCCATGTCTCGACGCTGGCTGCCGCCGTTGACCGGCAGGCGCCGACTGGTGTGGCCAATGCGGCCGGTGCGGTGACCGGCGGTCCGGCTTCGGGAGTGTGGTCGGCCAGCCCGCTGGGCGGCACCGGCTCGCTGCTGCCGGCCAGCCATTCCCCGGCCGGCCCGGCCAGCACGGCGCCCGACCAGGCGAGCCGGCCGGTCCTGGCCCCGGCTGGGCCGTTGTCGGTGACACTGGCGCCGCTGCGGCAGGCCACCCCTCAGGCCGGCACCGCGCTCCACCAGCCCGGCACCCCGTCGGAACGGCAGGGCGGCACCGCGTCCGAACGGCAGGCCGGCACCGCGTCGCAGCAGAACGGCTCCAGGCAGCAACCCGTCCGGCACGGTCCGTGGCCCTCGGCAGCTCTCGCGGCGATGATGACCGGCGCGCCGACCGCCACGCCATAGCGGTCAGGGTTCATGGATCCCGGCCGGCTGCCGAACATGCCCGAGAGGACCCGGCCCCATCCAGGCGTCATCCTCGCCTTGGCCCGTACCGTGGCGCTCGGGCAGACTCAACAGATCAAGGTCACGTCCCGGCGCCGTCGGGTCACCACGACCAGCGCACGACGGGCGGAGGGCACGTGAGCGACGCTACGAACGACGGCGCCACGAACGGCCGAGTCGACTCCTCGCCGTTCGCCCGTCCCGGTGGCATCGAGGGTTCCTTCGAGCCGGTCGCCCCGGCGGCCGCGGCGCAGCCGGCAGCCCGGCCGACCGTCTCGGCGACCGACCGCGAGACCTTCAGCGCGCCGGCCGGCTCGAATGCCGTCTTCGCACCGGCGCCGGGGGACCGGTTGCCGCCCCGGCACACCTCGGCGCGCCAGCCGGTACCGGCCGAGCTGGCCCAGGCCTTCGCGGGCACCGGGCCGTTCGCACCGGCGCCCGGCGACCGGCTCACGCCGTCCCTGCCCGGTCCGGGCTCGCCCTGGTGGAAGGCGGACGCGGCGGTCGACCCGTGGCGCGACCCGCAGTCGCCGTACTGGATCGCCGGGCCGCCGGTGTATGCCGACGACGAGGTCGTCGGGATGGCCGACGCGGTCGAGGAGGCCGAACCCGAGGCCGGCGCCAAGGCCGCGCCGTCGGGAAAGCGGGCCCGGTTCGGCCTGTCGGCGCTGGCGCTGGTGCTGGTGGCCGGCCTGATCGCCGGGGGCATCGGCGGCGGGGTGGGGTACTGGCTGTCCCAGCGCGCCCACGCCGTGCTGACCGATCCCAACGTGAAGCTCGCCAAGACCGACACGCCCGCGAACCGGCCGCCGGGCTCGGTGGCAGACATCGCCAAGCGGGTCAGCCCGGCGGTGGTCTCGATCGACGTCCGCTCCGCCGACGCGGCCGGTTCGGGTTCCGGGGTGATCATCGACAAGGGCGGCTACATCCTGACCAACAACCACGTGGTCGCCTTCGCCGCCTCCCCGACCATCCGGGTGGTCTTCGCCGATCGGTCCTCCAGCCCGGCCAAGGTGGTCGGAACCGATCCCCGCAACGACCTTGCGGTGATCAAGGTCGACAAGACCGACCTGACGGTGGCCAGCCTGGGGGACTCCGACACGCTGGCGGTCGGTGACCCGGTGGTGGCCATCGGCGACCCGCTGGGCCTGCGCGGCACGGTCACCGCCGGCATCGTGTCGGCCCTGAAACGACCGCTGCGGCTGCCCGGTGAGAACGGCGAGCCGGACGCCGTGATCGACGCGGTGCAGACCGACGCCTCGATCAATCCCGGCAACTCCGGCGGGGCGCTGGTCGACGCCGCGGGCGCGGTGGTGGGCATCAACACCGCCATCGCCTCGGTGGGCCAGTCCAGTGGCCAGAGCGGCAACATCGGGGTCGGCTTCGCCATCCCGGTCAACACCGCGCGGTCCGTCGCCGAGGAGCTGATCCACACCGGCAAGGTGCGCCACGCCGACCTCGGCGCCAGCAGCCGCAGCGTCACCGACGGCACCCGGGACGGGGCCTACCTGGTCCAGGTCGTTCCGAACGGGCCGGCCGCCAAGGCGGGGCTGAAGGAGGGTGACGTGGTCACCATGTTCGGCCAGATCCTGATCGATTCCGGCGACGCGCTCACCGTGGCGGTCGCCGAGTCCAAGCCGGGAGCCACCGTCATCGTGCGCTATGTGCGCAACGGGGTGGCCGGTCAGGCGAAAGTCACGCTCGGCGCCAGCTGAGCGCGGCTAGGCTGACCTCGTGTTCAACATCGGACCGCTCGAGTTCCTGCTGCTGGCGGCGGTCGCCCTGATCGTCTTCGGGCCTGACCGGCTGCCAGACCTGGCCAGGGACGCCGGGCGGATGTTGCGGGCGCTGCGCGACGTCGCCCAGGGCGCCCGGTCGCAGCTCAACTCCGAGCTCGGGCCGGACTTCGCCGACTTCGACCTGTCCTCGCTCAATCCGCGGACCGCGATCAAGAACGCCCTGCTGGGCGACGACGACTTCAGCTCGCTGAACCCGAGGGAGTCGATCCAGCGGGCGCTGCGCGGCGAGGACGATCCCGCGACGCTGCCGGCGGTCGATCTCGACAAGCCGGCGACCGCACCGTACTCGCCGGCCGAACAGTACCCGGCGGAACAGCCGCTGGCCCCGGGCGAGCGGCCACCGATCGATCCGGAAGCCACCTGAGAGCACCGGCTTCGGACCGGCTGATAGCTCAGCGGGCGACCGCCGACAGCCCGAGCGAGCGGCCCACCAGGCTGCGCTGCCGGCCGGCCAGGGTGTCGGCGATCGCGCCGAAGGCCTGGCCGGCGGCCGAGTCCGGCCGCATCAGCACGATCGGGGTGCCGTCGTCGCCGCCCTCGCGGATGGCGACGTCGATCGGCACCTGGCCCAGCAGGCCGACCTTGGTTCCGGTCGACGCGGTCAGTGACTCGGCCACCGCCTGGCCGCCACCGGCGCCGAACAGCTCCAGCCGGGTGCCGTCGGGCAGGTCCAGCCAGCTCATGTTCTCCACCACGCCGACGATCTGCTGGTGGGTCTGCAGGGCGATCGAACCGGCCCGCTCGGCCACCTCCCGGGCGGCCAGCTGCGGGGTGGTGACCACCAGCAGTTCGGCCGAGGGCACCAGCTGGGCGAGCGAGATCGCGATGTCCCCGGTTCCTGGCGGCAGGTCCATCAGCAGCACGTCCAGGTCGCCCCAGTAGACGTCGGCCAGGAATTGCTGCAGGGCCCGGTGCAGCATCGGCCCGCGCCAGACCACGGCGGTATTGCCGGGGGTGAACATGCCGATCGAGATCACCTTCACCCCGTGCGCCTGCGGCGGCATGATCATCTTTTCGACCTGGGTCGGCCGGCCGGTCACGCCGAGCATCCTGGGGATCGAGAAGCCGTAGATGTCGGCATCCAGCACGCCGACCCGCAGGCCGCGTTGCGCCAGTGCCACGGCCAGGTTCACCGTCACCGAGCTCTTGCCGACCCCACCCTTGCCGGAGGCGACGGCGTAGACCCTGGTCTGCGAACCCGGCTGGGCGAACGGGATCTCGTTCACCGGGTTGTCACCGCGCAGCTTGGTGCGCAGGTCGGTGCGCTGGGCGTCGTTCATGACCCCGAGGTCCACCGCCACCGAGGACACCCCCGGGATGGCCGCGACCGCGGCCGTCACGTCCGTGGTGAGCTTCTCGCGCATCGGGCAGCCGGCCACCGTCAGCAGCACCCGGATGCTGGCCGAGCCGTCCGGGGTGACGCTGACCCGCTCCACCATGCCGAGTTCGGTGATCGGCCGGTGGATCTCCGGATCGTTCACGCCGGCCAGCGCCGCCGCGATTGCCGCCTGGAGGGTGTTCGGGTCAGGATCTACTTCTGAAAGAGACACACCAAAGATCCTACGGCGGTGCTCTGCGTCACTACGATGTGCGTGGTGATGTCCGGTTCTGAGAACACCGCCCCGGTCGCCGAGACCGCGGCGGTTGCCGTGGTGAGCGCCACCGACTGGCGGCTTGCCGTGTGGCGAGATTTCCTGCGGACGCACAACCATCTGCTGCGCAAGCTCGAACAACAACTGCAAGCGCACGGCAAGATCGCGATCGGCAGCTATGACGTCCTGGTGCAGCTGGCCGAGGCCCCGGACAACAGGCTGCGGATGTCGGAGCTGGCCGAGGCGGTGCTGCTCTCTCGCAGCGGCCTGACCAGGTTGGTCGACCGGCTGCAGAAGGACGGCCTGGCGGAGCGGCAACCCGACCCCGAGGACGCCCGCGGCATGTACACCGTGCTGACCGCCAAGGGCCGCGACACCCTCCGCGACGCCTCCCGGGTGCATCTGGCCGGAGTGTCGGACCTGGTGCTCACCCGGCTGTCGGAGGCGGAGCTGCGCCAGCTGCAAGCCCTGATGATCAAGCTGGATCCCGCCGGGCCGAGAGGTGCGGCAGAAACCGGCGAGTAAATCGGCTCAATGCCATTACTTTCACGCCTGACCATAGCTATTCAGACATCACGGAGCTTGCGATTCCGGCACCCCGGGTGTGATTACCGGCATAGAAAATCCTCGGTATTTCGATCAGTGAGTGCTGCCTCTATTCGGCCGTTGCCAGATCGCTGGTTGCACGGATGTTCTGCACAAGGAGCTGAACGAATGCGAACGTTTGACAGTACTTCCGCCGACTCGGCCACGGTCGGCCCGCTCGAGGTCGCCCGCTGGGAGCAGTACGGCCTGCAGGCCACGATGCCCTTCGGTGCCATGTGGTACACCGTCCCGGCCGGTGGCAGCAGCCCGCGCGACTGCCACCCGGAACTGGAGTTGTCGATCGTCATCGAGGGCACCGCCTTCGTCGAGAGCAACGCCAGCACGGTCGAGCTGCCCCGAGGGTCGGCGATCCTGTTCGACAGTGCCGAGCCGCACGTCATCTCCAACCGTGATCAGCGCGCCCCGCTGACCATCTTCAGCGCGTACTGGTTGCCGTTGGAGCCGACCGCATCGTCACCGGCGCAGGCCGGCACCCGCGAAGAGGAGCTGGCAAGTGTCTGATCAGACGTCAGCCGTCACGGCCATCGTGGTGGCGCCGCCGACCACCAACGGCCCGCTGCACATCGGTCACCTGGCCGGGCCGTACCTGGCCGGTGACGTTCTCGCGCGCGCCGCCCGCGACCGTGGGGAGCGGGTGGTCAGCGTCGGCGGCCTGGACACCCACCCGAACTGGGTGCTGACCCGGGCCGAGAACTCCGACCTCGACGTCCAGAAGGTCATCCTGGAATACCGCGGGCGCATCGACGAGGCGATGCACCGGGCCCGGATCGGCTGCGACGTCTACCTCGACCCCGAGCAGAGCGATCACCAGGCGGCCGTGGCTCGGCTGGCCAGCCACCTGGCCGAGGGCCCGTTCGGCTTGCGCGACTACACCCTGTCGGCATGCGCGGACTGCGGCCGCACGCTGCACAACTCCTACGTCAGCGGCACCTGCTCACGGTGCGGCGCCGGCTCCCACGGTGGCACCTGCGAAGGCTGCGGGGGCTTCACCTCCGCCCAGGACCTGATCGATCCCCGCTGCGCCCGGTGCGGCGGCTCCCCGACGCCCTTCCAGGCCAGGATCCCGGTGCTGGCGCTCGAGGACTACCGCGAGCAGCTCACGACGATCTGGCTGCACATGGAGCAGCCGCGCCGGATGCGCGACCTGCTCGCCGGTTACCTCCGCGACGGGCTGCCCGAGCTGCCGCTGGCCTTTCCCACCAACTAC
Source organism: Jatrophihabitans sp. (assembly GCF_036389215.1). Lineage (GTDB taxonomy): Bacteria > Actinomycetota > Actinomycetes > Mycobacteriales > Jatrophihabitantaceae > Jatrophihabitans_A. Next base: position 14,569 of record NZ_DASVQG010000305.1, read on the forward strand.
GGCGTCGAAGGCGTCGGCACGCTGGCCGGGCTGCGGCTCGACGTGAACTTCGAACTGGGCCTCAACGGTTACCAGTGCGTCGCGCAAGGCATCGATCCCACGGTGGACAGCGTCGAGGCCGCCCAGGCCGCCTGGCGCCAGGTCGGCAAGATCTGGCACGTCCACGGCATCGACAACGGTTTCTACTCCACGCTGCTGTGGCCGGTCACCTTCGCCGCGCTCGGCGTGCGGCCGGAGCAGCACGGCGGCAGCATCGTGAACGAGTTCTACACCCTCGACGGCTCGAAGTTCTCGACCAGCCGCAATCACGCCATCTGGGCCGATGAGCTGCTGGCCGTGGAGGATCCGGAGATCGTCCGGCTCTACCTGGCCTGGGACGGCCCGGATCGCTACCAGAGCGACTTCACGATGGCGGGCTACCAGGCCTTCCGTGACCGGGTCGCGCCGTTGCTGGCCGGGCAGGCCACCGGCGACCCGCTGTCCGCTCCGCTGGACGCGGCGAACCTGACCCGTGGGCTGCAGGCGTTGCGCCCGGAGCGGTTCGACCCGGGGCTGGCGGCACGGTGCCTGCTGGCGAGCCTGGGCAGCTGGCCCGCGCCGCCTGAAGCCGTCCAACTGCGCCGGGCACTCGCCGGAACCGGCAGGTGAGCGCGATGCACGTGTCTGTCGTCGGCGGCGGCGTGGCCGGCGCCCTGCTTGCCTGGCGCCTTGCTCAACAGCCGGGCGTCGACCGGGTGACCATCGCGCCGGGCGCGGCCCGCCGCCAGGACGCGACCGCGGCCTCCGGCGGCGCGGTCCGCGGCTTCGAGATCGAGGCCGTCCAGCGACGGCTGGCGATCGACAGCCTGGGCGAACTGCTGGCCGACGACCGGCTGCGCGACTGGGCCGGCTATACCGAGACCGGGTCCCTCTACCGGCCGCGGGACACCGCCTCGATCGAGGCGGGTGCCGCCGAGGTGAGTGCCGCGCGGCCCGATTCGGTGCGCCTGCTGACCGGCGCCGAGCTCCGCGAGCGGGGCTGGGCCGGCGATGACCTGGACGGCTCCGCCGTCGTCGCGGTCGAGGAGCGGCAGGCGGGCTACCTGGATCCGGAGCGGCTGCGCAGCCGGGTGCTGGCCGACCTCGCCCAGCGCGGGACGGTCGAGGTGCTGGCCGACGGCGCTGTCACCGGCCTGGCACCGGGCTCGTTCACCCTTGTCGGCGCTGGGCATCCTGCCGGCACTGTGCATACTTCCGACATCCTGGTGCTGGCAACCGGTGCCTGGACGCCGGCTCTGCTGCGCGCGTACGGCTGGGACGGTGCGGGCCTGCGCACCAAGGCAATTCAATACACGATTTTCGGTATCAACGGCTGGCGTCCGGGCACCTTTGTCGATGAGGTCAGCGGTTTGTACGGCAAGCCGGCCGGCACCGGGCAGCTGCTCGGTCTGCCGACCCAGGCTTGGGACGTGGAACCGGGAGGCCCGGAGCTGGGCGGCCCGGAACCGGACAGCGCGTTGAGCGACGCGGTGTTCGAGCTGGCCCAGAGCCGGTTTCCTGAACTGCGGCTGGTAGCCGGCGCTCAGCCGGTTGCCGCCCTGGACTGCTACAGCACCGATTCACTCCTGGCGCTGCGGCCGGTTGCCGGAACCGACGACCGAGTTCTCACCTTCACCGGCGGATCAGGCGGCGCGGCCAAGACCGTGCTCGCCGCCAGCGCGCGCGCTGCCACCCAGCTCGCGTCCGGCGCCGCCCCTCATCAGACCTGAACACCCCGAGGAACGGAAAAAGATCGATGACGAGCAACAAGACTGACCTGCCGTACTTCTCCGTGGTGGGAATCGGCGCCGGTCCCGCGAACCTCAGCCTCGCCGCGCTGTTGCAGGCCAGGACCGACCAGCGGATCGCCTTGTTCGACAAGGCCGCTGACTCCAGCTGGCACTCCTCGCTGCTGCACCCGGGCGTGCGCATGCAGACCTCGTGGATGAAGGATCTGGTGTCGCTGGTCGACCCGACCCACAAGCTGAGCTTCCTCAACTACCTGGTGACCGAGGGCCGGCTGTTCGCGATGATCAACTCCCAGTTCGACGTGATCCCGCGCCGGGAGTACATGCGCTACCTGGCCTGGGCTTCCGGCCAGATCGAGAACATCCACTACAGCACCCCGATCGAGGAGGTGAGCTTCGTCGAGGGCGAGGGCTTCTACGCCATCTCCGGCGGCGCCCCGGTGGCTCGCTCGCAACACCTGGTGATCGGCGTCGGTACCCGGCCCACCGTGCCGGCCGGCCTGTCCTCGCTGCCCGATGACCGGGCCTTCATCGCCGACCACCTGGCGCTGCACCTGCCCACCATGAGCTCGGACAAGACCGCTCCGGTCGCCGTCATCGGCGGCGGCCAGACCGGTATCGAGGCCGTGCTGCGGCTGCTCGGCGCCGGGTTCAGCAACATCAAGTGGCTCGGTCGCCGGCAGTGGTTCCAGACCATCGACGACTCGCCGGCCGCGAACGAGATCTACCGCCCGGCCCACCAGCAGTACCTGCAGGACCTGACCCGCGGCACCCGCCGGCGACTGGTGGAGGACGCCAACCCGACCGGTGACGCGCTCACCCCGGGCGTGCTCAGGACGCTCTACCAGGCCAACTACGACCGGATGCTGGAGTTCGGCGAGTACCCGGTGGCGATGCTGCCCGGCCGGGACGTCACCGAGGGCGTGCTGGACGGCAAGGACGTGGTGCTGCACTGCAGCACTGCCGAGCGGCTGGAGCAGCACCGGGTCGCCTACGCGGTGATCGCCGTCGGCCGGCAGAGCGCGCCGGTGCCGTTCTCGGCCGAGCTGCGCGAGCGCCTGGACGCCGGCGAGGACGGCGACCTGGTGATCGAGGAGGACTACTCGGTGCGCTGGAAGGGCATGGACGACCACCGGATCTACGCCCTCAACCGGGCTCGCTTCAGCCACGGCATCCCGGACGCCAACCTCACCCTGCTGCCGGTCCGCGCCGCGATGGTGATCAACTCGATGCTGGGTAGCGAGCTGTTCCAGATCCGGGACGAGCTGTGCCCGGTGCAGTGGGGCTGAGCGATGACCCTGCGGGATGACCTCAGGCCCGGGGCCGCCCCGGTGCCGGACGTTCACAGCTACGACCTTCCCAGCTACGACCTTCCCAGCTACGACCTTCCCAGCTATGACGGCCGGGTGTTCGGCCCGCCGCGGCCCACCCCCGGCTCGGTGGTCGGTCACTACCACCAGCAGGACGAGCTGGTCTGGGCGGACTTCGCCGGCGGGCCGGTGCGAACCGGCCGGCTGGTCGGCGTCCGCGATCGCGCCGGCGTGATCGAAGCCGCCTACTGCCAGATCATGACCGACGGCGAGGTGGTCGCCGGCCGCTGCCTGAGCACCCCGACGGTGCTGGGCGATGGCCGGGTGCGGCTCACCGAGCAGTGGCGCCGGGCCGACGGCTCGGCCGGCGTGTCCGTGATCCAGGAATTACCGATCCAGGAGTACCCCCATGACTGAAGCTCTTCCCAGCTCTGTTGCACGATCCGCGGCGAGCCCGCTGGGCGAGCGTTCCACCGACCGGCGCCCGCACCTGCTGCTGATCTCCACCGGTGCCCGGCTGTTCCGCGAGTACCTGCTGGCCGGCATCGCCGAGCAGTACCGGGTTCACCTGTTCCTGGCTGCCGAACCGGTCTGGGAGACCCGCTACATCGACGCGGCCACCGTGCTGGCCGACACCCTCGATGCGGAGCGGATGATCTCGGCGGCCCGCGAACTGAACGAGCGGGATCCGATCGACGGCGTGCTGTGCTGGGACGAGGCGCGGATCCTTGCGACCGCGAAGATCGCCCAGGCGCTGGGGTTGCCGGGTGGCGAGCCCGATGTGGTGCTGGGGTGCCGTGACAAGCACCTGACCCGGCAGCGGCTGGCCGCGGCCGGCGTGGCCCAGCCGCGCTCGTCCGTGGTCGCCACGGTGGAGGAGGCCGTGGCCGCGGCCGCGGAGATCGGCTACCCGGTGGTGCTGAAGCCGCGTGGCATCGCGGCGAGCCTCGGCGTGGTGCTGGCGCACGACGAGGCCGCCCTGCGCGAGCACTTCGCCTTCGCCCGGGACACCACGGTGCCCGGTGCGCTGGTCTATGACGAGCTCGCGGTGCTGGTCGAGGAGTACGCCGACGGCCCCGAGATCAGCATCGACTGCGCGGTCTACCACGGCCAGGTGTACCCGATCTGCCTTGCCCACAAGGAACTCGGCTACCCGCCGTACTTCGAGGAGATCGGGCACCTGGTCGACGGGGCCGAGCCGATGCTGTCGGACCCCGCGCTGATCACCGCCCTGGAGCGGGCCCATGCCGCGCTCGGCTTCACCGACGGGATGACCCATACCGAGTACCGGCTCACCCCGTCCGGGCCGAAGCTGATCGAGGTCAACGCCAGGCTCGGCGGGGATCTGATCCCCTACCTCGGGATGCGCGCCACCGGCATCGACCCGGGGCTGGCCGCCGCGGCGATCGCGTGCGGTCAGGAGCCGCGGATCTTCCCCGACCGCAAGCTGGTCGGCGCGGTCCGGTTCCGCTACGTCCCCTACGAGATGACGATCACCGAGATCGGCTTCGACCCCGACCGGCTGCCGGCCGAGGTGGACCTGGCCGTGGTGCAGGCCGAACCCGGCCAGCGGCTGGCCCCGCCGCCGGGCGGCACGGTCTGGGGGCGGATCGCCTACCTGACCGCCGTCGCCGACACCGGCGAGCAGTGCCGGGCCGTGCTCGAGGCCGCCGACGCCGCGCTGGTCGTCACCGGCACCGCGGTGCACCCGGCCGCCGACAGCGGGGAGCGGTGACGTGAGCGCTGTCCCGGCTGCCGGTGCCGCGACGGAGCGGGTCGGCGTGTGGAACACCCTGGCCGGATCACCCTTGCCGGTACGGGCAATCCTGCTCGGCATCTTCGTCAACCGGCTGGGCGCGTTCTTCCAGACCTTCCTGGTGCTGTTCCTGACCGAGCGCGGCTTCTCCTCCTTCCAGGCCGGTTTCGCCCTGACCGGGTACGGCGCGGGCGCGATGATCGGGGTGCTGGCCGGCGGCGCGCTGGCCGACCGGCTCGGTCCGCGGCTGGCCACCCTGGCGTCGATGGGCGGCAGCGCGGTGATGCTGCTCGGCGTGCTGTACCTGCGCCCGTACCCGGTGCTGCTCGCCGCGGTGGTGCTGGTCGGCGTGACCGGACAGCTGTACCGGCCGGCGTCGGCGACCCTGCTGTCGGAGCTGACCGCGCCGCAGCGGCAGGTGATGATCTTCGCCCTGTACCGGTGGGCGATGAACCTCGGCACCACCGCCGCGCCGCTGGCCGGCGCCGTGCTGATCTCGGTGAGCTATGACCTGCTGTTCTGGGCCGAGGCGATCACCGCGATCTGCTACGGCGCGATCGCCGCTGTCGCGCTGCCCCGGCGGGTGCCGGCCGATCAGCGAGCCGGGGGACCGGCCCGCCGGCCGGCCGGCGATGGTTACCGGGCAGTGCTGGCCGACCGCCGGTTCGTGCTGTACCTGCTGGCGATCCTGGTCAACGCCGCCGTCTACATCCAGTACGTCAGCACCCTGCCGTTGACGATGCGGGACGCGGGGCTGGCCACCTTCTGGTTCAGCGTGGTGATCGCCCTCAACGGCTTCCTGGTGATCACCTGCGAGTTGCTGATCACCAAGCTCACCCAGCGGCTGCCGATCAAGCTGGTGGTCGGCCTCGGCTTCGCGCTGCTGGGCGCGGGACTCTCGCTGTACGCGCTGCCCTGGGGCGTGGCGGTCTTCCTGATCGGCACCCTGGTCTGGACGCTGGCCGAGATCATCGGCGGGCCCACCATGTTCGCCTACCCCGGCATGGTCGCACCGGCACACCTGCGCGGGCGCTACATCGGCTCGATGCAGCTGATGTTCGCCCTGGGCGGCGCGCTCGGCCCCGGCCTGGGGGTCCTCACCTACGACGCCATCGGCCTGAACCTGTGGTGGTGCTGCGGGCTTGCGAGCCTGCTGGCGCTGGCACTGGCCGTCTCCGGGATGCGCCGGCCGCCGGCCGGGGCCGGCGAGGGCGACGATCCGACAGCGGCTGCCGGCCAGGCCGCCGACCCACCGGTGTCCGGCTCCATCCCGAGCGCGGCCACCTCCGAACTCGACGTACCAGTCAGCTGAGAAAGCAGGTAATTCCCATGCAGCGCTATGCGATCATCGTCGATCCGCTGTCCACCGGCCAGGAGTACGCCGCAGCCTTCCGCGACGAGGGCGTGACCCCGATCGCGGTGTTGTCCGGGCCCGAGCCGGTGCCGGCGATGGCGGCCAGTTGGCATCCGGAGAACTTCGAGCAGGTGCACTACTTCGACGGCGACTACGCCCCCGAGCGGATCGAGTCGCTGGCGGCCGACCTCGCCAAGTACGACCCGATCTGCATCATCCCCGGCGCCGAGCCCGGCATCCGGCTGTTCGAGGCGCTGGTGGCCAGGGTGCTTCCCGGCACCGGCAACGTCAGCGAGCTGGCCGAGGCGCGCCGGGACAAGTGGGAGATGGCCAAGGCGGCCGCCCGGGCCGGGATCCCGCACCTGCGCCAGCTCTTCTCCGACGATGCCGAGGAGATCGCGGCCTGGATCGAGGACAACGGGCTGCGGAACCGCGACCTGGTGGTGAAGCCGCCGAACAGCGGCGGCACCGACGACGTGCACCTGGTGCCGGCCGGCAGCCAGGCCTGGCGCCCGCTGCTGGACCGGATGGCAACCGGGGTCAACCATCTGGGCCTGGTCAACGGCGGGATCCTGATCCAGGAGTTCGCCGCCGGCAACGAGTACCTGGTGGACTCCTACTCCGTGGACGGCCGGCATGGGCTGGTCGACGTCTGCCGCTACACCAAGCTCCGCAAGGGTGACCGGATCGGCATCTATGACCGGGTCGACTTCCTCGCGCCGGAGGACGAGCAGGCCCGGATCGTCTGGGACTACACGGTCAAGGTGCTGGACGCCCTGGGCTTTCGCAACGGTTGCGGCCACGCCGAGGTGATGCTGACGCCGCAGGGCCCACGCCTGATCGAGATCGCCGAGCGGCCGGCCGGCGGCGGCCACCAGCTGATCAGCAGGATGGCCACCGGGTCCAACCACATCCTGCGCACCGTCGCGCACCGGGTGCACGGGGAGTTCCGGCCGTCCTACGAGCTGCTGCGGCACGTGTGCGGGGTATTCGTCTCCTCGCCGCAGGCCGGCATCTGGCGCAATGCCGAGATCTTCGACGAGGTCGAGCAGTTGCCCACCTACGCCGGCAAGAACTTCCCGAAGGGCACCGGCGACTGGGTGCAGTCCACCGATGACCTGTCGAACTTCCTGGCCTGGGTGACGCTGGCCGCGCCGACCGGGGAGGCGATCGACGCCGACTACCGCCGGGTCAAGGAGCTGGAGTCCCAGATCGTGATCGAACCTGCCGAGCAGCCGGCCGGCGCCTACTGACTCGACCCGAGGGGCGCACGGCTGGGACGTCACGGCTGAACCACCCGGGGGGCACGACAACCCGGGTGGGCTCAGCCGTCCCGGTCGTCGCGTCCGTCGCGCACGCGCTCCAGCCGGGCGAGTTCGGACCGCAGGTAGTCGCGGGTGACAACGTCGCCGAGCGCGATCCGGATCGAGGCGATCTCGCGGGCCAGGTACTCGGCGTCGGCGATCGCCCGGTCGTCGCGGATCCGGTCGGCGTCGGCCTGGATCCGGTCCCGGTCGGCCTGCCGGTTCTGGGCCAGCAGGATCAGCGGCGCGGCGTAGGCGGCCTGGGTGGAGAAGGCCAGGTTCAGCAGGATGAACGGGTACGGGTCGAACGGCTTGTTGCCGTGGTGCTTGTGGTTGGCGTAGTTGATGCCCCAGACCGCGTTGATCCCGATCCAGATGATCACGATCAGGGTCTGCAGGAACAGGTAGCGGGCGGTGCCGAAGAACCGGGCGATCGTCTCGGCGGCCGAGCCGACCGCCTCGGGTGAGATCCGGGGCCGGCGCAGCCCGCGGGGCGCCACCGGCTGGTCGAGCCTGCGGCGCGGTTCGCTCACGAGGACGTCCAGCGGCGGATGGCGGCCAGGCCGGTCATTGCGCCCGCTTCCGGGTCACCGCGGCGTCGGCCGGCAGCTCGTCCCGGTCGCGCCAGTCCTCGGGCAGCAGGTGGTCGATCACGTCGTCCACGCTGACCGCGCCCAGCAGCCGGTCGTTGTCGTCCACCACCGGCACCGCCACCAGGTTGTAGGTCGCCAGGTGCCGGGTGACCTGCTGCAGCGTCGATTCCGGGTTCACCGGGTCGATGTCGGCATCGATGGCCCCGGACACCAGCGTCGACGGCGGCTCGCGCAGCAGCCGCTGGATGTGCGCCATGCCGAGGTAGCGGCCGGTCGGGGTGGCCTGCGGCGGGCGGACGACGTACACCTGCGCCGCCAGCGCCGGGGACAGGTCCGGGTTGCGCAGCCGGGCCAGCGCCTCGGCCACGGTGGCGTCGGGCAGCAGGATGACCGGCTCGGAGGTCATCATGCCGCCGGCGCTGTACTCGCCGTAGGTCATCAGCCGCCGGACCGGCGCGGCCTCTTCGGGCTCCATGATCTCCAGCAGCCGTTCCTGCTCGTCGGCGGGCAGCTCCCGCAGCAGGTCGGCGGCGTCGTCGTCGTTCATCCGCTCGAGCACGTCGGCCGCGCGCTCGTCGGTCAGCCCGCTGATGATGTTGATCTGGTCCTCTTCGGGCAGCTCCTCCATCACGTCGGCCAGCCGCTCGTCGTCCAGGGCCTCGGCCACCTCCTGCTGCCGCTTGTCAGGCATGTCCTGCAACTGCGCCGCGACGTCGGCCGGCCGCAGACCGGCCAGCACCGCCAGCAGCGAGTCCGCACCCTGGCCGTTCTCGGTGGCCGACAGCCCGTCCACGTCGTTCCAGTCCACCTGGTGCAGCACCGCCCGGCGGCGGCCCAGCTTGCCGGTGGCCGCGCGCACCGCCAGCTTGGTGATCACCCAGTCCCGGGTGCGGCTCTGCTCCATGGCGGCGTCGACCACCACCATCCGGGCGCCGTCCTCGATCCGCACCACGGTCCGGTCCAGCACCTCGCCCAGCACCAGCAGCTCGTTCGGCCGCTGCTCGAAGCGCTTGATGTTGACGCTGCCGGTGGTGAGCACCACCGCGTCCGGCTCGATCCGGGTGACCCGCCCCATCGGGACGAAGATCCGCCGCCGGTGCTGCACCTCGACCACCAGGCCGAGGATGCGTGGTGGCTGGCGTCCGACCCGCAAGGTCGCCACCGCGTCGCGCACCCGGCCCAGCTGATCGCCGTTGGGATCGAACACCCCGAGGCCGGCCAGCCTGGCCAGGAAGACGCGGGTCGCGGTGCTCACGCGCAAAGCTTAGTGGGCAGCAGGCCCCAGAATTAGGACTGGCAGGATGGTCGGGTGTCGCGGA
>NZ_DASVQG010000306.1:0-5535 GCF_036389215.1 Jatrophihabitans sp.
GCGTCAGGACGCGGGCCGCCAGCTGGATCACGGTGTCGAAGAGCAGGGCCAGCAGCACCGACAGCAGGATGCCGAGCAGGATCGGGGCCTGGTAGCTGAGCTGGAAGCCGTTGGTGAACAGCTGGCCCAGTTCGGGAACCCCGATCAGCGCCGCCACCGACACCAGGCTGACATTGGAGACCGCCGCCACCCGCAGGCCGGCGGCGATCACCGGCACGGCGATCGGCAGTTCCACCTTGAGCAACCTGCCGATCCTGCGGTAACCCATGGCGGTAGCCGCCTGCAGCACCTGCTCGGGCACCGCCCCGAGGGCATCGGCCACCACCCGGACCAGCAGCGCCACCGTGTAGATGGTCAGCGCCACCACCACATTGCTCGGATCCAGGATCCTGGTCTTGAGCACGCCGGGCAGCAGGATGAACAGCGCCAGCGACGGGATGGTGTACAGCAACCCGGCCACCGTCACCATCGGCGGGTAGAGCCAGCGGTATCGGCGGGCCAGCCAGCCCAGCGGCAACGCGATCAGCAGGCCGATCAGCAGCGGCAGCGCCGAGAGCCAGGCATGCCAGCCCAGCCAGTTGTTGATCTCCTCGGAGTGCTCCCGGTAGTACTGGATCACTGGCCGCCCCCGACCGGTTGCCCGACGGGCCGGCCGGCGGCGCCGGATGCCGAGCGCTGCTCGATCGCGGCCAGCACCTCGACGGCGGTCACGGTGCCGGCAAGCCGCCCGGTGCCGTCGACGATCACACCGCGCCCGGACGGCGAGGACAGGCAGGCGTCCAGGAACGAGCGCAGCGAACCGTCCTGGCCGGCGACGGTGCCGCCCCGGTGCAGCAGTTCCTCGGTGACGGTGAGCGCGCCCCGGCCTGCCTGGTCCGCACCCAGATCCGCCAGCCGCAGCCAGCCCTGCGGAGCGCCCTGGTCGTCGACGGCCAGCAACCAGTCATCGGCGGCCTCGGCACCGGCCAGCGCCGACCCCATCGCGATGGTCGGCTCGTCGTGGGTGGCCAGCTCGCCGGCCGGCGTGAAGCCCAGCGCCCGGTAACCGCGATCCCGTCCGACGAAGGCCGCGACGAACGCGTCAGCCGGCTCACCCAGCAGCTGTCCCGGGGTGGCCAGCTGGGCCAGCCGGCCACCGACCCGCAACACCGCCACCTGATCTCCGAGCTTGATCGCCTCGTCGATGTCGTGGGTAACGAAGACGATCGTCTTGCCGAGTTCGTTCTGCAGCCGCAGGAACTCCTCCTGCAACTGATCGCGGGCGATGGGATCGACCGCGCTGAAAGGCTCGTCCATCAGCATCACCGGCGGATCGGCGGCCAGCGCCCGGGCCACCCCGACCCGCTGCTGCTGGCCACCGGACAGCTGCGCGGGATAGCGGTCGGCGAAGTGGGCCGGCAGGCCGACCCGCTCCAGGAGCTCCCGGCTGCGGGCCCGGGCCTTCTTGCGGTCCCAGCCCAGCAGCAACGGCACCGTGGCGATGTTGTCGAGGATCGTCCGGTGCGGGAACAACCCGGCGTGCTGGATCACGTAGCCGATCTGTCGGCGCAGCTCGTGGGTCGGGATGGTCGAGGTGTCCTTGTCATCGAGCCAGATCTTGCCCGAGGTGGGCTCGATCATCCGGTTGATCATCCTGAGCGAGGTGGTCTTGCCGCAGCCGGACGGGCCGACGAACACGGTGATCTGGCCCGAGGGTGCTACCAGCTCCAGCGAGTCGACGGCTACCGTGCCGTCGGGGTAATGCTTGGAAACCGAGTCGAAGCGGATCACAAGCGGTCACTTTCCTGCCGGTCGAGGCGCTGCCTCGAAGTGTGAACTCCACGCTTCCTGCCAGATCACTGGGTGATCAGCCGGTGCGAAGCTGCATCGTTCCATCGCGCGATTGTCCCATCGCGCGATTGTTCCATCGTGCGCCCGACATGTAAGCGCCGCCCGCCGCCTCACCCGCTGGAGCGCAGGATGAAGCCGCCGGCGGCGCCGGCCTGCTGTGACAGAATCCGCGTTCTCGGCAGCCGAGTGGAGGCGCGTGGGTGATCCGGATCGATGGGCAGCACCTCAGGACCGCGCAGATCGCGGCCGCCGCTGACGGGCCGCTGACCGTCGAGGTGAGCACCCAGGCACTGGACCGGGTGCTGCGATCACACCAGCAGGCCGTGCTCGCCGGACGGCAGCGCCCGATCTACGGCGTGACCACCGGCGTCGGAGCCAACCGGACCGTCGACGTCGAACCGGACACGACCGGCGCCCAGGGCCTGCTGCGCAGCCACGCCACCTCCGCCGGCGGCCCCCGCTCGCCCGACCGGGTGCGGGCCATGCTGCTGATCCGGCTCAACCAGCTCTGCGCCGGCGGCGCCGGCCTGCGCCCGGCGGTGGTCAGCGCCCTCGCCGACATGATCAACGCCGACGCGCTGCCGGTGATCCGGGAGTTCGTCGGCATCGGCACCGCCGAGCTGTCGGCACTGGCGACCACCGCGCTCGCCCTGCAGGACCGGTCGGCCGGCGAGCTGGTGTTCGGGCCGCACGACGCGCTGCCCTTCATCTCCAGCAACGCCGCCGCGATCTCCGACGCCGCCCTGGCCGCCCGGCGGCTGGGCACCGGCGCCCGGGCCGCGCTGGTGGTGGCCGCGCTGAGCTTCGCCGCCGTCCGGGGCAACGCCGAGGCCTACGCCGCACCCGTAGAGCAGGCCACCCCGATGCCCGGGGCCCGGATCACCTGCCGGGTGATGCGCAGCCTGGTCGGCGCGCCGGAGCCGGCCCGGGTGCAGGACCCGTACGGCCTGCGGGCGCTGCCCCAGGGTCACGGCATCCTGCTGGACGCGCTCACCGAACTCACCGGAACCGTCGACGCCTATTCCAACGCGCCGTCGGAGAACCCGTCGATCCTGGCCGACGGCTCGGTCGCCCACCACGGCGGCTTCCACGCCGGTTACCTGGCGCTGGCCTGTGACACCGCCGCGATCGCCGCCGTGCAGTCGGGCCAGCTGTCGCTGAACCGGCTGACCTACGCCAGCGAGCCCAATCACACCGGCCTGGAGCCCTTCCTGGGCGACGGGACGCCCGGATCGTCCGGGGTGATGGTCGTGGAGTACGTGGCCGCCGCCGCCCTCGGTGACCTGCGTGCCACAGCGGCACCGGCCTCGACCCAGTCCGTCACGCTGTCGCGCGGCATCGAGGACACCGCGAGCTTCGCCTCGCTGGCCGCCCGGCAGCTGCTCACCGCGGCCGAGCGGTACGAGGTGGTGGTGGCCTGCGAGCTGGTCGCTGCGGTGCGCGCGGTCCGGATGGCCGCTGCTCCGCTCAGCGCCGCGCAGGCGCTGGCCGTCGAGCTGTGCGCGGAGCTGCCGGCCGGCGTCGCCGACCGCGATCTGACTCCGGAGCTGGACACCGCCCAGCGGCTGATCCCCGCACTGGCCGAGCTGGTGGACGGGGACTACGACGGCGCGGGCTGACCGGGGGTGCCACCGTCCGGCTCGGTCGAGCTCACGCCGCGCCACTCGTCGGCGAGCAGGGCGTAGCCGATGCCGTCGAGCCAGGCCCCGGACCGGTGCAGCGATTCACGGACGGTGTAGAGCTCCCGACGCATCCCGACCCGCTCCATCAACCGCCACGACGCCTCGTTGCCGGCGAAGCAATTGGCCGTCACCCGCCGCAGGCCGAGGTCGGTGAAGCAGATCCGGATCAGCTCGCGGACCGCTTCGGTGGCATACCCCTGTCCGGTGTAGCCGGGGTGGAAGGTCCAGCCCAGCTCGGCCTGCACGCCGCGGGCCTGGTCGGCGACCTCGGCCTGGGCCCAGGCATCCTCGACGGCGATCATCAGGTCGCCGATCACCACACCGTCGAGTTCGACGACGAGCGTCTTCGCCAGGCGGACCGGGTACTCGAACACGGCGCGGTACTCCTCGTAGGTGTCCGGGGCGCGGGTCAGCCAGTTGTTGACGACCTCGAGCCGCCAGTACGGCCAGGTCACCTCGGCATCGCCCGCGGTTGCCGCCCGTAGCTGCAGCCGGGCGGTGCGTACCGGCCAGCTGACGGCGGTCAGCGGAGAACTCGCAGCCGGCTGCTCAATTGCCTGCCCCGTCTGCTGCCCAGTTGCCTGCCCCGTCCCTTGCTCAGCTGTCCGGACCACAGCTGCTGGCGGATCGCCCGGCATCGCCACCTGTCCCCCGCGCCACTCGGTGCTGCCACCGGTATCGCCACCGGCGTGCAAGCACCATGATGACGTCCACCCAGCCGGACGGGCGCGGCACCGCCCCACCCCCGGTCTGGCCGATCGGAGCGGGGCGAGTCACCATGACTGCCATGACTTCTTCTTCCCGGGTGATCCGCGCGGCTCGCGGAACCGAACTGAGCGCGCTGGGCTGGCAGACCGAGGCACCGCTGCGCATGCTGATGAACAACCTCGACCCCGAGGTGGCCGAGCACCCCGAGGACCTGGTGGTCTACGGCGGCACCGGCAAGGCGGCGCGGGACTGGAACAGCTACGACGCGATCGTCCGGACGCTGACCACCCTGAAGCTGGACGAGACCCTGCTGGTGCAGTCCGGCCGGCCGGTCGGAGTGCTGCAGACCCACGAGTGGGCGCCCCGGGTGCTGATCGCCAACTCCAACCTGGTGGGTGACTGGGCCAACTGGGAGGAGTTCCGCCGGCTGGAGCAGCTCGGGCTGACGATGTACGGGCAGATGACCGCCGGTTCGTGGATCTACATCGGCACCCAGGGCATCCTGCAGGGAACCTACGAGACGTTCGCGGCGGTCGCGGCCAAGAAGTTCAACGGCACCCTGTCCGGCACCATCACCCTCACCGCCGGGCTGGGCGGGATGGGCGGCGCCCAGCCACTGGCGGTCACCATGAACGACGGGGTGGCGATCTGCATCGAGTGTGACCCGAGCCGGATCGCGCGCCGGATAGAGCACCGCTACCTCGACGTTCAGGCCGACTCCATGCAGCACGCCCTGGACCTGGCCGTCGAGGCCCGCGACGCCCGCCGGCCGCTGTCGATCGGGCTGCTCGGCAACGCCGCGTCGCTGGTGCCGCAACTGCTGGCCAACAGTGCCCCGATCGACATCGTCACCGACCAGACCTCGGCGCACGACCCGCTGGCCTACCTGCCGATCGGCGTCGAGTTCGACGACATGAAGGAGTACGCCGCCCGCAAGCCGGAGGAGTTCACCGGCCGGGCCCGGGCCTCGATGGCCCGCCACGTCGAGGCGATGGTGGGCTTCGCCGACGCCGGCGCCGAGGTGTTCGACTACGGCAACTCGATCCGCGGCGAGGCTCAGCTGGCCGGCTACTCCCGCGCCTTCGCCTTCCCCGGCTTCGTGCCGGCCTACATCCGGCCGCTGTTCGCCGAGGGCAGGGGCCCGTTCCGGTGGGCGGCGCTGTCCGGTGACCCCAAGGACATCGCCCGCACCGACCAGGCGGTGCTGGAGCTGTTCCCGGAGAACGAGTCGCTGCACCGGTGGATCAGGATGGCCCAGGAACGGGTGCACTATCAGGGGTTGCCGGCCCGGATCTGCTGGCTGGGCTACGGCGAG
>NZ_DASVQG010000307.1:0-14953 GCF_036389215.1 Jatrophihabitans sp.
ACCCCGGCTTCGTGACCGGCACCGGCGCCGCCCAGCTGCCGCAGCTGCGGCGTTACCTGCGGGCGATGGTGCAGCGGCTCACCGACGCGCCGGGCAACCTGGACCGCGACCGGGACCGGCAGGCCCAGGTCGAGGTCGTGCTGCGGGACTTCAACCAGCTCAGTACGGAGCTGCGGGCCAAGCTGGATGCCGATCTGCCAGGCCTGTCCGAGCTGCGCTGGATGATCGAGGAGTTGCGGGTCAGCCTGTTCGCCCAGAAGCTGGGCACCGCCTATCCGGTCTCGGTGCCGCGGATCCACAGCGCGATGGACGCGCTGGAGGAGTCAGCGAACAGCCTCCACTGACCGGTCCGGCTCGATCCGGGTCGCCGGCTCCTCCGCCGAGGTCAGCGGCACCGGCTCGGATTCGACCGCCGCCGTCATGCCCGGGTAGTACCGGCCCCGGAAGAAGACCAGCGGCTCGGTGATCTCCCAGTGCACGTTCATCCGCTCGATCTCGGCGATCACGACGGTGTGGTCACCGCCCGGGGACTCGCTCCGGACGGTGCATTCGAGCCAACCGAGGGCGTCGTGCAGCAGCGGCGCGCCGTTCTCGCCCACCGACCAGGAGGCGTCGCTGAATCGGTCCACCGCCTTGGTGGCGAACTTGCGGCTCAGCCCCTCCTGCCCTGCCGACAGCACGTTGATCGCCACCTTGCCGACCTCGCGCAGCGCCGGCCAGGTGGTGGAGGACGCGGCCGGGCAGAACAGCACCAGCGGCGGATCCAGTGACAGCGAGGTGAAGGAGTTCATCGCCATGCCCACCGGACCGTTCTCGGTGTGCGCGGTGATCACGGCAACCCCGGTCGGGTAGTGGCCCAGGACATGGCGCAACAGGTCGGCGTCCGGACCCCGCAGGTCGGGTCGGAAGGTGGTCACCGGCTCCTCGTTCACGAGGCCAGACTAGCCAGCGACGGGCATGGCCGCCCATCTTCACGTGCTCTCACCGGCCGTTCCGCACGGGCGAATAGGCTTCGGCGCGGAGCCGGCAGCCCGGCGCAGCGAGGGAGATCGATGGAACTGACCGAAGCGATCCGGCGCCGGCGCAGCACGGCTCCGGTAACCGGCGCCGCGCCCACCGACGCCGAGCTCTACGAGTACCTGGCACTGGCCGCCCACAGCCCGGACCATGCCGGGCTGCGACCGTGGCGGCTGGTGAGCCTGCGCGGCAGCGACCGGGAACGGCTCGGGGCGGCGCTGGCCGACGGCTTCGGCGATCCGCCGGGCAGTCCGGAAGCAGCCCGGACGGCGGCCAAGCCGACCCGGGCCCCGCTGCTGCTCAGCATCATCGCGACCCCGGTGGAGCATCCCAAGGTGCCCGCCTGGGAGCAGCTGGCGGCCACCGCCGCGTTGATCAGCACGTTGGAGCTGGTGCTGTTCGAGGCCGGCTGGACGGCCATGTGGCGCTCCGGGCCAGCGGTGGAACTGCCCCAGGTGCGCCGGCTGATCGGGGTCGGCAGCTCCGAACAGCTGCTGGGCTGGCTCTACATCGGCGGCCGCACCGAGACCGGGCCCGAGTTCCGCCCGGACCCCGACGTCAGCGGCAAGATCTCGGCACTGCCGTGATGCCCGGCCCGCCGGGCGAACACAGCGTCGGCGTCAGGCGATAACGTCTGTAGGTGCACGCAGCAGCGACAAAGGAGTCGAGCAGATGGCCCATTACCGCAGCGTGGGGGCGGTTCCGCACAAGCGGCACACCCAGCACCGGGACCCCGAAGGCAACCTCTACTTCGAGGAGCTGATGGGTGAGGAGGGCTTCTCCTCCGATTCCTCACTGCTCTACCACCGCAACATCCCGTCCGCGATCACCGACGCCTGCGAGTGGCAGCTGCCCGACCAGCGCCGGATCGCCAACCGCCCGCTGATCCCCCGGCACCTGGTGCTGCCGGCGCTGTTCGACGACGACGCCGCGGCCGACACCGACGCGGTCACCGGCCGGCGGCTGGTGCTGGCCAATGCCGACGTCCGGATCAGCTACGTGCTGGCCGGCAAGGCCTCGCCGTTCTACCGCAATGCCGTGGGTGACGAGTGCGTGTTCGTCCAGGCCGGCACTGCCCGGGTCGAGACGGTGTTCGGGCCGGTCGAGGTCGGCCCCGGTGACTACCTGATCATCCCGCGCGCCACCACCCACCGCTGGTTGCCCACCGGCGGCCAGCCGGTGCGGCTGTACTGCATCGAGGCCAACTCGCACATCGCCCCGCCCAAGCGCTACCTGTCGCGGTTCGGCCAGCTGCTCGAGCACGCCCCGTACTGCGAGCGGGACCTGCGCGGCCCGGGCGAGCTGCTGGTCGGCGAGGGCAGCGACGTCCCGGTCTACGTCAAGCACCGCGACCCGACCGCTCCCGGTGGCATCGGCGGCACCGTGCACGTCAGCGCCCACCACCCGCTGGACGTCGTCGGCTGGGACGGCTGCCTGTACCCCTACGCGTTCAACGTGGCCGACTTCGAACCGATCACCGGGCGCGTCCACCAGCCGCCGCCGGTGCACCAGGTCTTCGAGGCCGACAACTTCGTGATCTGCAACTTCGTCCCCCGCAAGGTCGACTACCACCCGCTGTCGATCCCGGTGCCGTACTACCACTCCAACGTCGACTCCGACGAGGTGATGTTCTACGTGGCCGGGGACTACGAGGCCCGCAAGGGTTCCGGAATCGGTCCGGGCTCCATCTCGCTGCACCCGGGCGGCCACTCGCACGGCCCGCAGCCCGGTGCCTACGAGCGCAGCATCGGCGCCGAGGCCTTCGACGAGCTGGCGGTCATGGTGGACACCTTCCGGCCGCTGGAGCTCGGCGAGGGCGGTCAGGCCGCCGACGACGGACGCTACGCCTGGAGCTGGTCCGGCGGTCGCCAGTGAGCGTTCCACCCTTGTTCACCGGCCTGTTCGACGACGCCGCGCTGTTCCCGCCCGGCAACGCCGCGATGCCGGACGCGGTCAGCGGCCACGCCCGCTACCGGCAGGACTGGTACGCCGGCCTGGTCGCCAGGTTCGTCTGCCCGGCCGGCCGGCTGCCCGAACTCGACGATGCCCTCGCCGGCCTGGACGCGGAGCCGGCGGCCCTCGGCTCGCCGGAGATCTCGATGACGGTTCCGGGCGGTCCGGCGGAGCTGGCCGCCGCGCTGGCCTCGGCCGAGGGCTGCCCGCGGCTGCGGCTCGGGGCTGTGGAGCTGCCGGTCACCGCCACCGAGCTGCCGGCCGCGCTGGAGCACCTCGGCCCGGCCGCCCGGCGCGGGCTGACGGTGTTCGCCGAGATCCCGGTTGCCGAGGTGTCCCTCGAGCTGGCGGCGGCGCTGCACGAGGCCGGCCTCGGGCTGAAGCTGCGCACCGGCGGCACCACGCCCGCCGCCTTTCCCGGTGCCGGGCCACTGGCCGCGGCCATCGAGGCGGCGGTCGCGGCCGGCGTCCGGTTCAAGTGCACCGCGGGACTGCACAACGCGGTGGCCCATGACGATCCGGCGACCGGCTTCTCCCACCACGGTTTTCTCAACGTCCTGCTCGCGGTGCACTCGACCCAGGCCGGTGGCACGCCACCGGCCGAGCTGCTCGCCGACCGGGACGGCGCCGCACTGGCCGAGCAGGCCCGCACCCTCTCCCCCACCGAGGTCGCCGCCGTCCGGGCCCGGTTCCTCTCGATCGGCAGCTGCAGCATCGAAGAACCCCTGAGCGACCTGATCGAGCTGAAACTGGTGAGCGCCGCATGACCGCAACCTGGCTGGACCTGCCGGCCGACGACCCGTTCGGAATCGCCACGCTGCCCTACGGCGTCGTGCTGACCGGCGGCCAGCCGCAACCGGCCGTCCGGATCGGTGGCTTCGCGCTGCTGCTGCGCCCGGCCACCGCGGCGCTGCTGCCCGAGCATGCCCAGCTGTTCGCCGGGTCCAACCTCGATGCGTTCCTGGCCGCCGGGCCGTCCAGCTGGCTGGATGTGCGGACCGCGATCACCGGCTGGCTGGCCGACGGGGCGCACCGCGAGCAGCTGGAACCGCTGCTGGTGCCGCTGGCCGGGCTGCCCACCGTGCTGCCGTTCACGGTGGCCGACTACGTCGACTTCTACGCCTCGGAGAACCACGCCCTGAACGCCAGCCGGGTCTTTCGCCCGGACAGCAGCTCGCTGCTCCCGAACTGGAAGCACCTGCCGGTCGGCTACCACGGCCGGGCCGGCACGGTGGTGGTCTCCGGCACCGACGTCCGCCGCCCGCAGGGCCAGCGCCAGGCGGGGGACGGGGTGGAGTTCGGCCCGTCCCAGCGGCTGGACATGGAGGCCGAGGTCGGCTTCGTGGTCGGTGCCGGCTCCTCGCACGGCCAGCCGGTCCCTATCGGGGACTTCGCGCGGCATGTCTTCGGCGTGGTCCTGCTCAACGACTGGTCCGCCCGTGACATCCAGGCCTGGGAGTACGTGCCGCTGGGGCCGTTCCTGGGCAAGTCGTTCGCCACCTCGATCTCGGCCTGGATCACCCCGCTGGCCGCCCTGGAAGCGGCCCGGGTGCCAGCCGTGCCCCGCGATCCGGCGCCGCTGCCCTACCTGGACGACACCGGGGACTCGTGGAACCTGGACCTGAGCATCGAGGTGCGGCTCAACGGCGAGCTGATCGCGCGGCCGCCGTTCGCCACCATGTACTGGACCGGCGCGCAGATGATGGCGCACCTGACCGTCAACGGGGCCTCGCTGCGGCCCGGCGACCTGTACGGCTCGGGCACCGTCAGCGGCCCGGAGCCCGACCAGCTGGGCAGCCTGCTGGAACTCAGCTGGGGCGGCAGCCGGCCGTTTCCGCTGTCCGACGGCTCGCAGCACGGCTACCTCGCCGACGGCGACGAGGTGGTGATGACCGCCAGCGCGCCCGGCCCGGACGGCGCCCGGATCGGCATCGCCGAGGTCCGCGGCCGGATCACCGCCGCACTGGACGGCTCGGCACCGGACGGCTCGGCACCGGACGGCTCGGCACCGGATGGCTCGGACTAGTCCGATCCAGTGAACCGCTGGAGTTCCGCGATGCTCTGGAGGCAGCATGGCCGCACCCGTCGTTGGCCCGCGCGATGATCAGCCCGTGCTGGCGCGCGATCGGCTGCGCCGGCTGATCGAGCGCGAGCGGGAGCACTACGTCGCCGGCCACCCGGCGTCGCTGGCCCTGTTCCGGCAGGCCGGTCACCTGATCGGGCGGGTGCCGATGACCTGGATGAGCAAGTGGTCAGGCGGCTTTCCGCTCTACCTCGACACCGCCTCCGGAGCGACGGTGACCGACGTCGACGGCCACCGCTATGCCGACTTCGCCCTCGGTGACACCGGGGCGATGGCCGGGCACTCAGCGCCCGCCGTGATGGCGGCGATCAGCCGCCGGACCGTCGGCCGAGGTGGCATCACCACCATGCTGCCCACCGAGGACGCCGAATGGGTCGCCGCCGAGCTGGCCCGGCGGTTCGGCCTGCCGCTCTGGTCGTTCTCGCTGTCGGCCACCGATGCCAATCGCTGGGCGATCAGGCTGGCCCGGCTCGCCACCGGGCGGCCCAGGATCCTGGTCTTCTCCTACTGCTATCACGGCAGCGTCGATGAGACCTTCGTGATCCTCGACGGCACCGGCAGCGCCCGGTCGCGGCCGGGGAACGTCGGCCCCTCGGTCGACCCGGCCAGCACCACCCGGGTGGCTCATTTCAACGACCTGGAGTCGGTGCGGGCCGAGCTCGAACACGGCGACGTCGCGGTGATCGTCACCGAACCCGCGCTGACCAACATCGGCATCGTGCTGCCCGAGCCGGGCTTCCTGGACGGGTTGCGCCGGCTGGCCACCGAGCACGGCGCGCTGCTGCTGATCGACGAGACGCACACCCTGTCGGCCGGTCCGGGCGGCATGACGGCGACCGAGCGGCTGCAGCCTGACATCGTGGTGGTCGGCAAGTCGATCGGCGGCGGCATTGCCTGCGGTGCGTACGGGATCACCGAGCAGGTTGGCGCCCGCGTCGAGGAGCACACCCGTACCGGTGCCGCCGACATCGTGGACGTGGGCGGCGTCGGCGGCACGCTGGCGGGCAATGCCCTGTCGACCGCCGCGATGCGGGCCACCCTGTCCGAGGTGCTCACCGAGCAGGCGTTCACGTCGATGACCGAGCTGGCGGTCCGCTACACCTCGGGGGTCCAGGCGACCATCGACCAGCATGGGCTGCCGTGGTCGGTCAGCCGGCTCGGCGCCCGGGCGGAGTACCGGTTCAGCTCGCCCGCCCCTCGCACCGGCAACGAGTCGGCAGCAGCGGCTGACCCCGACCTGGACGAGTACCTGCATCTGTACCTGGCCAACCGCGGGGTGCTGCTCACGCCGTTCCACAACATGGCGCTGATGTGCCCGGCGACCGAGGCCGCCGACGTGGATCTGCACACCGGCCTGTTCGCCGACGCCGTCGCGGACCTGCTCGGCCGCTGAGGCCGGTGGTCGCGCCTGAGCCGGAGCGGTCTGCGAGGATCGGGTCATGGTTCTTGAGATCGCAGAGTTCGATGTCCAGCCCGGCGCCTAATCCGCTTTCGAGGCGGGCTATCACAGCGCCGTAGGCGCGGTGCGCGAGTCGGCCGGCCTGCTAGCCCGCGGATGACCCAGGGAGTCCAGACCCCCACTCGGTTCGTGCTGCTGGTGGAGTGGGAATCGCTGCAGGCGCATCACAGAGACGCCGCGGTGGCGTAGATCACGCCACCGCGGCCCCCCGTCTCCTACGTGGTGATATTGATCGTCGTGTTCTCCGACGTGCTGCCACAGCTTCCGTTGCAGCCGTAGATGCTCGCGGTGACAACTGCGGTCCCGCGCATGAACGGCGTGCCGCTCTGTGAGGGAACCCTTATCAGCACCCGTTGCTGGATTCCGGTTTGCTGGACTCCGGCGCACGCCACCGGGCTGTAGGCGTACCCGCGCGCGATCCGGCTGCCAACCCGCTCTGCCACCTCGATGGTCAGCTGGACCTCCTCGGGGTTGCAGGTGATGTCGATGGGTACATCGATGGCAGCGCCCCGGGCGACCAGGGTGGCAGAGGACTGCACGGCGATATCGAGGTACATGCCGTCGTAGTCGTAGTCGTACGCCAGCGCCGGCGAGGCGGGGCTGAGCAGCGCGAGCGCGGTCCCTGCGGCCAGCACGCCACCGAGCACAGCTGCCTTCGTGCGGTTGTTCTTCAATTCGTGCTCCTTCTGGCGAGGTCTCCCCCGTCGGTTTGGCCGGTGCAGCCGCACCTGATCCGGCAGCGCCCGGGTAGGGCGAACGCCAGCTGTGCAGGCCGGGGGTAGAGCAGATCGGGCCAGTCCCACCCTGCCCGCTGAGCACATCCAGCCCGGTTTGCATTGCTACTAACTAAGACGCCTGGTGGGCGGCTGGGTTGGCAGTCGCCGATGTCTTTCCGGTAACGATTCGCCGCCGCCGGCCCACCAGCTCAGGGCCGGCCGGGACGCGCAGCAGCGCCGCACCCGGCGCAGCCGCCGCACGGAAGCACTTCATCAACGTCGACTGATCCACGTCCCGGTCGCGGGAATGTCAGCTGCCTGATCAGACATCACCAAGAGAGACACCGTCTCTTACTTGGTGATCTCGATCGTCGTGTCGTCCATCTCTTGACCACAGATGGTCCCGACGCAGCCGTAGATGTTCGCGGTCGCGACTGCGGTTCCCCGTGCAAACGGCGTTCCGCTGCCTGGGATGACCCTGACCACTACTCGTTGCAGGCTTCCGGTGCACGTCAGGTGGATGTAGCCGCTCCCGCTGACGATCCGGCTGCCGACCCGCTCCTTCAGCGAGGTGTCCAGGTAGACGGAGTGCCCGGAGGTGCAGGCGACGTCGCTGGTCACATCGACGGCAGCGCCCCGGGCGACCAGGGTGGCAGGAGACTGCACGGCGATGGCGAGGTACAGGCCGTCGGAATCGTAGGCCCATGCCGGCGAGGCCGGGCTGAGCAGCGCGAGCGCGGCTCCTGCGGCCAACGTGCCACCGAGCACAGCTGCCTTCGTGCGGTTGTTCTTCAATTCGTGCTCCTTCTGGCGAGGTCTCCCCCGTCGGTTGGCCGGTGCAGCCGCACCTGATCCGGCAGCGCCCGGGTAGGGCGAACGCCAGCAATGCAAGCCAGGGTTGAGCGGATCGTGCCGGTCGCACATACTCCCCGAGCACATCCAGCCCGCGTTTTGCATTGCTAGTAAGTAAGACGCCTGGTGAGCGGCTCGGTTGGAAGTCGCCGGTTTCTTTCGGGTAACGATGCGCCGACGTTGCACCAGGTCAGTGCCCGGCCGGGGTGGCGCAGCAGAGCACCATCATCAACAGAGACACCGCGGTGGCATAGATCACGCCACCGCGGCCCCCCGTCTCCTACTTGGTGATCTCGATCGTCGCGTCGTCCATCCCTCCCGCTCGTTCAGCAGGGTGTCCAGCTCGGGCACTCAGCTCAGCCCGGCCCGCCGCGGCCGGTCTCAGCGGCTTCGTCGACCCGAGCGATTGGCATGCCGCCGGCTAGGTCTGTAAGGATTGATGCATGGTCCTCGAAGTGGCGCAGTTCGACATCCGGCCCGGTGCCGAGGATGCCTTCGCGGCCGGCTATCGCGGTGTGGTGGCCGTGCTGCTCGAGTCGACCGGCCTGCTCAGCATCCGGATGACGCGGGGAGTCGAGACCCCGACCCGCTTCGTGCTGCTGGTGGAATGGGAATCGGTGCAGGCCCACCAAGCTTTCCGCGACTCCGACCGGTTCGCCATCTGGCGTGGCGGCATTGGCCAGTACTTCGCCCAACCGCCGCACGTGGAGCATGTCACCGACCTTGACTGATGTGCCGCTGCCGACCAGCGATCGACCTGGCGGCTATCTGATCAGACACTCCTGAAGAGGCTCGCGGTGGGGCGTGAGCATGCCACACCAGACACCGCGGAGACGTGGGTCACGCCCCCGCGGCCCCCCGTCTGCTACTTGGTGATCTTGATCGTCACACTGCTGCGTTCGCCGCCGCAGATGGTCGCGTTGCACCCTCCGATGTTCGCGTTGGCGAGCGCCGTCCCCCTCGTGAACGCCTTGTCCCCACTCGCCACGACCCTGACCAGCACTCGTTGCGGGCTTCCGGTGCAGGCCACCTCGACATAGCCGTACCCGCTGGCGAGCCGGCTGCCGACCCGCTCGGTCAGCTGGACATCCACGTAGGCGGACGTGGCGTTGCAGTTGACCTCGACGGGCACGTCGACGGCGGCCCCCCGGGCGACCAGGGTGGCGGGTGACTGCACGGTGAGGGCGAGGTGCAGGCCGCCGGAGTCGAACGCCATCGCCGGTGAGCTGGGGCTGAGCAGCGCGAGCGTGACTCCGCCGGCCAGTGTGCCGCCGATCACGGCTGCCTTCGTCCTGTTGGTGTTCATGGGTGCTCCTTTCGCGAGGTCTCCCTCGTCGGTTGGGCGGTACGGCCTACCGGTGCATCCGGTGGGCCGGAGGCGGCCAATACCGCTGCACGAGCTGCACGGCCGGGAATGTCTCGGCACGCCCAGAGCTAGGGCCGATGCCTGCAATGCAGAGCCGGGGCTGACCGGTATCCGCGCCGGGCCAGGCACGCTCGCCTAGGCACCGTCGGCCGGATTGATACATTGCCTGTAGGTAGGTAATGATGCGCAGATCCAATGCGTCTCGACGGTGTCTATCTCATAACGAAATCTGGCCACCGCCGGCGGCTCGTGCTATCTATGGCCGCTGCTCAGCTCCGGCGGGGTGCCGCAGCAGGACCTCGACCCGGTTGCCCGCCGGATCGCTGAGCTGGGTTCCGTAGTAGTGCAACTGGTTGGACTCCCAGTCCCGCGGCGCCTGCACGACCGGGATCCCGGCGTCGCGGGCGGTGGCATGCACCGCCTGGATCAGTGCCGGCTCGGTGACCGCCAGGGCCAGGTGAGCGCCGGTGGTGCCGGCCCGGCCGGCCACCAGCCACAGCAGCAACCGGCCGGCGGCGTCGCTGTAGCCCACCGCGGCAACGGTGCCGGTGTCGTCCTCGTCCCCCTCGGGGTCCTCGTACTCGACCCCCGGCACCACGCCCAGGCAGCCCAGCAGGGCGTCATATACTGCCCGACTGGCCTCGAAGTCCTCGGCAACGATCGTGACGTGATCCAGAGTCGCGCTCACCGGCATGACCTCATCTCTACCGGATCGAGACACCCAAGTGCAGATACACCCCGAAGTCGCGTCCGCGCTCGGCGCCGGCCGCCCGGTCGTGGCGCTGGAAAGCACCATCATCAGCCACGGGCTGCCGCGGCCGGACAATCTTGACATTGCTCGCGAGATCGAACAGGCGGTCCGGGACGCCGGCGCGGTGCCCGCGACCATCGCCGTCGTCGCCGGCACGCCCAGCGTCGGCCTGGACGACGAGGCCTTGCGGGTGATCGCCGGCTCGGACGACGTGGTCAAGGTCAGCGTTCGAGACCTGGCCACCATCGCCGCCCGCAAGGGCCACGGCGCCACCACGGTGGCCTCGACCGCGCACCTGGCCGCGCTGGCCGGCATCGCGGTGTTCGCCACCGGCGGCCTCGGCGGGGTGCACCGGCAGGCCCGCGATTCCTGGGACGAGTCCGCCGACCTGGGCACCCTGTCCCGGACGCCGATCACAGTGGTCTGCGCCGGGGTGAAGTCGATCCTCGACGTGGCCGCCACCCTGGAGCGGCTGGAGACGCTGAACGTCGGCGTGCTCGGTTACCGGACCGACGCCTTTCCAGGCTTCTACCTCGCCGATTCCGGGCACCGGCTGGACTGGCGCGTCGACTCGGCCGCCGAGGTCGCCGAGGTGATGCTGGCCCGGACGGAGCTGGGAACCGATCGGTACGGGTTGATCGTGGCCAACCCGATCCCGGCCGCCGACGAGCTTGACCGGGAACTGCACGACCGCACCCTGACCGCCGGGCTGACGGCGCTCAGCCGGGGTGGGGTCACCGGCAAGCAGGTGACGCCGTTCCTGCTGGAGTTCTTCCACCGCGAGACGCGGGGCGCCTCGCTGGCGGCCAACGTCCGGCTGGTCCTGAACAACGCCCGGGTGGCGGCTGAGATCGCGGCGGCCTACTCGGCCCGCGTCGCCGGCCGCACTGCCGGGTGATCCGGCCGATCGCACCGGGCGGACGGGTCGTCTGCCTCGGCGACATCATGCTCGACATCTCCGCCCTGCTGCCCGGTCCGCTGGTGCACGGCTCGGACACCCCGGCGCCGATCCGCTTCTCCCACGGTGGTTCGGCGGCCAACACCGCGGCGTGGCTGGCGAGCCTCGGCGTGCCCTGCGTGTTCGCCGGCCGGGTCGGTGCCGACTCCTTCGGCCGTGATGCCGTTGCCGCACTGCGCTCGCACGGGGTGATCCCGCGGGTGTCGACCGACCCGGACGCCCCGACCGGGGTGTGCCTGGTGCTGGTCGGACCGGACGGCGAGCGCACCATGGTGCCGTCGGCGGGCGCGAACGCCACCCTCGACCCGGCCGACCTGGGCCCGGACCTGCTGACCGCCGCGGATCACCTGCACCTGTCCGGATACGCGCTGCTGACCGAGGGCTCGCGGGAGGCGGCGCTGGTCGCGTTGCGGTCGGCCGGCGAGGCCGGTGCCTCGGTCTCGGTGGACGCGGCTTCCGCCGGGCCGATCCGGGTGGTCGGGCCCGAGCGGTTCCTGGGCTGGCTGCCGCCCGGCACTCTGCTGCTGGCCAACGCCGACGAGCTGGCCGCCCTGACCGGCACCGGCGACCAGGACGCCGGCCTCGCGGCCGTGGTGGCTCGGGGCGTCGACGTGGTGCTCAAGCGCGGCGGCCTCGGCAGCGTGCTGGCCACCGCGGCGGGGCTCTGGCGCTCGGCCGCCGAACCGGTCGAGGTGCTGGACTCCACCGGTGCCGGCGATGCCTTCGCCGCCGGGTTGCTCGCCGCGCTGCGAGGTGGCGCGGACCCTATTCGGGCGCTGGCTGAGGGAAACCGGTGGGGTGCCGTGGCGGTGGGTCGGCTGGGCGGGCGGCCCTGAGCAAGCTAGCTGAGGGTCAGGTCCCGGGCGGTGGCCGCGATCCGCACCCCGTCCTCGGCGGCGACCAGCCGCTCGATCCGGAGATGGAAGGGCAACCCGCGCAGCGACAGCTTGTCGGCGAAGATCGAGCTGAACTGGTCGGTGAGCTGCTGCGGCACCGAGATGCCGGCCTGCGGCACGCCGACCCGGATCGAGGAGAAGGTCAGCTGGTCACCGCCGGCCACCCCGACCTCGGCGCTGGCGGTTCCGGTGATCGTCCGGCCCAGCACCTCGACGGAACTGCTGGCCTGCACCCGGCCCCCGCCGGCGTAGCCGACAGTGACGCCGAGCGCCCGGGACAGTTCCTGGTACGTCAGTACCGCCGTGCCGTCGGCGGTCTGGGCGGTGGCGCCGGAGAAGTTCTGGATGGTCCGCACGTCATGCAGCCGGGCGTTCAGATCGGCGAGCCGGACCCGCCGGTCACTGGTACCGACGGCAAGGTCCTGCGCCACCAGCTTCACCGTCGGATAGTGATTGGCCAGCACCTGGGTGAGGAACGGGAAGCCTTCGATGTCGACCGACGGCCGCCGGTTCAGGTCCTGGGAGGACTGCACCCGGGAGGCGATCTGCCGTTCGGCCACCAGCAGGCCGATCCGGTCTGCCGCGACGGCCAGCACCGCGAGGACGATGACGGCGATCAGCAACCCACGCAGGGGCGATCGCTGCCTCCGGGGGGTCACCGCAGACAAAATTCGTTGCCTTCCGGGGCGGTGCGGACGACGCTCACCGGACGCCTGCGGCGTCCATGCCGCGCAACTCCTTCTTCAACTCGCCGATCTCGTCCCGGAGCCGGGCGGCCACCTCGAACTGGAGCTCGCGGGCCGCGCCCATCATCTGCTCGTTGAGCTGCTGGATGAGGTCGGCCAGCTCGGCACGAGGCAGGGTGGCCACGTCGAGCTTGCCGTCGGCGTGCGCGCCCACTCCGACGACGCCCACCGAGGCAACGCCACGGCCGCCCCGGCCCGGCGTCGGCGACTTGCCGCGGGACTGCGACCGGCCCGATCCGCCGGCTGCCAGCAGCTCCTCGGTGTCTTCGGCCTCGCGGGCCAGCATGTCGGTGATGTCGGCGATCCGCTTGCGCAGCGGCTGCGGGTCCAGGCCGCGCTCGGTGTTGTAGGCGATCTGGATGGCCCGGCGGCGGTTGGTCTCCTCGATCGCCTGCGCCATCGAGCGGGTGATCTTGTCGGCGTACATGTGGACCTGCCCGGAGACGTTGCGCGCCGCCCGGCCGATGGTCTGGATGAGCGAGGTGCCCGAGCGCAGGAAGCCCTCCTTGTCGGCGTCGAGGATCGACACCAGCGACACCTCCGGAAGGTCCAGCCCCTCCCGCAGCAGGTTGATGCCGACCAGCACGTCGTACTCGCCCGAGCGCAGCTCGCGCAGCAGTTCGATCCGGCGCAGGGTGTCGACCTCGGAGTGCAGGTAGCGCACCCGGACGCCGAGTTCGAGCAGGTAGTCGGTCAGGTCCTCGGCCATCTTCTTGGTGAGCGTGGTGACCAGCACCCGCTCGTTCTTCTCGGCCCGGATCCGGATCTCGTGCAGCAGGTCATCGATCTGGCCCTTGGTGGGTTTGACCACCACCTCAGGGTCGACCAGGCCGGTCGGCCGGATCACCTGCTCCACGAACTCGCCACCGGTCTTGGTGAGCTCGTAGCTGCCCGGGGTCGCCGACAGGTAGACGGTCTGGCCGATCCGCTCGACGAACTCCTCGAACTTCAGAGGCCGGTTGTCCATCGCGCTGGGCAGCCGGAAGCCGTGGTCGACCAGGGTGCGCTTGCGTGACATGTCGCCCTCGTACATGCCGCCGGTCTGCGGCACGGTGACATGGGACTCGTCGACCACCAGCAGGAAATCCTCGGGGAAGTAGTCCAGCAGGCAGTTCGGCGCGCTGCCCGGCTGGCGGCCGTCGATGTGCAGCGAGTAGTTCTCGATGCCGGAGCAGAAGCCGACCTGGCGCATCATCTCGATGTCGTAGCTGGTGCGCATCTTCAACCGCTGGGCCTCCAGCAGCTTGTTCTGGTTGTTCAGCTGCTCCAGCCGCTCCTCCAGCTCCTTCTCGATGCCCCTGATCGCGCGTTCCATCTTGTCGGGGCCGGCGGCGTAGTGGGTCGCGGGGAAGATGAAGACCTCGTCGACCTCGCGCATCACCTCGCCGGTGAGCGGGTGCAGGTAGTAGAGCCGTTCGATCTCGTCGCCGAACATCTCGACCCGGACGGCCAGCTCCTCATAGACCGGGAACACCTCGACGGTGTCGCCGCGGACCCGGAAGGTGCCGCGGGTGAAGGCCAGGTCGTTGCGGGCGTAGAGCACCCCGACCAGGCCGCGCAGGATCTTCTCGCGCTCGATCTGTTGGCCCACCCGCAGCCGGACCGCCCGGTCGACGTACTCCTGCGGGGTACCCAGGCCGTAGATGCAGGAGACGGTGGCGACCACCACCACGTCGCGGCGGGTCAGCAGCGACATGGTCGCCGAGTGCCGCAGCCGCTCCACCTCGGAGTTGATCGCCGAGTCCTTCTCGATGTAGGTGTCGGTCTGCGGGACGTAGGCCTCGGGCTGGTAGTAGTCGTAGTAGCTCACGAAGTACTCGACCGCGTTGTTGGGCAGCATCTCCCGCAGCTCGTGGGCCAGCTGGGCGGCCAGCGTCTTGTTCGGCGCCATCACCAGGGTCGGCCGCTGCAGCCGCTCGATCAGCCATGCGGTGGTCGCCGACTTGCCGGTGCCGGTGGCCCCGAGCAGCACCACGTCCCGCTCGCCGGCCCGCAGCCGCTTCTCCAGTTCCGCGATCGCGGTGGGCTGGTCACCCGAAGGCTGGAACTCACTGATGACCTCGAACTTGCCGCTCGAGGGGATGATGTCACTGTCGACCCGCATGCCCTCAAGGATACGAGCAGCCCCTGACAACCAGCAGGCCCTGACAGCCGGG
>NZ_DASVQG010000308.1:0-26958 GCF_036389215.1 Jatrophihabitans sp.
GTGTGCAGCACCGACCACAGCTGGTAGACGTTCGGGATCGAGCTGAGGAACACGTGCGCGTTCGGGTCGGCGGCGAAGAAGTCGGTGAGCGCGGTCTGGAACTGGCTCTCGAACGTCGCGGTGGGCGTCATGGTGGCCCGGCTCGAGGTGCACACGTCATTGGCGCCCATCATCACCGTCAGGTACTGCACGCCCTGGCCGGCGGCGGTCGTGACCTGGGCGTCGAGTGCCGTCATCTTCGCGCCGGTCTTCGCGTCGTTGTAGACGTGGCCGCTGATCTGCGGGTTCGCCGCCAGCAGCCGCTGGTAGTGGCTGTTCACCGTGCTGGTGCCGGTCGACCACGAGTACTGCGGACAGTCGGCGAGGAAGCAGCCGCTGGAGGTCGCGTCGTACCCCCGGGTGATCGAATCGCCGGTGGACGCCATCGAGTTCGGCAGCGCGACGCTGGTCACCGCCGCGGGCGTGGCGGCCATGGCTGCCGGAGCCGCCAGCCCGGCGAGGGCCAGCAGCGGCGCGAGCAGCAGTAACGAAAGATGGCGGAACATAGGGGAAGCCTCCAGGGCGGGAAATCATGAGACAGGCAGTTATGGGACAAGAACGGCCAAAGCCTCTTCGATCCTGACCGACACCTTCTCCGCCGTCAATCCGACCGCTTACCAGGCCGCCGGCGCGTAGTCCTTCAGGAAGACCCCGTACAGGTCCTCGCCCAGCTCGCCGCGCACGATCGGGTCATAGACCCGAGCGGCGCCGTCCACCAGGTCCAGCGGCGCGTGGAAGCCTTCGTCCGCGAGCCGCATCTTGGTCGGGTGCGGCCGCTCGTCGGTGATCCAGCCGGTGTCCACGCTGGTCATCAGGATGCCGTCGCTGAGCATCTCCTTCGCAGAGGTCCGGGTCAGCATGTTCAGCGCGGCCTTGGCCATGTTGGTGTGCGGATGGCCGGGGCCCTTGTAGCCACGGGCGAAGACGCCCTCCATGGCCGAGACGTTCACCACGTACTTGCGCCGGGCGGCCGCCGCCGCCATCGCCGGGCGCAGCCGGCTGACCAGCAGGAACGGGGCGGTCATGTTGCACAGCTGCACCTCGAGCAGCTCCAGCGGGTCCACCTCCTCCACCCGCTGGGTCCAGCTGTTCACCGAATGCAGGTCCGGTACCAGGCCGCCGGCGTCGATCGCGGTGCGGGCGGCGATCCGGTCAGCGGATGCCGAACCCGCCACCAGCGCCAGCGAGGACAACTGCCCGCCCATCAGATGGGCCACCGGGTGCTCGGCGAGCGAGCCGGCCAGCGCCGCCGGGTGCGCGTCGCTGGCGTGGTCGAAGCTGATCAGCTCTGGCAGCGGCCCGGCCGGCAGCGGTGCCGATTCGGCCTCGGCCAGCGGGGCGTACGCGCCGGGGGAGCGCCGGACGGTCTGCGCGGCGTTGTTGATCAGGATGTCCAGCGGCCCCTGCTCGATCACCGAGTCGGCCAGTGCGATCACCTGGGCCGGGTCGCGCAGGTCGATGCCGACGATGCGCAGCCGGTGCAACCAGTCGGCGCTGTCTGCCATCGCGGTGAACCGGCGCACCGCGTCGTTGGGGAACCGGGTGGTGATGGTGGTGTGCGCGCCGTCGCGCAGCAGCCGCAGCGCGATGTACATGCCGATCTTGGCCCGGCCGCCGGTCAGCAGCGCCCGCCGGCCCGACAGGTCGGTGCGGGCCTCGCGCCGGGCCCGGTTCAGCGCCGCGCACGGCGGGCACAGCTGGTGGTAGAAGGCATCGATCTGCTGGTACTTGGTCTTGCAGATGTAGCAGGCCCGCGGGGTGATCAGGGTTCCCGCCGAGGCGCCGGCCACGGCGGACACCAGCGCGATGCCCTGGGTCTCGTCGTCGATGCGGTTCGGCGATCCGGTGGCGGTGGCGCCGATCACGGCCCGGTCGGCGGTGGCGATGGCGTCGCGCTTCTCCGCGCGGCGGTGCTTCTTGACCGACTTGAACATCTGCGCGGTGGCCCGCCGGACCGCGATGTGGTCGGGATGGTCCTGCGGCACCGTGTGCAGCTCGTCCAGCACTGCCAGGCAGATCGCCAGCCGGTCCTTGTCGATTCGCGCGCCGTACGGGTGCTCGATCGCC
This sequence comes from Jatrophihabitans sp., assembly GCF_036389215.1. Lineage (GTDB taxonomy): Bacteria > Actinomycetota > Actinomycetes > Mycobacteriales > Jatrophihabitantaceae > Jatrophihabitans_A. The sequence goes on from NZ_DASVQG010000308.1 coordinate 2,107, forward strand.
GTCATCTTCCTGCCGCTCCGCCTCTGCTTGGCTCAGATCAGGCTCACATCGGCCCGGGCCAGTTTACGACGGCGCTCTGGTCGGCAACCGTGCACTTCATCGTGGGACTGGCCGACGGCCGGTTCGCCATCTTCAGCGCAGCGAATGCACCGACGTCCGCAGGTCGTGCCGGCGAACCTCCAGGATCTCGCCGTTGCGCAGCGGAGCCCACGGTGCCGGCTGGGGCCAGCCGGAGGAGGCGACCGCGACGTGGTCCGGCGTCACCCGGTAGCGCAGCTCGTACAGCTCGAGCTCCTCGCCGCGGGCAAGGATCACCTTCTCGTCGTAGCGCGCCGAGGCGTAGAGCGCGTCGCGGGTCAGCAGCAGGCAGTTGAGCGACACCACCTCGGCGGCGTCGATGATCAGCTCGGCCGCCTCGTGCAAGGCCTGCACCACCCCGTCGCCGCCCAGGCCCGCCAGCACCAGGTTGAAGTAGCGCTCGCTGTCCGTTGCGCCGACGCTGGGCCGGCCGCCCCTCTCCCGGACCAGCTCGTCCAGCGCGCTGAGCGGTGTGAGATAGCCGTTGTGGGCGAACGCGACGTCGCCGGCGTGGAACGGGTGGGTGTTGTCCATCACGTTGGCCATGTTCTTCGACGCCTTGCGGAGGTGCAGCAGCGCCGCGTCGGTCCGGGCGGCCTCGGCCGCGGCCCGGAACCGCCGGCTGCCCTGAGCCGGTTCGGGATACTTGGCGGTGACCAGGTCGTCCTCGGCGTTCCAGTACGCCATTCCCCAGCCGTCGCAGTGCGTCTGGGACAGCCCGGCGAACCGGTCCAGGTCAGCGCCCAGTTGCTCGGCCAGGTTGCCCGGGGCAGCCGATACGACGCCGAGTAACCGGCACATCAGCGTTCTCCTTTCGCTAGCAGGCTATACCGGCTTGCGAGGTGCCGGCTGCCGGTGCTTCACCGAGACCGCTGCGGGCGGCCGGACTGGACGTACCCGCTCGTGGAACACTGTTCCTCGTGCTTGCCGCGGCGCTGGTCCCCAACTGCCCGATCGTGGCGCACCGACCCGGCGCGTGAAGCTGGACCGGGCCACGGCCGCCCACCTCAACCGTGCTCTTGCCGGCCGCCGCCGCCAGCTCCGGTTCTGGCGGGCCGTCAGCGCGGTTGGCGGCCCCACCAGCTGGCGGTTGCTGACCGGGGTCATCGCGCTGGTGCTGTTCTGGCAACGGCGTCGCAGGACGGCGGCGCTGGTCGGGGTCACCATGGCCGGTGCCGCCATGCTGTCCGGTGGTACCAAGGCCTTGGTCGGACGTCCCCGGCCGGTGGTCGAGGTGGTCCTCGATCGAGCTCCCGGCAAGTCCTTTCCCAGTGGGCACGCCCTGACCTCATTCGTCGCCGTCGGCCGGCTGGTGCTGCTGTTGTGGCCGGCCTGCTCGGCACGGCAACGCGCGCTGCTGCTGCTCTCGGCGACGCTGCTGGTTACGGCGATCGGCTTCAGCCGGCTGGCACTCGGCGTCCACTTCCTGACTGACGTGCTCGGCGGCTGGCTGATCGGTGGGCTGTGGCTGATCGGCAGCCAGCGGCTGATGGAACGGTGGGGTATCCGGGCGACCCGGTCGAGGCGATGAGCATGGCAAGCCGCAGGTTCGCCTGCGTGGTTAGGCTGGCAGCGTGGAGCTGACCCATGTCGACGCCAGTGGCGCCGCCCGGATGGTGGACGTCTCGGCCAAGCAGGTGACCGTGCGGGAAGCGCGCGCGTCGGGGGTGTTCCGGACCACGGCCGAGGTGATCGGCCTGCTGCGCGCCGACGACCTGCCCAAGGGCGACGCGCTGGCGGTGGCTCGGATCGCCGGGATAGCGGCAGCCAAGCGGACGCCGGAGCTGATCCCGCTGTGCCATCCGGTGGCGATCCACGGCGTGACGGTGGATCTCGACCTGGGGGCGGACAGCGTCACGATCACCGCGACGGTACGCACCGCTGATCGCACCGGAGTCGAGATGGAAGCGCTGACGTCGGTCGCCACCGCGGGTTTGGCCTTGTACGACATGGTGAAAGCGGTTGACCGGTCCGCGGTGCTCACCGACATCAGGCTGGAGCACAAGGCCGGTGGCCGGCGCGGGGACTGGGATCGGAGCTCGTCATGACGGCCATCGGAGCCGCGGTGATCACCTGCTCGAACCGGTCCGCCGCGGGAGAACGTCCGGACGACTCCGGCCGGTTGCTGGCCGAGGCGCTGGGGGACTGGGGCTACGACGTGCTGGCCAAGCTGGTGGTGGCCGATGACGTTGCGTTGATCCAGAAGGCGTTGCGGCAGGTGCTGGCCGACGGCGCCCGGCTGGTGCTGACCACGGGCGGAACCGGCCTCAGCCCGACCGATGTCACGCCGGAGGCGGTCGCCCCGATGATCGAACGCGAGATTCCCGGCATCGCGGAGCGGATCCGGTCGGCCAACGCCGACGCCGTGCCGACCGCGGTGCTGTCGCGCGGGGTGGCGGGGCTGATTGGCGACGCGCTGGTGGTGACGCTGCCGGGTTCACCCGGCGGTGTCCGGGACGGGTTGGCGGTGCTGCAGCCGCTGGTGGGCCACCTGCTGGATCAGGTGGCCGGTGGCGACCATCGTCCGGGAGGCGGGGTATGAAGGTCCGGATTGCCGAGATCAGTGAGGTGCCGCTGGACGTGGCCGCGCATTCGGCTGCCACCCGGGACGCCGCGGCCGGCGCCGACGTGAGCTTCTGCGGGGTGGTCCGCGATCACGACGGCGGCCGGGAGGTCATCGAGCTGGAGTACACCTCGCATCCCAGTGCCACGGGCATCCTGCGCCAGGTCGCGGAGGAGATCGCCGCGGACCCGGCGGTGCTCGCGGTGGCGGTCAGTCACCGGATCGGGGTGCTGCGGATCGGCGACGTGGCCCTGGTCGCCTCCGTGACGGCGGCGCATCGCAAGCAGGCCTTCGACAGCTGCCAGCGGCTGGTGGACGAGGTCAAGGCCCGGCTGCCGATCTGGAAGCGGCAGGTTTTCGCCGACGGCACCGACGAGTGGGTCAACTGCCCCTGACCGCAAGCTGTAAAGCAGCTAGCGCACCGAGGTGGCTAGCCGCCGGCGAACGGGGGCAGGATGTCCACCACCGCGCCCGCGGGCAGCCGCATGTCGTCGCGGCTGGGCTGGACCTCGTCCACCAGGACCGAGCAGGCCGCAACCACCTCAGCCAGCCCGGGGCGCGCCCGCAGCTCGGTCAGCAGTTCGGCAAGCGTGCCGGCGGACAGCACTTCTGATGCCAGGCCAGCCGCCCGGCGGGCTCCAGCCCAATACCGGACGGTGACCTGGGACTGCATCAGATCCGCGGATTGTCCTCGCGGCCGTCCGTGGTGGTGGTCGGCGAGTTCAGGCCGGGCTCCCCTTCGAAGGTGGGGACCGGAGCCGGTGGCGGCACGACGACCGGTTCGGACGGGATCACCACCGGCGAGGGTGGCTGGATGACCACGGCGTCCGGATCGCCGAAGTCGGCTACCGGCGTGACGGGCGGCGCGACGGTGCCGGTGCCCGCGCCGGCAGCCTTGTCACCGACCTTCTGCGCGGTCTGCTGGACCACGCCCTGAACCTTGTCGATATGCCCTGTGTAGCGGCCCTTGGTGGCCTTGTCCAGGCTGCCGGCAGCCTTCTCGACGCCCTGCGACACAGCCGGCGCGGCCTTGCTCGCCAGCTCGGTGGCCTTTCCCTTGGCCTGTTCGGCCATCGGGCCGGCCTTCTCCTTGGCCTGCTGCGCCATGGGGCCAGCCTTGACCTTCGCCTGGTCCGCCATCTTCTTCAACTTGTCCAACATGGATGTGGCCTCCTCGTGATGTTCAGAACAGAACGGGCACACTGAAGGGGTGGCCGAGTCGAAGCACCGTCAGCAACCCCCCGAGCCCTGTGACAGCGAAACGCTTGAGGTTCCATCATTGCCTCCGCGAGGGGGCCACCGCCAGCCGGGTGGGGAATTGCTGCCCCAACGGTCCACCGATGAGCAGGATATCGGCTGGGGTGATGGCGCCGGCGAGTACGGCGACGACTGGTACCTGGCCGAGCGCCCGCCGCACCACGGGTGAAGGGGCCGCCGCGCCACGCGGGAGCGGCCGCCGCGCTACGGGTGACCGGCCGCTCAGCCACAGGTGAGAGTTCCCGCCGCACCACGGGTAGGAGTCCGCCGTGGCGGGCGGTGGAGCTGGCTGCTCAGCGTGCGGGATGCTGTGGCGTCGGTCCCGCGGTGCCCCCCGGCGGCCGCGCCCCGAGCGCGTCCCGGATCTCGCGCAGCAGCAGGGTGGCTTCCGGGACCGCCTCCGGCTCGGGGGTCTGTCCGGTGGCTCGAAGCTGCTGGATCTTGGTCATCGGCACCACGATGAGGAAGTACACGACAGCCGCGGTCAGCACGAACACGATGATCGAGGTGATGATCGTGGCGAAGTTGATGGTGGTCTTGGACGCCAGCGCACCGCCCCTGATGGTGTAGCTGAGCCCGTTCACCGAGACACCGGGCAGTGCGTTGAGGATCGGCTGGATGATCGAGGACACCAGCGTGTCCACCACCTTGGCGAAGGCGGTGCCGATGACGACAGCAATCGCCAGGTCGACGATGTTGCCCCGCATCACGAAGTCCCGGAACCCTTTGAACATGCTCATCCCTCCAGTGCGAGACCCTCGACCGCTGCCGGTGAGCGCACCGTGCGGCCCTCATGACGGAGGCACCAGGCTAGCGAGAAACTGCCCTGCCGGGCGGTCGGCCAGCCGGGCCGCCGTCCCCCGGTCGGCGGCGATGACCAGGCCGGTCCCGGCGCCGCCGAGTGCTCCGTCCCCGGCAGTTGGCAGAACGGCAAGGACCCGGACGTTGGTGCCCAACCGGCGACTGGCGGTGCCGGCGGGCAGCGGCTGGCCGTCGACGAGAGCGGTATCAGCGCTGGCCGCGTAGAGGTCGACCAGGGCGCCGGCCTGCAGGATGGCGGCCTGGTGGCCACCGGCCAGGCTGATCGTCAGGGCCACCTGGCCGGGATCCAGGGCGGCCGAGATGCCGGTGTCCAGCAATCGGGCCGCGGTGACCGGCTCGCCGCGGGTCATGGCTGCGCCCACGGTGTGGCCCAGGGCGTCGGCGAGCCGGAGAACGGCGGCAGCGGGCACGAGCGCCTCCGGCCAGCGCGCGGCTGCCAGGTCTGCTGCCCTCAGCACGGTTCCCGGCCGCAACGGCTTGGCCGTCACCACGACCGACGCGGTGTGCCCCGCGGCCGCGGGGGCGTGCGAGGTGAGCGCTGACACCAGCGCCAGCACCAGGCAGAGCAGTGCTGCCACCCGGCGAGGCCAGCCGGCGAGAATGGAAAGGTGCCGGGCGAACCGGGACGGGGCGAGGACCATGGCCTGAGCCTGGACCGGCGAGCGCGCCTAGGACACCTGCCCGGTCATTCTGTGGACAAGCCCGCCGTCATCCACAGCCACGGGAACGGCCTGGACGCCGAGCGGAAGGGTGTGCTCAGCTGGCGACAGTGGCGGCCGGCTTCGACGACTCGGCCTTTCCAGAGGAGGTGCCCGAACCGGCGGAATCGGCGGACTTCGTCGCCGTACCGGCATCGCTCTTGGCTGCCTCGCTGCCCTTGCCGGCGTCCGCGTCCTTGCCGTTGGCCTTGGCGCCGTCGGACGTGCCGTTGGCGCCGGCCTTACCGTTCCGGCTGTCGTTGCGGTAGAAGCCGGAGCCCTTGAACACCACGCCCACCGAGCCGTAGACCTTGCGCACCCGCTCGTTGCAGTCAGGGCATTCGCTGATCGCCGGGTCGGTGAAGGCCTGGACCCGCTCGAAGCGCAGGCCGCACTGATCGCTGGTACAGGCGTATTGGTACGTCGGCATCGGTGTCGGTGCTCCATCCTGCGGCGGTCTGTAATTAGCACTCTCGTACTGTGACTGCCAACAATGGTGCTGCATGGACTGTTCCCCCGTCCACTCGGGTCCTGCGGCGACCGCCTAGCAGCGGCCAAGATCACGCCAACCATCGGGCGTCACCACCGCGGTGACCGGCATATCCCAGCTCTCGACCGGAACGTCGGGCACGAGCTCGTCGCGGTAGAGCAGGGCGGCGACCGGGGTGCCCGGCGGCACCCTGGCGAGCGCCCGGTCATAGGAGCCGCCGCCGCGCCCCAGCCGGTGGCCGGCGGGGTCGACCGCGAACGCCGGCACCAGCACGAGCGCCGCGGTGGCGACCGAGTCGACTCCCTGTCGCTGCCCGGAGCCGCGGGCCGGATCCCATGCGGCCCAGTCCAGGTCCCGGTCCGGCAGCGTGATCGGCACGATGAGCCGGTATCCGTCGGCGGCGAGCTCGGCCAGCAGCTCGGTGGAGCCGGGTTCGGTGCGCAACGGCTCGTACGCCGCGATCAGGCTGCCCGGCTGGACCCGTCCGGTCCGGCAGGCTGCCAGCACGTGCGCCCGGATGGCGGCCCGGTCCCGATCGCGTTCCTGTTCGGTCCGCGCCGCGCGGGCCGCCGCGACGCTCGTGCGCAGCGCGGTCTTGTCGGTCACCTGACTAGTCTCGCTGTATGAGCTCCGCTGAGCAGGCCCAACCCGCCACCTCGACCGTGCGCGCCCGCAAGGCGGTCATTCCGGCGGCCGGCCTCGGCACCAGATTCGTGCCGGCCACCAAGGTGGTGCCCAAGGAACTGCTGCCGGTGGTGGACGTGCCGGCGCTGGAGTACATCGTCGCCGAGGCCGCCGCGCAGGGCCTGGCCGACGTCCTGGTCATCACCGGCCGGGGGAAGTCGGCCATCGAGGACCACTTCGACGCCGCCCCGCAGCTCGAGGACGCTCTGGAACGCAAGGGTGACAAGCACCGGCTGGCCCGCATCCGCCGGTCCACCGAGCTGGCCAGGATGCATTACACCCGCCAGCCCGAGGCACGCGGCCTGGGCGATGCGGTCTCGTACGCCGAGGCGTTCGTGGGCAACGAGCCGTTCGCGGTGCTGCTGGGCGACGACATCATCGACGAGCGGGACGTGCTGCTGGCCCGGATGCTGGACGTCCAGGCCGAGAAGGGCGGCATCGTCGTCGGGCTGATCGAGGTCTCCGGCGCCGCGATCTCGCTGTACGGCAGCATCAAACCCGCCGGTGAGGTGATCGACGGCGTGATCGCCGTGGAAACCCTGATCGAGAAGCCGAAGCCGGAAGAGGCGCTGTCCAACCTGGCGGTCATCGGCCGCTACGTTCTGCCGCCGGAGATCTTCGACGCCCTGCGCCGCACCGAATTGGGTGCGCGTGGCGAGCTGGAACTGACCGATGCGATGCGGACGCTGGGGCAGGATGGGGTGCCGGTACACGGAGTCGTGTTCTCCGGACGCCGTTATGACACCGGTGACCGGCAGGACTACCTGCGCGCGGTGGTGCGGCTGGCGTGTGAACACCCGGAGCTTGGCGCGGACTTCTCCGGTTGGCTGAGAGAATTCGTCCGCACCCTGGAGTAGCTGTTGGCACCCTGGATGGCAACCACCCCGGTCCCGCACCGCCGCCCGAGCCGTAGGAGCGCACCCCAGTGAGCGAGAGCAGCAGCGACTGGCCGACCGAGACCATTCCGGTGGTGCCGGCGGCGGATGCTGACGACACCGGTCGTGAGGAATCCGGTCGTGATGAGTCGGGTCGTCAGGATTCCGGTCGTGATGAGTCCGGGCGGTCCGGGAGCAGTGGCCGGCCCAGCCCGCGCCCGGTCGCCCAGCACCTTGCGAAGGTGCTGGCGAACATCGGTTCGATCGATCCGATCCAGCTCGCGCTGCTGGATGCCCAGGGGCTGCTGCTGGCCGAGGAGATAGTGGCTGACGCACCGCTGCCCGGCTTCGACAACGCCGCGATGGACGGCTACGCGGTGCGGGCGGTGGACCTGCGGCAGGCCAGCGAGGCCCAGCCGGTCTCGCTGCCGGTGGTGGGCGACGTGCTGGCCGGTGCCCGGTCGGTCTCGGGAATGGGGCCGGGGCTGTGCATGCGGATCATGACCGGCGCCCCGATCCCGCCCGGTGCCGATGCCGTCATCCCGCTCGAGCACACCGACCGGGGAGTCGCCCGGGTGCAGATCCACCGCCCGGTGCGCAGCGGCGAATGCGTCCGGCGGGCCGGTGAGGACCTGGCTGCGGGCGCGCTGGCGCTGGCGCCGGGGGCGATCCTGGGCCCGCAGCAGATCGCGCTGCTCGCCGCGGTCGGGCATGACCGGGTGATGGTGCAGCCGCGCCCCCGGGTGGTGGTGATCTCAACCGGCTCCGAACTCGTCGACGTGGGCAAGCAGGCCGGTTTCGGCGAGGTCTCGGACTGCAACTCCTACATGCTCGCCGCGGCGGCCCGGGATGCCGGGGCCGACGCCTACCGGGTCGGCATCATCCCCGATGACCATGCCCGGCTGCTCGATGTGCTGGATTCCCAGCTGCTGCGCGCCGACATGATCATCACCACGGGCGGGGTGAGCATGGGTGCCTTCGACATCGTCAAGGAGGCGCTCAGCCAGCTCGGCACGGTGGAGTTCACCACCGTTGCCATGCAGCCGGGTTCTCCGCAGGGCTTCGGCACGCTGGGCCGGGAACGGACGCCGATCTTCTGCCTGCCCGGCAATCCGGTGTCGTCCCTGGTGTCCTTCGAGGTGTTCGTCCGGCCGGCGATCCGCAAGTTGCTGGGCAAGCGGAACGTGCACCGGCAGACCATCCAGGCGATGGCGCTGGAGCGGATGGACAGCCCGGAGGGCAAGCGGCAATACCGCCGGGGCCTGCTGCACCGGGAGCCCGACGGCCGGTATTCGGTCTCGCTGGTCGGCGGTAACGGGTCGCACCTGATCGCCGCCCTGGCAGCCTCGAACTGCCTGGTCGTCATCGATGAGGACGTGACCGAGGTGGTTCCAGGTTCACGGGTGACGGTTCACCCGCTGATGCTCGCCCAGCGCTGAGATGTCGCAGCTGCATCCGGGCTGGCCGGCGGTGCTGGCGGCTGGTCCGGTGACGCTGCGGCCGCTGCGCCGCCGTGACGCCGGAGCCTGGAGTCGCAGCAGGCTGGCCAATGTCGACTGGCTCGCCCGGTGGGAACCGACGTCCAGCCAGTCCTGGGAGAGCCGCAATTCGGTCGGTGAGTACCACCGGACGCTGTCCCGGCTGCGGTCGGCGGCCCGGCTCGGGACCATGCTGCCGTTCGGCATCGTCTACGGCGAACGGCTGGTCGGCCAGCTGAACGTCTCCAACGTGGTGCGGGGAGCGCTTCGCTCCTGCAGCGTCGGGTACTGGATCGACTCCGCGGTGGCCGGCCGGGGCATCACGCCGACCGCGCTGGCCCTGGCCATCGACCACTGCCTGACCGAGGCCCGGCTGCACCGGGTCGAGGTGAACATCAGGCCGGAGAACCACGCCAGCCTCCGGGTGGTGGAGAAGCTTCGCCTTCGCCAGGAGGGTTACCACGAACGCTTCCTCGACATCGACGGCGGCTGGCGCGATCACCTGTCCTATGCCATCACCACCGAGGAGATCCTGGACGGCACGACCCTGTCCCGGCTGGGCGGCCTTCCGGTGCCGCCCGGCTGAACGCCCGCGCGGCTGAGTGCCGAGCGGTTCCGCGCTCAGCCGGGGTGCCGGATGCCGGCTGAGCTGCGCGATTCCGCGGAGGAGTACGCGCTGGCCGAACCATAAAGCGGCACTTGACATTGACACCCGGCGCGCCTGCGGACCTGGGGCGAAGCCGCGTCTTAGCGTTGCCTGCAGGGCTGTGGCAGCTGTGACAGGGGGTGCGATGATTTCGCCGACGATGACGGTGCTGGTGCTGGCCGTCCTCTGGCTGATCGTCGTGATTCCGATGCTCGTCAAGCACAAGGACGATCGGGCGGGCGAGCGGTCGGTCGCCCGGTTCGGCGGCGCCATGCGAGCGCTGTCCAGCCGCGTTCCGCTCGCCGCCCAGACCCGGCCGGCGGCAGCTGAGGAGCGGGTCCGTCGTCGACCGGCCAACCACGCTCAAGTGTTCATCCCCGGCGACCCGTCGCGGCCGCAGGTTCCACCCGCGGGCCGCCGGCCGGTGCCCGCCGCCATGGAGGCAGTTATGTACCCCGAGCAGATCGCCAAGGCCGACATGTCCGACGCTCGCCGTCAGATGATGGCTCGCCGTCGGCGGTCGCTGAGCATCCTCGCGGCCGGAACGATCATCGGCCTGCTGTTGGGGCTGACTGTGGGGGGCGCACTGGCGTGGACCGTCGGGCTGCTGTTCCTCGCCTCGCTGGCCAGCTACCTGCTGTTCCTGCGCAACCAGGCGCTGCACGACCGGTCCCGGCGGCAGAACCGCCAGCAGCGCTCCGGGCTCGCCAAGCCCCGTGGTTACGACGCGACCGAGCAGCTGCCGTACCGTGCCGAGGCTGAGACCGTCGTCCGGATCGACGATGAGGACGTGGAGCTGCGGGGGATCGCCGACACGGTCGACCTCACCGGCCTCTACGTCGAGGAGCAGTTCGACGAGCGGTCCATGCGCCGGGCAGTGTGACGGCGCCCTCGGGATCGCGCCGGGCAGTGTGACGGCGCCGTCGGGATCGCGCCGGGCAGTGTGACGGCGCCGTCCTGGCGGTCTGGCTGCGCTCTGCCTGACCACCCTGGCGTTGGCTGACCCGTGGGCTGGTAATCTTCGGGACTGGTTGGGGGCTGTGGCGCAGTCCGGTAGCGCACCTCGTTCGCATCGAGGGGGCCAGGGGTTCGAATCCCCTCAGCTCCACCAAACAAGCCCGGATTCTCGGGAGCAACGTATCTCCGGCTAGGCGCCCGTAGGGCTCGACCCCTCATTTGACCCTCGAACTGGCCTGCTGGGTATCGACCGGACGCTCGCCCACGAACTTGTGCGCACCGATCGGTGGCCCAACTGGAACCACTCTTGCCAGGCTGCGGCGTAGTTCTGCTCGAGATCGGGGCGGCGCAGCATGCGGATGGCGTGAATGCACGGCAGCTGAGCGCGACTTGAAGCCCTGCCTGCGCGCGTACTCATCAAGGGCGGCTACGTCCTCGTCAGGCAAGCTCACACTCACTTACATTCCTTGATATTGATCCTATTAAGGTAGAAAATGCTTCACTCGATGGAGCACTGTGCGGGGCTTCCGGAGTACGCGGTGATCTCCGGGGCGAGTGTTCGCAGCCACGCCTCGGCCGAAGCCCCCCGCTACGTCGGCGCGCTCATTACCGAGCCACGCCGCCTACCATGCGGCTCTTCGCGGCACGCCGTTGATTGATCCACTCTTGCGAAATTCGATCAACGGTGAGGGAGTGGCCAGGTTTCGGCCGGACGATGGTGTCGGCGGAGCTCTCGTCGGGCCTATAGTGAAGTCGAGTCCCGTTACCACCGTGAAGTCGCAGCTTCGCGCCAGTAGTACATCCCTTAAACGCGGAAAGCTGCCTCTGAGAATATGCTCGTAGCCGCGTGGCCGGTGGTCGGTTCAACCTTGTTCCTGATGATCACGTTCATCGGGGTTCGGATGTTCTCGTATTGGAGGAGCTTCCTCTTCGTGTCCGGCCGCTACCGGATTCGCGAGGACGTGTCCACTGAAGACCTCTGGCATCTGGCCATTCCCTTCGTCAAAATCCAGATCACGACGCGAGGATCACCGGGAAGCAGCGAGGTCATCATGCGGGGGATCCGTAACGTGATGCTCGCTGCCGATGACGACCCGGTCTTCTATCGATCCTTCCTGTCGGTCGAGGTCGTTACCGAATCATTCGAACAGGTCCGCGCCCTTCAAGATCGGTTCTCCCGTAGCCCGGTCCCTGTCCATGCTCTGGTCGTCCCGGCGGCATACCAGACGCAGCACGGGACGCAGATGAAGGCGAGGGGACTGCACTACGCCGTCGAACGTCGCCGTGCCGGCTGGAACGCACGGCCCGGGCGGACGTTCATCGTGCATTACGACGAGGAGAGCGTGCTGGTGCCGGCGGAGCTGCGCAGGCTGGTCTCCCATCTCGCTGCGACCGACAAGAAGATCCTTGAAGGCCCGATCTATTACCCGCTCGAATATCTCAATGCGAGCCCGCTGTGTCGCTCGATGGAGGCCAACCGGCCCGTTGGTTGCTTCGAGTGCCGCCACGTCATGGAGAAGGGCCTACCGCTTCATCTGCACGGATCGAACCTGGTGGTTGACGAGGCATTCGAGAACGACATCGGGTGGGACATCGGCTGCCTGGACGGCCAGCCGCTGATCTCGGAGGACTACGTCTTCGGAATGCGGGCATTCGCTCACGCAGGCCGCGCGATCTTCGGTTGGCACGGCGCCGTCCTTCTCGAGCAGCCGCCGTTCTCGGTTCGCAGCGCGTTTCGCCAGCGTCACCGCTGGATCTTCGGCGTCCTCCAGGGCATGGCGATGAGCCGTCGATCAACGGAATTCCAGGCCCTGCCCTGGAATGTGCGCCAGCGCCTTCTGTGGGGCACGCGTTACCGGGTCGCCACCTTCGCGCTCGGGGCCGCGGTCGGTGGGATTTCCATCCCACTCCTGCCCTATCTCGTGGTCAGGAGCGCGCTCGCGCTCCATGACGGAGCGACGTTGCCGCTGCCGTGGGAGGCGAATCTCTGGCTTGCCGCCGTCGGGGCGATGTGGCTCGGCGCCGCCCTCATCGGCGCCTGGTGCAACGCCGTGTACGCGGGCATGCGCCTCTGGCACCGAGTAACGGAGATCGCTCGGGTCATCCTCGTTGCACCGGTTGCGGGGGTTATCGAGAGTTCGGCGGCCGCCTGGGCGGTCACGGAATGGGTGCTCGGTCGCCGCCAAGCGGTGTGGCAGCCCACACCCAAGACGAAGGAAGCCGACCACGCCGTCACGCGCGGACCAGCGGCACATGATCTCGGGCACCGCACGGACTGCTCCTGCACCGGGTGTGCTCGGGAAGAACTGATCAACCCAGGAGAGACGACCCTTCTCCGTCCCGTTGAGCCGCCGCCCGTTCGCCTGAACGGCGACCCAGGAGAGAGTCGACGCAACATGTGATCGAAAGTCTGATGCCCCAGCCCGCCTTGATTGACGCCCGTCGCCCGTCTCCCGCCCGGGCCGGCGGGCTGCTGACCGGCGCGATCGTGATGGTCGCCGGCTATTCCGGCCTTCCACTGACACTCGCGATCGATAGCGGTGTGGAGTCACTGCCAGTAGCGACGCTGGCTGCCACGCTCATACTCAGCTCAGCCGGCGTCGTCGTACTGCTCATCCTCCGCCGCACCTCCCGAGCCCTTCCGTCGGGCAGGTCGAAGGGCTTCCCGTCATACCACGGCAGGTACTCCGGCAATTCTGCGACGATGCGGGGGGCCGGGAAACCGGCGGTCACGGCGACTCCCAGGGCTGCGTAGCGCCAGCGCGTTACTCAGCTGGTCAGGCTGATATCTCGTGCGGAACCTGAGGACGTGGACGCGGCGCGCCGGCCATCGGTGGCGACTGGCGCGTGGCACTTCGCGCTGGATCGGACCGGACTCTGTGGCGTTGCCATCAAGGCCGCCTGGCTGACGATTGATGTCTCAACGGTTCGGCACGCCTGCCTTAAGCACGCATGCCTCAGGGTTGTGACCCACAACCACGATCGGACGCTTCCAGCGGCGGATGAAAGATGCCGCAGCCTCCGAGCCCTGCCTCGTTTTCTATGAGATGACCTGGCGCGCTTCATGGCATGGATGGTCAAATAATCACCAGAAGTTGAGTTGCAAAGACAGTGTGACGTCAGGTCCGAACTTCCTGGGGATGCAGACCATGGGTGGCGACATCACTCTACTAGCTGGGTGTTTTAGCATTAATGGGGAGATCGGCGACGTTTGCGGACGTATCTCGCATATCCAGAGCCCAACTGATCTGGTGACCTCGGGGCTCATAGGTCTTTTCGGACCGGGCCTCATTGTGTGTGGCTTTGCGTTATTCAACGTAGTCTCATCGTGGGTGGGTATAGCTCGCATATCGCTGCGCACCGGAAGATCGCTGGGTCGTTCGGTGATCACGGCATCGGCATCTGTTCGACTAATGAGTGCCAGGTTCTTCGCGATTGGACTCGCACTTTCTGCCTTCGTCCTCGCTATGCAACTTGCCTGGGTAGGGATGGGATACTACGTGGGTAACTCTATTTCCGTAATCTTCAACTCCAATGAACAAGATACCCTGCCGCACCTGGATCAGATACCCGGTATGTTGACGTGGGATGCTTTTTCCAAGGGGTTTATTCTGGCAAACGCCGTAGGCTTGGCGTTCGCCTACTCTCGTCGCCCCCGAAACGATTATGAGGGAATATCGGCAACTTTAGCTCTACCGGGGTACTTCTATGGATTCTGTGGGCTGGTTGGCGGTGCTTTGAATTTGGTAATGCTGGCCCTAGGCTCGCCAGTTGAGGGTGTCGACGCTACCGCCATCACATACATGTTCACCTTAGGTGTCGCAGGTGTCTTCTATGTTCTCGCTACTACCGCGACCTTCCGGGCGTGTGCGTGGATGAAACGATTCTGGAGATACCAGATGCTGGCGGCGTAGAGGTGCTATACGAGTTCGCGTCGTAAAAGGTGGCCAAGCGAGCTGGCTGTCTTGTGAATGAACGAGGCGCTACTGGTGAGCGGCAGTGACGACCGTGGGAACGGACGCGGTTCTCAGCGCCCGCCGTACAGCACGACTGCGGAGTCGGAGGTGCCGACCGAGGGACGCTGGCTGTGGCCGTTGGCGGAGACGATGCCGACAGCCGTGGCACCGGCGAGCAGGAGGACGACGACGGCGGTGAGCAGAGAAGACATGACAGGAGCTCCGTTCGAGATCAGAGGGCGGCCGCGGCCACGGTGGCCGGCTGCGGTGCGGCAAGCTGGAGGAGCCCGGCGATCCCGGCGATGTTGCCTCTGGTGGGGTCGGTGACATCGATGAGGACACGGGCAAAAGTAGCGGCGGTGGCGTCCCAGGTGAATTCCGAGGCGTAGGCCCGGGCTTGGCGACCGAGAACGGCGCACCGCTCGCGGTCGGCGAGCAGGTCGGCCAGAGCGGCGATGTAGGCGTCCTCATCACCGTCGACCAGCACTCCGGTCCGACCGTCGAGGATCGACTCGGCCAGCCCGCCCGCCCTGCTGAATGCGACGGACGGTGTGCCGTGCGAGGCGGCCTCCACCACCGACAGTCCCCAGCCTTCCTTGACGCTGGGCAGCGCGCCTACCCAGGCCCGGGCGAGCAGATCGGCTTTGGCCTGCTCGTCGACGAACCCGTGGAAGCTCACGATGTCCTCGACGCCGAGCCTGCGAGCCAGCGCGGCGAGCTCGTCGGCCCACCAGCCCCGGCCGACGACGTCGACCTCGAGGTCCGGGAAGCGGTCGCGCAGTGCCGCCGCCGCGCGGATCACCATCTCGACCCGCTTGTGCGGGACCAGCCGGCCCAGCACTACGACGCGCGGCGTGGCGGAGCGGGCCGCCTCTGAGGGCACCGGCTCCGGCGTGCCGTTGTAGGCGACGGTCACCCGGGCGGGGTCGATCCCCTGCCCGGCCAGCTCGGCCCGGGTGCACTCGCTTACCGTCAGGTAGCGCGATCGGCGATAGACCCGTGGCGCCACCCGTGACTCGAGCAGCCAGCCGAGCGAACCCAGCTTGCCGAAGACGATCGGCCACTGCTCACGGTGCACGTGGTGCAGCAACACCACGACCGGCTTGCGGGTCACCAGCCGCGACAGCCAGGGCAGACCGTTCTGCACGTCGACCACGACGTCGGGGCGGACCTGCCCGGACAACAGTGCCCATGCCGCACGCCCGTAGACACCGAACCTGCCGCCGGCTCGCAGGTAGCGCACACCGTCGCGGGTCTCGTCCGCCGAGCGGCCGGCGACCTCCGCACACAGGATGGTGACCGTGTGGCCATCGGCGGCGAGGATCCGCGCGACGGTCTCGACGCTGTGCTCACTGCCGCCGGCCTCCGGATGCCGCAGGTCGCGCCAGTTGCAGATAACGACTGCGGTCACGCTAGGTCCCCGCTTGGGGCTGGGGGCCGACGGCGGCTTGGGCCGGCACGGCGCGCTCCGGCAGGTGGAGCGGAGCCGGCCCACCCGGGTGGGCGCTGCGGTTGGCCAGCTCGAGAGCGTGTTCCACGGCGTGGGCATCGTCGGTGGCATGCGGGCGCCAAGGGCCCTTCAGCAGCACCGAGAGCGGGCAGAGAGCGAGGGCCCCGACGGTGCAGATCCAGAACCAGGTCTGCCACTGCCCCGGGCCGTCCGCCTGCGCCTTGAGGACGGCGGGCGCCTTCGCGGCGAGCAGGGCGAGATTCCGCTGTGCGGTCTTGTCACCGGCCAGCGTGGTGAGCGTCGGCGCCCCGACGGTCTCGATCACGCTCTTCTGCACCGCCGGGTCGTCCGGCGACGCGGCAAGGTCGCTGAACTCCTTGGGGTGTGCCCGCGCCTCAGCCAGCAGCAGCTGCAGGGGCTTGCTCTTGTCGAAGTAGGCCTGCGCCTGGCGCACGGAAGGACCGTTGTCGATGAGGGGCGTGGCGGCCGAGACGATCAACGGGATCGTGATGACAGCGCTGGCGACCGTCACGCGCAGGATCCATCCCCAGATGGCCAGGCCGGTGGCCGACAGGGCGGGGTTGCGATGCTCGACGGTCTCGGTGAAGGCAGCCATCCACGGCACCCACGCAGCACCCAGCCAGGCGCCGGTGAGCACCAGCAGGATCGCGATGGAGAAGAAGGTCGGGGAGCCGGAGTCGGCCTTCGACAGGAACGCGATGTCGACCGCGACGCTGCCCAGGGCACCGGCGAGAATGAACGGCTTGCGGATTCGCAGCTTGTCCGACAGCACGCCGAAAACGAGCATGGACACTGCCGTCGTGGCCCACATCCAGTTCAACAGGGCGTTCGACTGGCTGGCGGAGAAGTTGAGGTTGGTCTGGAAGTACACCGGAAGGACGCCGACGGCGGTGTAGTACATGAGCAGGAACAGGCTGATACCGACTGCCGGGCCGACGATGTCGAGCCGGAACATCTGCCGGTACGGGCGGCGGGTGGCCTCCTCGTGCGACAGCCCGCGGCTGCTCAGCGCCGCTCCGGTCTGGGCATCGAGTGCGCCCACGATCCGGTCGCGATCGGCGCCGTTGAGCTCGCGCAGGCACAGCAGGGCCAGCACGCAGACGGCCAGGCCGGCCCAGCCCGCAATCTTGAACTGGAACTGCCAGTCCGGGTGGCTGTCGAGCGTGTGGCTGGCGACCTCGGTGCCCAGAAGGCTGCCCAGCACCGGTCCCATCGTCCAGAAGGCCATGGCCTGGGCGCGACCGACCTGGGGGCTGAAGTCACGCACCAACGCGGGCGTGACCACCAGGATGACGCCCTCGAAAATCCCGGCAGCGCCAAAGGCGATCCCGTACTGGACGCCGGTCGTCACGTTGGGCAACCACAGCAGCGTCACCAGGGAGACGCCGAACAGGCCGACGATCGCCATGTTGCCGCGGCCCACCTTGTCGGCGATGCCGGACGCCAGCGAGCCGATGGCTCCGATAGCGTTCGCCACCGCCGTGAGGACGGCGAAGTACAAGAAGGAAACGTGGAAGCTGGCGAGAATCTGCGAGGTGACCGGCCCGCCGATGAAGTTCTCGTAATACACGACGACGGTCGCGGTGAAGACAATCCCGAGGTACCAGATGCGCCTGGCACCGGTCGGGTACTCCGGCAACTCGCGCTGCCACAGGCGGCGCAACGGCGATGCTGTAGCAGCAGTCATGCTCTCTCCCTTCCTCCCTCTCTCCTCGTGGGAGGGTGGACGACATCAACCGCGCCCACAAGGTCCTGGATTGCGCATTTCAGAGACCGCGGCATCGGCGGCGTCGAGGCGCTGACAGAATCCCGGTATGGACGGTGACCTTCGGGTGCTCAGCGGCGGGGACGGCGAGCCGTTGCTGCTTCTGCTGCACGGACTCGGCGCGACCGGCGACGTGTGGGCCGGGTGGCAACCGATGCTGGCGGACCGGTGGCCGGGCCGGTGGCTGGCCCCTGATCTGCCCGGTCACGGTGGCTCGGCACCGCTGCCGGAGTACACGTTCGACGGTCTGGCCGCGGCGCTGGGCCCCCTCGTGGAACCCGGTGGCCGGACCGTCGTGCTGGGGCATTCCCTGGGCGGGGTGGTCGGCCTCGCGCTGGCCGCCGCCGGGACGCCGGTGGCTGCGGTCGCCGGGCTGGGGATCAAGGTCGCCTGGACCGATGAGGAGCTCGACAAGGCACAGGCGCTGGCCCGGCGGCCGGTGACGTGGTTCGCCTCGCGCGACGAGGCGGCCGAGCGGCACCTGCGAGTGTCCGGGCTGGCGGGCCTGCTGGCCGCCGACGACCCGGCGGTGGCGGCCGGGCTGGTGCAGGAGGACGGCCGGTGGCGCCTCGCGCTGGACCCGCGGGCCTTCGGGGTCGGAGCGCCGGACATGGCCGGCCTGGTGGCGCGCTCTGCGGCGGCGGTCACCCTGGCGCGCGGCGAGCTCGACCCGATGAACAGCGACTCCCAGCTCGGGCAGTGGGGCGTGCCGGTCGTGACCCTGCCCGGTCTCGGCCACAACGCGCATGTGGAAAGTCCCGAGCGGTGTCTGACGCTGCTGGCGTAGCGGAACGGGCGGGCGCTGCGCTTGGATCGGCGCTATGTCCACAAAGTTCATGTCCACCGAGTCCGTCCGACACCTGTGGCACCTCTACGAGCCACTGCACGCGGTCACCTATTTCGGGACCCAGGCCCGGGCTGCCTTCGAGAGCGCCGGACTGCGCGGCTTCTGGCGGGGCTATTTCGCCGGGCGAGCCGCTCCGCTCGGCGCGGTGGCGGCCGCACCGGTCACCGCGGCGTTCTTCTCCTTCTCTCCGGCCATGGTGGCCCGTGCCGTGCCCGACGTGTGGCAGCGGGCGTTACCGGAACAGGCTCTCGCCGCTCGCCTCGACGGCGCGGTGGCCGTGCTGCGGGCGGTCCTGCCCGACGAGCCGGGACGGTGGGCGGCGACCGCCGACCTGTTGGAGACGGCGGTCCGGGCAGCGGTGACCGACGGCCGGGTGCTCGGCGCGGCCAATGCCGCCCTGCCCCGCCCCACCGACCCGCTCGCCCGGCTGTGGCAGGCCGCCACGGTGCTGCGCGAGCACCGGGGCGACGGGCACGTCGTCGCGCTGGTCGACGCCGAGTTGGACGGCTGTCAGGCGCTGGTGCTGCGCGACGCGCTGTACGGCGGCCGCGAACAACTGCAACCCAACCGTGGCTGGACCGACAGCGAGTGGGACGCGGCGGCCCGGGCCCTGGTGCGACGCGGCTGGCTGGCCGACGACGGCCGGCCCACCGCCGGGGGACAGGCCGCGCACCGGGCCGTGGAGAGCCGCACCGACCGACTGGCCGCCCAGCCCTGGAGCGCGCTCGGCCCGGCCGAGCAGAGCCGGCTGGCGCAGCTGCTGGCGCCGCTGGCTGAGGCCGCCGCTGGGGTTGTTCCTTATCCCAACCCGATCGGCCTGCCCCGGCCGGCGCGCTGAGGATGCCTCAGCTAGGTCGTCCGCAGCAGCACCAAGAGGCCTAGCGGTGGTTCGCGCGTTCCGGCGGGGTCGGCAGTTCGCCGCTGAAGGCGACCTCGGCGGCGATCTGGCGCAGCTTGCGGTGCTGGTGCTGCGAGGTGACCCGCAGCAAATCGAAGGCTGCCTGCTCGGTCACCCCGTACTGGAACATCAGGATGCCGATGGCTACCCCGATCTCGCGGTTGCTCCGCAAACCGATCGCACTCGCCTCGCCCTGCCGAGCCTGAGCAGAGGCCCACTTCGACACCCTCAGTGAGTGGCTCAATCGAGGTTGCAAGATAGCGCCTCGGCGTGTTCATACCCCCGGAAGGTCTCAAGCCAACGGGGCCTCAGTGCCCGCCACCTCGCGGTGGCACCTGCGACGAGTCAGGTTCCCGCCAACTCTCCGGTGGCGGTCAACTCCTCGGCGATGTCGCGCAGCTTGCGATTGGTGTCTTGGCTGGCTCGCACGAGCAGCCGGAACGCCATGTCTCCGGTGATTCTGAACCGCTCCATCAAAATGCCCTGTGCTTGGCCGATCACCTCGCGAGTGCTGACCGCTGCACGCATGTCTTGGTGCTGCTGTTCACTGGACATCGCTACCGCCGCGTGCGCGGCGAACAGCAACCCGATGTGCTCAGAGGTGTCATCGAAGGCGTTGGACTCTCGGCTGACCAGATTCAACGCGCCGAGATCGCCCCCCTCAACGAATAGCTGCACCGATAGCATGCTGCCCACGCCCAGCTCCCGGGCCCGGCCGGTGAACTTCGGCCACCGCTGCTCAGCGTTCAGGTCTGACAGCCGGACGGTGTCCTGCTCGTAGAGCGTGTCCAGACAGGGGCCCTGCCCGCTGTCGTACTGCGCGTGATCGACTGCGCGCGGCAACTCACCGGTTGCCGCCAGCGTTCTCACCTCACGCCGACGCAGGACCTTCGAGATGCTGGCATCCTCAGCACCCGGCACCGTGCCGACCGCGGCGACGACGATCTGCCGCAACGTTTCATCCATACCCTCTTCGGCCTCCAACGACCGAGCCAGCTCACCCAGCCGCCGCGCCAGATCGTCATCGCCCGTGGCACTGCCAGTGTCATCACCAGAGGGCTGGCCCCTGTCGCCCCTCTTCTCGCCATCTGTGGCACTCATGGCCTTAGCTCCTTCATCGTGGTGCGCGTCCACGCCCTGGCGCGAGAGTACGTCAGACCATGCGGCGGCACATTGGGCCGCTAGCGGTACCCGGCCATGACGTTTGGTGTCGTAATGCCTCCGGCACCGTCATGTCGACTCCGTTGTCGACCACATCGACGAACCCGAAAGTAGCGTTATCGAGATGCTTGGCTCGGGTGGTGCGACTCCCCGCCAATACGGATCGGTCGCATATCGTTGGTCCGTGATTCAAAGGGGGCATATGGCAGACGACGGCAAGGCGACCGTCAAGCACGCCGACGGATCGATCCTCGTGCTGCCCGCCGCGGCGGCGTAGGGACACTCAGTCACGGGCGCGCTCAGCCACGGGTGTCGAGCACCACCTTTCCGGTGACCTCGCGATTGGTGAGGGCAGCAAGGGCGCGGTCGGCGTCGGCCAGCGGCAGCACCCGATCGACCGGGATGCTCATCCGGCCGGTGGCCAGGTAGTCCAGCGCGGTGCCGATCGCGGCCCGGACCTTGTTCGGTTGCTCGGCCATCCCGCCGTAGCCGGAAAGCGTGAGGTTCTTGCGGCACAGCGACCGCATCGACAAGCACGCCCGCGAGCCGGCCGTGGAGCCATAGCCGATCAGCCTGCCGCCGGGGGACAGCGCCTCCACCAGGGCCGCCGTGTAGTCCCCGCCGAGGGGATCGAAGGCCACGGTGATGCCAAGGTCGGCGATCTGTCCGCGTAGCGCCGCGGCCGAGGCGGCGATGAGAGGGACGGCAGATGCCTGCCGTACAGCTTCGGCCTTGGCCTCGCTGCCCACCTGCCCCCACACGCTGGCGCCCCGGTTGGAGGCGAGGCTGGTGATCGCGGTACCCGTGCCGCCCGCCGCGCCGAGGACCAGTACCCGGTCCTCAGCGCTCACCTCACCCAGGTCACGGGTGACCCGGACGGCGGTGGCCCCCACCACGCCCGCGCACGCCGCCAACCGAAGATCGAGGCCATCCGGCACTGGTACCAGCGCATCGCGCGAGGCTGTCGCGTACTCGGCCCAGGTGCCATCCCGGTCGATTCCCAGCCCGCCGCCGTACACCACGTACCACTGGCCGTCCACCTCGCCGACACCCTCGACGCCCAGCGTGCGCGGCAGGCCCTTCGAGGAGAGCGCCGTGGCGGCACGGACATAGCCGTCCAGCGGGTTCACCCCGGCGTAGAGCAGGTGCACCGTCAGCTCGTCCGGGCCCGGCCGCTGCGGCGTCACCACCTCCACCGTGAGCGGCCCACCCGACTGAACGATCCGAACAGCCTTGAACCGGGTGCTCAACCGAGTTCCTCGGTGGCAGGCCGCAGCGGTGAGCGGACGCAGCCGAAACGCTGTGGCAGTCGCATGGGGATACCTTTCAGCCTCACAGATAGGAGGCGATGGTCTGGCGCTGGATCTGGTTCGTGCCCTGGATGATCTGCAACAGCTTCGCCTCGCGCATCCATCGCTCGACCGGATGATCGGTGCTGTAGCCGTACGCGCCCAGGACCTGGACGGCGTCGGTCGTGACTCGCATCGCCGTGTCCGTGGCGAACAGCTTGGCCTGCGATGCGAGCAGCGTCGCCTCGGTTGCGGCGTCGACCGCGCGGACGGCTGCCCGCGTCAGCGCCCGGGCGGCGGCGATCGACGTCGCCATGTCGGCCAGCAGGAACGACACCCCCTGGAACTGGATGACCGGCCGGCCGAACTGCACCCGCCGCTTGGCGTAACTGGCCGAATACCGCAGGGCCGCTTCGGAAAGGCCGATCGCGCAGGCAGCCAGTCCGAGCCTGCCGTGGTCGAACAGGTCGGCGGCGACCACCATGCCCCGGTTCTTGCGGCCGATCAGCCTGCGGCGGGGGACCCGGACCGCGTCGAAGACCACGTCGGCGGTGGGCAGCGATTGGACACCCATCTTCGATTCCGGCGGGCCAACGCTCACCCCGGCGGCCGCACGATCCACCAGCAGGCACGAAACGCCGCCCAGCCCGGTACCCCCGGTGCGGCAGAAGACGTTGAACAGGTCGGCGACCGGAGCGTGCCCGACCCACCGCTTGGTGCCGCTCAGCACGAAGTCGTCACCGTCCTCGACGGCGACCGTCTTCAGGTCGGACAGGTCCGAGCCGGCCTCGGGCTCGGAGATGCAGTTGCCGGCGATCAATCGCATCGAGGTCATGCCCGGCAGCAGCTCCGCACGCAAGTCGGCGGGGCCGAAACCGGCCAGCGGCCGGGCGGCGAGGACCTGGAGGTTCAAGGACTCGGCTACCGCGACCCAGCCCTCGGCGAGGATCTCCACGGCCCGGTAGTAGAACTCCGAGGACCCGTCGTGCTCGAACGCCCGGCGCAGGATGCCCAGATCGGCCAGGTCGCGAAGCAGCTGCTGAGGAAAGCGGTGTGCTCGTTCGAACTCGGCAGCAACGGGTACCAGGCGATCGCGCACGAACTCGCGGAGCCCCCCGCGCGCCAGTTCGGGTGCCGCCGGCGGTGCGGCGGAGGTGAGGGTCATCGCGGGCTGGTGCCCGCCGACGACCATTCGGTGACTTCGGGCCACCGGCGCCGCACTTGGCTGACGCAGTGGTCCCAGTAGGACCGCAGCGACAGGTCCGAGAAGTTGAACTCGCGCTTGGCGGCGATGTCGGCGTCGTCGGAGGAGTGGTAACCACCCGGGACGCGTTCGGCCAGCAATTGCAACATGGCCGCGCGCTCGAGCAGGTGCGCGAAGACGACCGCGTGCCGGACGGACCTGCCCACGGTGAGACCACCGTGGTTGCGCAGCAGTGCCGCGGGGGACGCGCCGAGCGCGCCGGCCACCGCCCGGGCCACCTCGAGTTCGATGATGGTGTTGCTGGTCAAGGTGAATCTCGGCGTGCGGTCCTGGAACATCGCCCCATCATGGGAGATCGCCCGGATCTCCAGATCGGTCGCTCCCAGCACCAAGGTATTCGGCGCGTGGCTGTGCACGATCGAGTTGACGTCGGGCCGTGCCGCGTAGATCGCTTGGTGCAGCACCACTTCCGGTGGCAGCAACGGATGCCGCTCAGCGTCCGGATCGACGCAGGCGCGCAGCACGTCCCCCGGTGAGCACTCGTCGAACCCGGTCACCGCGGCCTTGATGAAGAAGTCCTGCGAGCCGGGCATCCGGGCCGAGATCTGCCCCTGGTTGAAGTCGTCGTGCCCGCCCAGGGACAGCGATCGAGAGCCGATCGCGCACTGGGTGACCAGCCGGTGCTCGGCGGGCGACAGCGTCGGGCTCTGTCCGAGCAGCGTCACCGTCATGGTGCTAGACCTCCGAAGATCTCGTCGAAGACCTCGTCAGAGGTGACGAGGCCGGCGGGCAGCGCCTGTGCGCGTGCGGCCAACAGCAGGCCACCCTGCGCCGCGGCCGAAAGGTTGCTGACCTCGTGAGCGACGCACAGGGATTCACCCGCCAGATCCACCTGTACCCGGTGACCGCTCACCGCCGGGCCGTGCCGAAGGCTCACGATCTCGCTGACGGCAGCCGGGGCGTGCTCCTGCCAGGCCTGCGCCAGCCGCACCGCGCTGGCACTGGGCCGATCCCGCTTGGTCATCGGGTGCCGTTCGTATACCGCTGCGCTCGCCGTGAGATCGCACTGCTTGACCAGCGTCGCCAGCTGCCTGATCAGCCTGGTCTGCAGCCAGTGGCCAGGTGAGAGGTTCGTGGCCAGTACCACCGGCAGCCGCTCGGCAAGCCGGTCCAGCACCCGGCGGTGCTCCGGTGGCACGACCGATACGCAGTAGACCAACGGGGCCTGCCACCTGTCCACGAGTTGGACGGTGCGGTCGAACACCTCGGCCGAGCTGGCGTCGAACACCGCGCCGGGCACGGCTGATTCGGCCAGCCCAGCCCGGTCGAGTTCGGCCACCACCGGTATCCCGGCGCTGTCGCACGCGGCGCTCAGGGCGCTGCCCAGCCGACCGCGGCTGCCGATGATCCCGATGCGCATCGCCGCGGAGCCGATCACAGCGCCCGTTGGGTGCTGACGTACTCGGCGATCCCGCCGACCGACGTCATGAAGGCGATGTCGCCCTCGAGGTCGATGTAGACGCCCATCTCGATCTCGATCGCGTCGATGAGCTTGAGGTAGGACAACGAGGACAGCCCCTTCTCCGTCAGGTTGGTATCGGGCCGGGCCGCCACCTCCTCACTGATCGCGCCAGACGAAGCCCGGGTGACCAGTCGGGCAATCGTCTGCGTGAGGGTGCTGGGCATGGCGCTCCTTGTCACTGAAGGGGGATT
>NZ_DASVQG010000309.1:0-3271 GCF_036389215.1 Jatrophihabitans sp.
TGCTGCTGGCCATGCACCGGCGTTTCGGCGCCCGGCTGGCGATCGAGCAGCCGGTGGCCTACGCCCGGCGGGCGATCGTCAACGCCAACATCAGCTTCAACCGCCGCCGGTCCAGCACCGAGGTGCTCACCGCCACCGACCTGGACCGGCCGGTCACCGACGAGCCGGACCCTGACGACTTGTGGTCGATGCTCGCCGGCCTGCCGCACCGGCAACGCGTCGTGCTGGTGATGCGCTACTACCTCGGCTACAGCGACGGCGAGATCGCCGGCACGCTCGGCTGCCGGCGCGGGACGGTGCGCAGCCTGGCCTCCCGGGCGCTGGCCGACCTGCGGACCTCGGACGACATCCAGCTCCTGAGCCCCTCCGACAGCCCCTTCCACGATGGGACGAACCGATGACCACGCCGCACGGCGATGAGTTCGAACACCGCGATGACCTCGAACACCGGCTGACCGAACTGTTCCAGCAGCGCGCGGCAACCGTCACCCGGGCCCGGCCCGTCGACTTCGGCTCGGATTCCGGCGCAGGCACCCGCAAGGCGCCGCCCGGCGTCAAGCAGGTCAGGCTCGGCACGCACCGGCAGAACCTCGGGGTGCTGGCCGCCGCGGCGGCGGTGTTCGTCGCGATCGCCGCAACCATCCTGGGCATCCAGTCGAACCGGCACCAACCGGCGCCGCCGCTGAGCACCGGCAGCCACCCGGTGAGCACCGGCAGCCACCCGCTGAGCACGCCGACTGCCTCGCCCACCGGCCCGCTGGACGAGAAGGCCTGCCAGGCGCCGTCGAGCTGGCGGCGAGCGATCGCAGGCGGGACCGTTCCGGTGGATCGCAGGCTCAACACCGTGGTGAGCGCCAACGGCGAGACCGGCGACTACCTGGTCGTGCAGGGCAACGAGCCACCGGCCGGCACCTCGTCGATCTACTCCGACGTCGAACTCGCGTTGTTCCACGGCGCGACGGGCCGCACGCTCTACACGCCGGCGAGGAGCAGCGATATTCCGGTCGCCGACCCGACCGGCGCCATCACGGCTGACTGGATCGCCTTCTCCGTGTCACATCCGCAGAGCCTCGGCTACACCTACACGGTGATGCTCTACGACCGGAGCACCGGCAGAATCACCACGCTGGCCGAAGCATCCGAAGAGCAGTACCTGCACGGCGAGGCGTTCAGCGGCGCGCCGGTGATCGCGGCGGGCAAGGTCTACTGGTTGGCGGGCACCTTCAACAAGCCCGCCACCACCACCCTGCACTCCTGGGATCTCGCCCGGGGCGGCAGCGCCGGGTCGGTACCGGCCGCCAATGCCACCGCACTGATCTCCTACGGCAGCGGCCTGGCCATCTCCTACGGAGGGGGTCACCCTGACGGCGCCCTGTTCGAACCTACGGTGATCCGCAACGGCGCCGGCCGACCGCTGACCAAGACCCAGCTGACCGCCATGTCGCACGGCACCAATTTCGGTTACGACGGCGCCAGCAAGCTGTCGTGGTTGCGCCACGAGAACGGGTCGGTCGGTTATGAGGACCTGCTCGTGGGTGGCGACGGAACGAACTCCGAAGGGCTGGTGCGGCAAAGCCCCGGCATCGCGCCGGCTATCCACCCGTTCGTCCAGGTCGTGCTCGACGATGCCGATCCAGCCGCGGGGCAGAACGCCCTGGTGGATCTGCGGACCAGCCGGGCCGTGGCGCTACCGGCAGGCGTCGAGCTGCAGGCGGTGGTAGGGGCCAGCGTGGTATTCGGCACCGGCGCGACCAAGTCAGACGCCGCCGGGCTGAGCATGGTGGCGCTGAGCACGCTGCCGCCGGTGAGCTGCTGAGCGGGTCCGCGGCTACTGCCGAGCCGGCTTGACGGCCTCGACCAGCACTCGCTGGGAATGGGACATGAACGGCCCGGCTCGCTGGATCTGCTCATGCAGGTCGGCGAGCCGGGCCCGGTAACGCCGCACCGAGAAGTCCGGAACCGTCCAGATCACCTTGCGCAGGAACACCACCACGGCGGCGATGTCGTCGAAGCGCACCTCCAGCGACTCGTGCCGGACGTCCTCGGCCACCAGGCCCGCCGCGGTCAGTTCCCGCACCGCCCGCTCGCTCCCGTCGCCCGGGGGATGCCGCTGCGGTCCCATCAGGAACTCGTACAGCTCGCGGTTGGAGCCGATGCCGATCTGCTGGGACAGGTAGCGGCCACCGGGCCGCAGCACCCGGGCGATCTCGTGCCACAGCACCACGGTCGGGTGCCGGCTGACCACCAGGTCGAACGTCCCGGAACGGAACGGCAGCGGCTGGGAGTCGGCGGCTTGGACGACGAAGCCGTGCAACGGCTCCAGGTTGCGGCGGGCGATCCGGAGATTCGGCGGCCAGGACTCGGTCGCGCACAGCAGGGCCGGCGGCTGCGGGATGCCGGCCAGCACCTCACCGCCGCCGGTCTGCAGGTCGAGCGCGGCATCGGCGGCCGCCATCCGCTCGCCCATCACCCGGGCGTAGCCCCAGGACGGCCGCTGCTCGCTGGCCCGGCCGTCGAACCACGAGAAGTCCCAGCCGTCCACCGGGGCCGCCTCCGCCTCCAGGAGCAGTTGCTCGAACAGCGGGTCGGCGGGCACGCCCACCACAGTGCCAGAGGCCCTCCGCCTGCCCGCGGCTGGTGGGCGCCAACCAGCTCACCGGCGGGCGAGGTGGGTGGCGGCGAACCGCAGCTGTGCCGCCGCCTGGCTGCGCCAGTAGCCGGCATCGTGGCCGCCCGGCTCGATGCCACCCGCGGGAGTGGGCGACAGCGCCGCCCGCAGGTCGCGGGTGACGGGGGCGAACCCGTCCGCGGCGCCGCAGTCCAGCCGCACCGGGATGCCGTCGAGCAGGCTGGTCCGTCCGAAGATCGCGTGCTCGTCGAAGTCCTCGGCGTCGTCGAACGCTCCGGCGGCGCTGTCGCCGGCCCGGTGCCACACCGCGGGGCTCTCGGCGATCGCCACCGCGGTCCGCTGCGCACCCAGCGCGCCCGCCAGGTACAGCGCGCCGTAGCCGCCCATCGACCAGCCGAGCAGCCCGATCCGGGTGGTGTCCAGCCCGCGCCGGCCCAGCAGCGGGAGAAACTCATCGATCACCATGCCGGCCGGGTCGGTGTCGCGCCGCGGGTGCCAGTACTCGTGGTCACCGCCGTCCACCGAGGCGATGGCGAACGGCGCGCTGCCGTGGGCCACCGCGTCGGCCAGGAACCGGTGCAGGTGCAGGCTGCCGGCGAACGAGTCCCGATGACTGCCGCCCCGCCCGTGCAACGAGATCAG
>NZ_DASVQG010000310.1:0-21677 GCF_036389215.1 Jatrophihabitans sp.
AGTGATGACCGCCCTCGACACACCTCCAGCCACCGCCGCGGCGGTGGACACCCCGGCGCCCGGCGGGGCCCGCAACGCTGCCGCCTGGGCCCGCCGGGCGCCCCTGATGCCGGCGCTGATCTTCATGTTCATCATCACCCAGCTCCCGTTCGTGGCCACGCTGGTGATCTCGTTCATCCAGTGGAACGCACTGCGGCCGGACCTCGGCAAGAGCTTCACCGGCTTCTCCAACTACGCCACCGTGCTCAGCGACCCGGACTTCCGGACCTCGATCCTGTTCACGGTGATCCTGACCGTCACGGTCGTGCTGGTGAGCCTGTTCCTGGGACTGTTGCTGGCCCTGCTGCTGGACCGGCCGTTCCGCGGCCGCGGCGCCGTCCGGACCATGCTCATCGCGCCGTTCCTGGTGGTGCCGATCGCCGCGGCGCTGCTGTGGAAGCACGCCTTGCTCAACCCCGTCTACGGCATCTTCAACGGCATGCTGACGGTGATCTGGAAGATCTTCGGCTCTGACAACCCGCCGCAGCCGGACTGGGTCACCGAGCACCCGAGGCTGTCGGTGGAGATGTCACTGATCTGGCAGTGGACGCCGTTCATGATGCTGATCCTGCTGGCCGGGCTGCAGAGCCGCCCGGCTGACGCCATCGAGGCGGCCAACATGGACGGAGCCACGTCCTGGCAACAGTTCAAGTACCTGACCCTGCCGCACCTGCGCCAGTACCTGGAACTCGGTGGCCTGCTCGGTTCCATCTACGTCGTCCAGAACTTCGATGCGGTCTTCACCATCACCTCGGGCGGTCAGGGAACAGCCAACCTGCCGTACAGCATCTACAACATCTTCTTCACCGCCCACGACTACGGCCAGGCGTCGGCGGCCGGTGTTCTGGTGGTGATCGGCTCGATCATCATCGCGACCTTCGCGCTGCGCGTGGTGTCGTCGCTGTTCCAGGAGGAAGCCCGATGAGTACCCAAGCCGTCAGCGCTCCGCCGCGCCGGAGCCCGAGCAGCGCGGCCACCGCGCCGCCACTGAACAAGAAGGCCAGGAAGCGCGGTCCGCTGGGCCTGATCGCCTGGATCGTCGGTCTGCTGTTCGTCTCCCCGGCGCTGTGGATGGTGTTCCTGTCCTTCCACAACGAGTCCGACGCCGCCAGCAACCCGCCGAAGTTCACGGCACCGCTGACCCTCACCGGCTACCGGGACTTCTTCGGCGGCGGCCAGAGCCCGTGGCCCTCGCTGGCCAACTCGGCGATCGCGAGCATCTGCTCGACCGTGCTGGTGCTGCTGCTGGCCATCCCGGCGGCCTACGCGCTGTCGATCCGGCCGGTCAAGAAGTGGACGGACGTGATGTTCTTCTTCCTGTCCACCAAGATGATGCCGGCGGTCGCGGGCCTGCTGCCGATCTACCTGATCGCCAAGAACGCCCACATCCTCGACAACGTCTGGTTGCTGGTGATCATCTACGCCAGCATGAACCTGCCCATCGCGGTCTGGATGATGCGCTCGTTCCTGGCCGAGGTCCCGGTCGCCATGCTGGAGGCGGCCGCGATCGACGGCGCCCGGCTGCCCACCATCATGACCAAGATCATCGCGCCGGTGGCGATGCCCGGGATCGCGGCCACCTCGCTGATCTGTTTCATCTTCAGCTGGAACGAGCTGCTGTTCTCCAAGGTGCTGACAGCGGTGGTGGCACAGACCTCCCCGGTGTTCCTGACCGGATTCATCACCAGCCAGGGGCTGTTCCTGGCCAAGGTCTGCGCCGCGGCCACCATCATCTCGCTGCCGGTGCTGGTGGCCGGCTTCGCCGCTCAGGACAAGCTCGTCCAGGGCCTGTCGCTGGGCGCGGTCAAGTAGGCACCGCAGCTCGTCGACCCCCGCTCGTCGACCCAGCTCGTCGCTACTTCAGAAGGGCTACCAGATGAAGGCCGCCGTCATCACCGGTGTCGGAACGTCCGAGGTCACCG
Organism: Jatrophihabitans sp.; assembly: GCF_036389215.1. Classification (GTDB taxonomy): domain Bacteria; phylum Actinomycetota; class Actinomycetes; order Mycobacteriales; family Jatrophihabitantaceae; genus Jatrophihabitans_A. The sequence goes on from NZ_DASVQG010000310.1 coordinate 1,962, forward strand.
AGGTTCCCGACCCCACCCCCGGCCCCCGGCAGGTGGTGGTCGAGGTCGCCGGCTGCGGCATCTGTGGCACCGACCTGCACATCCTGCAGGGCGAGTTCGCACCGACGCTGCCGATCGTGCCGGGTCACGAGTTCGCCGGGACCATCGCCGCGACCGGCCCAGAGGTCACCGGGCTGAAGGTCGGTGACCGGGTCGCGGTCGACCCGTCGCTGTACTGCTTCGAGTGCTACTACTGCCGGCGCGGCAGGAACAACCTCTGCGAGAACTGGGGCGCGATCGGGGTGTCGCACCCGGGCGGCGCCGCCGAGTACGCCGTGGCGCCGATGGCCAACTGCGTCCCGTTGCCCGATTCCGTCGACCTCGCCGACGCGGCGCTGATCGAGCCGCTGTCGTGTGCGGTGCGCGGCTATGACGTGCTGAAGTCCCAGTTGGCCAACACCGTCCTGATCTACGGCTCCGGAACGATGGGGCTGATGATGCTGCAGCTGGCCAAACGAGTGGGTGCCGCCTCGGTGGACATGGTCGATCTGAACCCCGAGCGCCTGGAGACCGCCCGGCTGCTGGGCGTCTCGGGTGCCGCCGCCGCGGCGGACGAGTTCGACCGGCCGCGCGGCTGGGATCTGGTCGTCGATGCCACCGGCAACGCCAAGGCGATCCAGGACGGCCTGGAACGGGTCGGCAAGGGTGGCACCTTCCTGCAGTTCGGGGTGTCGGACTACGCCGCCCGGGCCACCATCGAGCCCTACAAGATCTACAACCAGGAGATCACCATCACCGGCTCGATGGCGGTGCTGCACTCCTATGAACGGGCGGCCGCACTGTTCGCCGACGGGGTCATCGATCCGGCCGTGTTCATCTCCGACCGGCTGCCGCTGGCCGACTACGGGCTCGCTCTGGAGCGGTTCGCGGCCGGCGTGGGTCGCAAGATCCAGGTCGTTCCGTAACCGGTGCCGCACGGAGCGAAACCGCCCCGCGCTGCCCCCGTCCACCGCTGTGGGGGACGTGCACACGGGCCTAGCTCATTCGTGCTACGGTTTCGGTGGTTGCAGTTGCAGTTTTCCACGATCGTTTCTTCGAACGCCCGCGGGTACTCGCAGCGGGCGTTTTGTCTTCTCAGCTGACGGCGGGGTAATACAAGACGACAACCCGGAGGCCACGCGGTGTGGCCTTCGAACCGCATTCAGCAAGGAGAAAGACACATGGCACAGGGAACCGTCAAATGGTTCAACAGCGAAAAGGGCTTCGGCTTCATCGCTCCGGACGGCGACAACCTCCCCGACGTGTTCGTTCACTACTCGGCGATCGCCACTGATGGCTACCGGAGCCTGGACGAGAACCAGCGCGTCGAGTTCGAGACCACCCAGGGCCAGAAGGGCCCGCAGGCGGAGAACGTCCGCCCGATCTAAGGTCTGAGCCCTCGAAAAAGGGCCGCACCCCGATGGGTGCGGCCCTTTTTGCTGTCGTGGCTCAGCTGTTGTGGCTCGCTCGGTCACGCCCTGATCGCGCGGCACGTGATCTCGGTACCACACGGCCGCGGGCCGGTAACCCCCGTCTAGGGGTACCGGCCCGCGGTCGATGCTGGGGTCAGCGGAAGTCGTTGTACCCGAAGTCATCGAGTGCAACGGCCTGGCCGCCGCCCTGGCCGAAGCCGTAGTAGTCGCTCTCGTCGTAGCCGGCCATCGAGAACGCCGCGGCGCGGGCCTCCTCGGTCGGGTTGACCTCGACGTTGCGGTACTTGGCGATGCCGGTACCCGCCGGGATCAGCTTGCCGATGATCACGTTCTCCTTCAGGCCCACCAGCGAGTCGCTCTTCGCCGAGATCGCCGCGTCGGTGAGCACCCGGGTGGTCTCCTGGAAGGAGGCCGCCGACAACCACGACTCGGTGGCCAGCGAGGCCTTGGTGATTCCCATCAGGACCGGACGCCCCGCAGCCGGCTCGCCGCCTTCGGCAACCACTCGCCGGTTCTCGGCCTCGAACTTGGCCCGCTCGACCAGCGAACCCGGCAGGAACTCGGTGGCACCGGAGTCGATCACCGTGATGCGCTTGAGCATCTGCCGGATGATCACCTCGATGTGCTTGTCGTGGATGGCCACACCCTGGCTGCGATAGACCTCCTGGACCTCGCGCACCAGGTGCAGCTGCACCTCACGCGGGCCCATGATCCGCAGCACGTCGTGCGGGTTCACCGCACCGGCGACCAGCTGCTGGCCCACCTCGACCCGGTCGCCGTCACCGACCAGCAGCCGGGCACGGCGCAGGATCGGGTACTCGATCTCGTCGGTGCCGTCGTCGGGAGTGACGACGATCTTGCGACCGGAACCCTTGCCGGTGCCTTCGACCTCGTCCAGGCGGACCCGGCCGGTTGCCTCGCTGATCGGCGCGACACCCTTGGGCACCCGGGCCTCGAACAGCTCGGCGACCCGGGGCAGGCCGTGGGTGATGTCGTCGCCGGCGATGCCACCGGTGTGGAAGGTACGCATGGTCAGCTGGGTACCCGGCTCACCGATCGACTGGGCGGCGATGATGCCGACCGCCTCGCCGACGTCCACCAGCTTGCCGGTGGCCAGCGAACGGCCGTAGCAGCTGGCGCAGGTTCCCAGTGCCGACTCGCACGTCAGCACGCTGCGCACCCGGACCTCGGACACGCCGCGGGTCACCAGCTCCTCGATCAGCACGTCACCGAGGTCCGAACCCGCGGCGGCGACGACGACGCCGTCCACCTCGACGTCCTCGGCCAGTACCCGGGCGTAGACGCTGGTCTCGACGTGGCTGTCCCTGACCAGCCGGCCGTCGGCGCCGCTGGCCGCGATGGCGAGCTTGACGCCACGCTCGGTGCCGCAGTCGTCCTCACGGATGATGACGTCCTGCGAGACGTCGACCAGGCGACGGGTCAGGTAGCCGGAGTCGGCGGTCCGCAGCGCGGTGTCGGCCAGACCCTTGCGGGCACCGTGGGTGGAGATGAAGTACTCCAGCACCGACAGGCCCTCACGGAAGTTGGCCTTGATCGGACGCGGGATGATCTCACCCTTGGGGTTGGCCACCAGACCACGCATGGCCGCGATCTGACGCATCTGCATCATGTTTCCGCGAGCACCGGAGTTGACCATGATGTACACCGGGTTGGTCTTGGGGAAGTTGGCTTCCATCTCCTTGGAGACCTCGCCGGTCGCCTTGGTCCAGACCTCGACCAGCTCCTGACGGCGCTCGTCGACGGTGATGACACCACGCCGGTACTGCTTCTCGATCTTCTCGGCGTCCTTCTCGTACCGCTCCAGGATCTCCGCCTTCTTCGGCGGGGTGACCACGTCGTCGATCGCGATGGTGATGCCGGATCGGGTCGCCCAGTGGAAACCGGCGGCCTTGAGGTTGTCCAGTGCGTGCGCGACCGCAACCTTGGGGTACCGCTCGGCCAGGTCGTTGACGATCTGGCCCAGTTCCTTCTTGGTGACCTCGTAGTTCACGAACCGGTAGTCCGCCGGCAGCGTGTCGTTGAAGAGGGTCCGCCCCAGGGTGGTCTCCACCAGCAGCGGCTCGCCCGGCTGCCAGTCCTCCGGTGCCACCCACGGCTCGGCGCTGCCGTTGTCGACACTGGTGATGCCCTGCAGCCGGATCTTGACCGGCGCCTGCAGGCCCAGTGCCTTGGCGTCGCGGGCCATCACGCCCTCGGCCGGTGAGGAGTACGCCCGGCCGGCGCCCTCCTGGTTGGGCCGGATGGTGGTCAGGTGGTACAGGCCCAGGATCATGTCCTGGGTCGGCATGGTCACCGGACGGCCGTCGGCGGGCTTGAGGATGTTGTTCGTCGACAGCATCAGCACCCGGGCCTCGGCCTGGGCTTCGGCCGACAGCGGCAGGTGCACCGCCATCTGGTCACCGTCGAAGTCGGCGTTGAACGCGGTGCAGACCAGCGGATGGATCTGGATGGCCTTGCCCTCGACCAGCTGTGGCTCGAAGGCCTGGATGCCGAGGCGGTGCAGGGTCGGCGCCCGGTTGAGCAGCACCGGGTGCTCGCGGATGACCTCTTCCAGCACGTCCCAGACGACCGGACGGGCCCGCTCCACCATTCGCTTGGCGGACTTGATGTTCTGGGCGTGGCTGAGGTCCACCAGCCGCTTCATCACGAAGGGCTTGAACAGCTCCAGCGCCATCTGCTTGGGCAGGCCGCACTGGTGCAGCTTGAGCTGCGGACCGACCACGATGACCGAACGGCCGGAGTAGTCGACGCGCTTGCCGAGCAGGTTCTGCCGGAACCGGCCCTGCTTGCCCTTGAGCAGGTCCGACAGCGACTTCAGCGGCCGGTTGCCGGGCCCGGTGACCGGGCGTCCGCGGCGGCCGTTGTCGAACAGCGCGTCGACAGACTCCTGCAGCATCCGCTTCTCGTTGTTGACGATGATCTCGGGCGCGCCGAGGTCGATCAGTCGCTTGAGCCGGTTGTTGCGGTTGATCACCCGGCGGTACAGGTCGTTGAGGTCGGACGTGGCGAACCGGCCACCGTCGAGCTGGACCATCGGGCGCAGGTCCGGCGGGATCACCGGAACGCAGTCGAGCACCATGCCCTGCGGGGAGTTGGTGGTGTTGAGGAAGGAGGCCACCACCCGCAGCCGCTTGAGCGCCCGGATCTTCTTCTGGCCCTTGCCCGAGCGGATCGTCTCGCGCAGCGACTCGGCCTCGGCCTCGAGGTCGAAGCCGGCGATCAGGGTCTGCAGGGACTCAGCGCCCATGCCGCCCTCGAAGTACTCGCCGAACCGGTCGCGCAGTTCGCGGTAGAGCATCTCGTCGGAGATCAGCTGCTTGACGTCGAGCTTGCGGAAGGTGTCCATCACCTCGTCGAGGCGGTCGATCTCACGCTGGGCGCGGTCGCGCAGCTGGCGCATCTCGCGCTCGCCACCCTCGCGGACCTTGCGCCGGACGTCGCTCTTGGCGCCCTCGGCCTCCAGCTCGGCCAGGTCGGCTTCGAGCTTCTTGGCCCGGGCGTCGATGTCGGCATCCCGGCGCTTCTCCAGGGTGGACTTCTCCGCGCTGATCTCGGCCTCGAGGGTCGGCAGGTCACGATGCCGGGTCTCGGTGTCGACCTTGGTGATCAGGTAGGCGGCGAAGTAGATGATCTTCTCGAGGTCCTTGGGGGCCAGGTCGAGCAGGTAGCCCAGCCGGGACGGCACGCCCTTGAAGTACCAGATGTGGGTGACCGGCGCGGCGAGCTCGATGTGGCCCATCCGCTCGCGGCGCACCTTGGCACGGGTGACCTCGACACCGCAGCGCTCGCAGATGATGCCCTTGAAGCGCACGCGCTTGTACTTGCCGCAGTAGCACTCCCAGTCCCGGGTGGGGCCGAAGATCTTCTCGCAGAACAGACCGTCCTTCTCAGGCTTGAGAGTCCGGTAGTTGATGGTTTCAGGCTTCTTGACCTCGCCGTGTGACCACTGACGGATGTCGTCAGCGGTGGCCAGGCCGATACGCAGCTCGTCGAAAACGTTGACGTCGAGCAAGGTTCCTACCTTCTATTCACCCCGGAAAGTGTTCTCGCTAGCGCTGGAACACTTCCCGGGGACCCCAAAAGAAATGAGTGGGTTGAGTTGTGCTTGCCGGACTAGACCGACTCTGACGTGATCAAGACCTAGACCTCTTCCACAGAGGACGGCTCGCGCCGGGACAGGTCGATGCCGAGTTCTTCGGCGGCCCGGAAGACGTCGTCGTCGGTGTCGCGCATCTCGACGGCGACCCCGTCACTGGAGAGCACCTCGACGTTCAGGCACAGCGACTGCAGTTCCTTCAGCAGCACCTTGAACGACTCGGGAATTCCCGGCTCCGGGATGTTCTCGCCCTTGACGATCGCCTCGTACACCTTCACCCGGCCGAGGATGTCGTCGGACTTGATGGTGAGCAGCTCCTGCAGCGCGTAGGCGGCGCCGTAGGCCTGCATCGCCCAGCACTCCATCTCACCGAAGCGCTGGCCACCGAACTGCGCCTTACCGCCCAGCGGCTGCTGGGTGATCATCGAGTACGGGCCGGTCGAGCGGGCGTGGATCTTGTCGTCGACCAGGTGCAGCAGCTTCAGGATGTAGACGTAGCCCACCGAGATCGGCTCCGGGAACGGCTCGCCGGAGCGGCCGTCGATCAGCTGCGCCTTGCCGGTCCGGCCGATGAGCTGATCGCCGTCGCGGGTCCGCAGCGTCGAATCGAGCAGGCCGGTGATCTCCTCCTCACGGGCGCCGTCGAACACCGGCGTCGCCACGTTGCTGCCAGGGGTACCCACCCGGGCGGGCTCGGGCAGCCGGGCCGCCCACTCGGGGTCGCCCTCGACCTGCCAGCCGGTCTTGGCGACCCAACCGAGGTGGGTCTCCAGGACCTGGCCGATGTTCATCCGGCCGGGCACGCCCAGCGGGTTGAGCACGATGTCGACCGGCGTCCCGTCCTTGAGGAACGGCATGTCCTCCGGCGGCAGGATCTTGGCGATGACGCCCTTGTTCCCGTGCCGGCCGGCCAGCTTGTCACCGTCCTGGATCTTGCGCTTCTGGGCGATGTAGACCCGGACCAGCTCGTTGACGCCCGGCGGCAGCTCGTCGCCGTCCTCGCGGGAGAACACCCGGACGCCGATGACCTTGCCGGCCTCGCCGTGCGGGACCTTCATCGAGGTGTCGCGGACCTCGCGCGCCTTCTCACCGAAGATGGCGCGGAGCAGTCGCTCCTCCGGGGTCAGCTCGGTCTCACCCTTGGGAGTGACCTTGCCGACCAGCACGTCGCCGGTCACCACGTCGGCACCGATCCGGATGATGCCGCGCTCGTCGAGGTCGGCCAGCACCTCGTCGGAGACGTTGGGGATGTCCCGGGTGATCTCTTCGGCACCGAGCTTGGTGTCGCGGGCGTCGACCTCGTGCTCCTCGATGTGGATCGAGGTGAGGACGTCGTCCTGCACGATCCGCTGGTTGAGGATGATCGCGTCCTCGTAGTTGTGACCCTCCCAGGGCATGAACGCCACCAGCAGGTTCTTGCCGAGCGCCATCTCGCCGTTGTCGGTGGACGGGCCGTCGGCCACCACCTGGCCCACCTCGACGCGGTCACCTTCCTTGACGATCGGCTTCTGGTTGAAGCTGGTGCCCTGGTTGGACCTGGCGAACTTCGACAGCCGGTAGGTGTTGCGGGTGCCGTCGTCGGCCATCACGGTGATGTAGTCGGCGGAGAGCTCCTCGACCACACCGGCCTTGTCGGCCACCACGACGTCAGCCGCGTCCACCGCGGCACGCAGCTCCATGCCGGTACCGACCAGCGGCGCCTCCGAGCGCAGCAGCGGAACCGCCTGGCGCTGCATGTTGGCGCCCATCAGTGCCCGGTTGGCGTCGTCGTGCTCCAGGAACGGGATCATCGCGGTCGCCACCGACACCATCTGGCGCGGCGAGACGTCCATGTAGTCGACCTCGTCGGGCTCGAGCAGCTCGACCTCGCCACCCTTCTTGCGGCACAGCACCTTGCCCTCGGTGAACTGGCCCTGGGCATTGACCAGCGCGTTGGCCTGGGCGATGGTGACCCGGTCCTCCTCGTCCGCGGTGAGGTAGGCGATCTGGTCGGTGACGGTGCCGTTCTCGACCTTGCGGTACGGCGTCTCGACGAAGCCGAAGGCGTTCACCCGTCCGTAGGAGGCCAGCGAGCCGATCAGGCCGATGTTCGGGCCCTCAGGGGTCTCGATCGGGCACATCCGGCCGTAGTGCGACGGGTGGACGTCGCGGACCTCCATGCCGGCCCGGTCGCGGGACAGACCCCCGGGGCCCAGGGCGGACAGCCGGCGCTTGTGGGTCAGGCCGGCCAGCGGGTTGGTCTGGTCCATGAACTGCGACAGCTGCGAGGTTCCGAAGAACTCCTTGATCGAGGCCACCACCGGGCGGATGTTGATCAGGGTCTGCGGCGTGATCGCCTCGACGTCCTGGGTGGTCATCCGCTCGCGGACCACCCGCTCCATCCGGGACAGCCCGACCCGGATCTGGTTCTGGATCAGCTCGCCGACGGTGCGCAGCCGGCGGTTGCCGAAGTGATCGATGTCATCGACCTCGTAGCCGTCCTCGCCGGCGTGCAGCCGGACCAGGTACTCGATGGTCTTGACGATGTCTTCTTCGGTCAGGTTGCCGTGGTTGATGTCGGTGCTGACCTCGAGCTTCTTGTTGGCCTTGTAGCGGCCCACCTTGGCCAGGTCGTAACGCTTGGGGTTGAAGAACAGGTTCTCCAGCAGCGCCTGCGCCGACTCCTTGGTCGGGGGCTCGCCCGGCCGCAGCTTGCGGTAGATGTCGAGCAGCGCCTCGTCCTGGCCGGGGATGTGGTCCTTCTCCAGGGTGGCCAGCAGCGTCTCCGACCACGCGAAGTGCTCGCGGATCCGGTCCGAGCTCCAGCCGAGGGCCTTGAGCAGCACGGTGACCGGCTGCCGGCGCTTGCGGTCGATCCGGACGCCGACGGTGGCCCGCTTGTCGATGTCGAACTCAAGCCAGGCACCCCGGCTGGGGATGACCTTGACCGAGAAGACGTCCACATCGGAGGTCTTGTCCAAATTGCGGTCGAAATAGATGCCCGGCGAGCGGACCAGCTGAGAGACGACGACCCGCTCGGTGCCGTTGATGACGAAGGTGCCCTTGCGGGTCATCATCGGGAAGTCGCCCATGAACACCGTCTGGCTCTTGATCTCGCCGGTGGTGTTGTTGGTGAACTCCGCGGTGACGAACAGCGGGGCGGCGTAGGTCATGTCCTTGTCCTTGCACTCCTCGATGGAGGCCTTGACGTCCTCGAACCGGGGCGAGGAGAAGGACAGCGACATGGAGCCGGAGAAGTCTTCGATCGGTGAGATCTCACCGAGAATTTCTTCGAGTCCGGACAGTGCGACGAGGCCTGAGGAGCTCGCCTCGCGAGCCTGCCGCTCTTTCCAGGCGGCGTTGCCGATCAGCCAGTCGAAGGATTCCGTTTGCAGAGCCAGCAGATTGGGAACCTCGAGCGGTTCCCTGATCTTGGCGAATGAGGTACGAACGGGGGATCCGGGGATTCCCCCGATCATGCCTTCTGATTCGGACTTACCGGGGCGAGAGACTGCCAAGATGCGTCCTTCCGAGGACTTGGTCCACCGCTGCGCTCCTGGGTGCTACCGCAGTAGTGCAGCTTCTGATCTGTGCGCCCGCCCGGGTGATACCAGTGCTTTTCCGTTCCGTCTCAGACAGCAGGAAGTAGACCCTGTACGGGCCAACGGTTGTTTGAGGGCAGCGCAAATTAGCAGTCTAGCCGAGAACGGCACAGCTGTCCAGGCCACCTTTTTAGGTGGCACTGCTGCGGTCGGGAACGAGCAGCCCGAGCGCCCTTTGCGGCAAGGATTCCAGCCGGTTGTTCATGTAGTCAATGGCCCTGCGGGCTTTCATGCAGTGCACAGACAGGGTGCCCCGCCAGAAGCCGCACGTCAAGCACCGTGAGTAACCGCCGCGCGCCGGCGCCGGTCAGACCGCCCAGGCGCGGGCTAGATCTGGTCGAACTTGGACACCAGCCACTGCCCCTGGACCCGGTCGAGGGTCACCCGGACCCGGAACAGGTCGATCCGGGGTGCCGTGAGCGAGGTGTTGGTTACCTTCTGCTCACCGAAGACCACCACCGTGACCTGGCTGCCGTTGCCCGACACCGCTTCCACGCCGGCGCCGTCGGTCTGGGCCTGTACCACCGCGTGGACCTTGGTCGCCGTCGGCTTGATCGTCTTCGTCATGGCCTTCAGGTAGTCATCGACGGCGCGGCCGGTCAGCCGGGCCTTGGCCGCGGCGACATCGGCGTCGAAGCGCTGGTAGTTGTAGGACAGGATCAGGGGCACCGCCGACTTGGCGGTGGACAGGGCCTGCTCGCGCTCGGCTCGTGAGCCCGAGCCCGGCTGGGAGGTCAGCAGCCAGCCGTCCAGGCCCGCCAGCGCCAGCACCACGACTGCCAGCGCCGCGACCAGCCAGGCCGGCACCAACCGACCGGCCCCGGCCGCCGACGGCTCAAGGCTGACCAGGTCCGCCGGCCGCCCGTCCAGACCGTCGGGTCCATCGGCGGTGTGGTCGGCGGCCTTCTCGGCGGTACCCTCGCCGGCCTTGCCGGTGCCGTCGATGGGAGCTGTGGGCGCCTCTGGCGGGCTCGCGGTGACCGGCCCCGCCGTTGCACTGCCGGCCGTTGGAGTGCCGGCCGGTGCGGGCGCGGCGGCCGGCCCGGGGCGCGGCGAGGGCCGGCGGAGCCCGTCCGGCGCGGCGGCCGCGGTGCGGCGGGCCCGCGAGGTCGGTGAGGGCCGGGCGGCTGGCCGGCCCGGCATCGGCGCCGCCCCGCCCTCGATGACGGCACTGGCGGGCTGGTCGGCACGGGCGGTCTGGTCGGCACGGGTGGGCCGGTCGGCACGGGCGGGCCGGTCGGCAGCGTCGGCGGCAGCATCGCCGGAGTCGGAGAGGTCGTCGGTGGCCGTGTCCTGGCCGGGCCGCTCGGTCATGACACCGACACCGACTGCAGGTCGTCCATCAGCCACTTCCCGTTGATCAGCCTCATGGTCACCTGGGATCTGTTCTGAGCGGCGGTGCTGGACTTGCCCGCGGCGTCCACCCGCAGGGTGTCCGAGGCCACCATCACCACGGCTGACTTGCCGTCGAAGCTGACCAGGCCGGCGCCGGAGACCGTGGCGCCGGCGTCCTGCTTGAGCTGGGTGAGCTTGCTCTTCAGCGTCGCCTTGTTGGCCTGCCACTGGGTGGCCTTGGCCGGCGTCAGGCCTGCCAGCGCGGTGGCGAAGTCCGCGTCGAAGCTCGCGCGGCGGTAGGTCTGCAGATTGATCGTCTCCTGCCGCGCGGCGTTGACGGCCGCCTGCTCCGACGAGCTCAGGCCGCTGGCACCGTTGCGGTGCTGGGTCAGCCGCAGGGCTGCCAGCACTCCCGCGACGACCAGCAGGCCGGCTGCGAGCACGCTGAGCCACAGCAGCATGGCGCGCGGCAGTCCAGCACCCGCAGGTTGGCTCATCACCGACTCCTCGATCAGTGCACCGCTCAGCGCAGGCCCCCGGTGAGCAACGGCAGCCAGGAATTGTCTGCCAGCAGTCCGGCCCCCGCCATCGAACCGCCGAGTTGGACGGTGGCCGGCTGCGCCACCGCCCGTGGGAAGACGGTACCCCCGCCACCGGTGCTCACCGGGTCGCCACCCGGCGCGTTCTGCGCCCCGCGCACGCTGGACACCGAACCGCGGGGCAGCGTGCACCGCGCCCCGGTGTTGACGGTGGTGGGCCCGGTCTCGCTCGGCTTGCGGATCGTGGTGCCGCCGTAGCCGGCCCGGCAGGACGGCGGGTCATCGACATTCATGATGAGCCCGAAGTGCGCCGTTCCGTCGCCAGGGGAGACGGTGTAACCACCTGCCACGACCGCCGGGTAGACCACCAGGAGGGTCTTGATGCCGTCCAGGTGCGAGACCATGATCTGGTTGACCGAGGTGAGGTTGGCCAGCAGCAGGTCCAGATCGGACCGGTTGCTCGCCAGGAACTGGCGCACGGTGTCCAGTTCGCCGGGACCGTCGCTGAGCAGCGCGTTCAGGTCGCGGTCACTGGCCTTGAGCTGCGCGGTCAGCAGGTTGAGGTTGTGCGCCCAGCCCTTGATGGCAGAACCCGAGTCCAGCTGGGTCTTGAGCACCGTCTGGCCGTTGTCGATCAGCTTCAGCGTCTCGGGCAACGCCCGCTGGGCGCTGGCCAGCAGCTGGTCTCCCGAATCCAGCAGCGCCTGCAGATCCGGCCCCCTACCGCCGAAGGCGGTGCCGAGTTCACTGATCAGGACGTTGAGCTTGGCCGAATCGATGTTGGACACCAGGTCATCGAGATTCTGCAACAGCACCTGGGTTGCGATCGGGACCTGGCCGGCCTTGCTCAGCACCGCCCCGTCCCTCAGGTACGGCCCCTCGGTGCCGGTCGGCTCGAGATTGACGTACTGCTCGCCGACGGCCGAGCGGTCCGAGACGTAGGCCTGGGCGTCGGCCGGGATCGCGGGCTTGGAGCAGCTCTTGAGGTTCAGGTCCACCCGGACGCCGCGGATCTGCCGGCCGTCGGCGCCGGAGTAGTCGAGCAGGTGCAACTGCCCGACCCTGCCGACCGTGACGCCCCGGTAGGTGACCTCGGCGTCGGTGAAGATGCCGCCGGAGTCGGGGAAGTTGGCGCTCACCGTGCAGCCGGTGGGGCCGAACAGGGTCGAGCCGAGCCCGACGTAGCTGAAGCCGACATAGCTGATGCCGACCAGGGAGAGCACGACGAACATCAGCAACTGGATCTTGGTGGATCGTCTGATCACCGCGCTCACCCACCCAAACCGGGAAGCCGTGCCGCGCTGGAACCCTGCGCCTGCCCCAGTGCCGGCGAAGGGATCGCAGGCGGCTTGAGCAGGTTGTCCAGCAGGTGCGTCAGATCCAGGTCCGCGGTCAGGAAGAGGTTGGTGTAGTCGCCCTTGACGCCGTTGACCGCGGTGCGCGGGAACGGGTAGGTGGCCAGCAGCTCCAGCGACTTGGGCAGCGCCTCCCCCGCCGTCGTCAGCTGCGTCATGACCGGGTCCAGGCTCTGCAGCGCCGAGACGAAATTGTCCTGGGACGCGTTGATCACCCGGACCGCCACCGTGCTGAGCTTGTCCAGGCTGCGCAGCAGGGTGACGAACTGATTCTTCTCGTCGGCCAGGATCTTGACCGCCCGCGGCATGGTGTCCAGGGCACCTGCGAGCACCTGCCTCTGGCTGTTCAGCCTCTGGGCGAGGGCGTCGACGCTGTCGATGGCGCGCAGGATGCGCGCCTTCTGGGTGTTCAGGCTGGTCGTCAGGATGCTGGCCTGCGACAGCAGGCTCCGGATGTCGCCGGCGTGCCCGCTCAGCGTCTGGTTGAGCTCGTGGGTGATGGTCTTGATCTGTTCCAGCCCGCCGCCGTTGAGCAGCAGCGACAGCGCGCCGAGCACCGCCTCGAGTTCGGGGGTGGAACCGGTCCGGCCGATGCCGATGTGCGGGTAGGCGTATCCCGAGTGCGGTGCCTGGGCCAGCGACACCGGGTCGCTGACCTCACCGGCCGGCGGGTAGGACAGCGACACGAACTTCTCACCCAGCAGCGAGGTCTGGCGGACCTGGGCATGGGCGTTGGCAGGCAGCGTCACGTCACCGTTGACCACCACCTGCGCCTGAGCCTGCCAGCCGACCAGTTTGACCGACTCCACCTTGCCGACGGTCACGTCGTTGACCTTGACCGAGGACTGCGGCACCAGGTCCAGCACGTCGTCGAAGTCGACCAGCACCCGGTACGGATGGCTGCCCAGGTCCGCCCCACCGGGCAGCGGAGCGGAGTACAGGCCGTGGAAGCCGCAGCCCGACAGCGCCAGCGCGGCAACCGAGGCCACTGCCACCGACCGCGCCAGCCGGCCGGCCGGGCTCATCGGCCGCGCCATCACGGGCCGCCCAACGGAGGCAGGCCGATCGGCGGGTTCTCCGGGCCGGGCAACCCGCCGATCACCGGCAACCCGCCGATCACCTTGGCGATCGCGGCGCAGGTGTCGGCGATGGTGCCGCTGGCCGGCAGGTTCTTGGTGGCGCTCAGGGCCGCGCAGATCACCGCGGGGTCCAGCGGGTTCTGGGGGCCGCCGAGGTTGTCCCGGGTGCCCAGGGTCCCGGATGCGGCGTCATAGCTGTGGTTGAGGTTCTCCAGCGCCCCCGGCGCGACCGCCAGCGCCTCGTTCAGGGCCGCTTTCTGCTTGTTCAGCACGCCGACGGCGTCCTTGAGCCCGACCACGTCGGCGTGAATGCTGTTTCCGTTGGCCTGGATGAAGCCGGCGATGTCGCGCAGCGCGGCGGTCAGGTTCTTCAGGGCCGCGGCGAGGGAACCCCGCTCCTCGGCCAGCGCCGAGGTCACCTGGTCCAGCTGGGCGTTGAACTTGCGCACCTGGGCGTCGTTGGCGACCAGGGCGTCGGTGAAGACCTGCAGGTTCTTCACGGTCCCGAACAGGTCCTGCCGGCCCTCGGCCAGCGTCCGGACGGCCTTGGACAGGTTCTCCACGGTGTTGCCCAGCGCCGCCCCGTTGCCGTCGAGGTTGGCCGCCCCGACGTCGATGAGATCGGCCAGCGGGCCCTTGGCGCTCGAGGAGGCCGAGTTCGCGCCCTTCGGGCCGAGCGCGACGTTGAGCTTGTCCAGCGCCGCGTAGATGTCGTCGAGCTCGACCGGGGCCGCGGTCTGGTTCATCGGAATGGCGGCGCCGCCGGCCAGCACCGGGCAACCGGTGGTGCAGGAGTCGAAGTCGGCCAGTTGCACGTAGCGGTCGGACACCAGCGACGGCGGGATGATCGCCGCGCGCACCACCTTGGCGTCGTCGGGATAGGCCGGCAGCTTGATCTTCTTGTCGTACTCCATCCGGACCAGGACCCCGTCGCCGTCCGGAGTGACCTTGGCGATCGAGCCGATCTTGATCCCGTGCAACCGGACGTCGGAGCCGGTGTAGAGGCCGACGGCCCGTTCGAAGCGGGCCTGCACCGTCTTGGTCGGGCCGGGCAGCAGCATGAACACCACCCCGGCCAGCACCACGGCGGCCAGGATCGCCAGCACGATGAGCTGGGAGACCCGCCTGGGCATCGCGTGCGCGGCCATCACTGCCCGATCCCGGTCGTCAGTCCCAGCAAGCCGCCCGCTGAGAGGTTCTGGATGTAGGTGTCGAACCACCGTCCGTTGCCCAGGGTGTTGGCGAACACCCGGTAGAACGGTGCGAGCAACGCCAGGCCGCGGTCGATGTTGTCCAGGTTCTTCTCCAGGATGTCCAGCACCCCTTTCAGCTGGTCCAGCGCCGGCTTGAGGGTCTTGGTGTTGTCGCTGACCAGCCCCGAGATCTGCAGCGACAGCGCCGAGGTGTTCAGGAACAGGGTCCGGATCGCCTCCCGCCGGGCGTTCAGCTCGGTCAGCAGCAGGTTGCCGTCGGTGAGCAGCTTGGCGATCTCGCCGTCCCGGTCGGCCAGCACCCCGGTCACCGCGTTCGCCCTGGCCAGCAGGGTGCGCAGCGCCTGGTCCCGCGATGAGATGGTGTTGGACAGCCGGGACAGCCCGTCCAGCGTCGTGCGAACCGAGGCGGGGGTGTCCTTGAAGGTCTGGGCGATGGTTTCCAGCGACTGGCCCAGGGCCTTGGTGTCGATCGCGCCGACGGTCTTGGTCAGGTCCGAGAAGACCGGATAGATGTCGTAGGGGGTCAGGGTCCTGGCAAGCGGGATCTCCTTCGAGGGGTCCTGCCTGCCGGCACCCTGGGAGTCCAGCTCCAGGTACTTGCGCCCGAGCACCGTCTTGATCTTGATGATCGCTTCCGTCCGGTCGCCGATGAAGGCGTTCTTGACCCGGAACGACACCTTGACGGTGTGTGCCGACGGGCCGTTGAGCGACACCCCGGTGACCTTGCCGACCTTGACCCCGGCGATCCGGACCTCGTCCTCGGGCACCAGGCCGGAGGCCTCGGAGAAGACCGCCGAGTACGGGGTGCCGCCGCCGATGATCGGCAGCTTGGCGGCGTTGAAGGCGGCCCACAGCAGCATGCCGATCACGACCAGGCCGATCGCACCGATGGTGGCCGGGTTGCGGGAGGCGAACGAGCGCCCCCGCGGCGCCTTCTTCAGCGCCTTGGTCCTCAACAGCGCAGCCATCAGCCACACCTCGCCGGGCGGAACGGCGTCGGCAGTCCCGGTGTCACCGGAATACCGCCAGGCAGCGTCACGGTGCCCTCCATCGTGCACATGTAGAAGTTGAACCACGAGCCGTAGGTGGCCGTCCTGGTCATGGTCGCGAGCTTGTTCGGCAACCGCTGCAGGACGCCGTCGATGATGCCGCCGCCGGCGTTGAGGGTCTGGGCGAGCCCGGTCAGGTCCTCGACGTCCTGCTTGAGCTGCGGGCGGGACTTGTCCAGCAGGCCGGCGGTCGCCGAGGTCAGGTTGTTGATGCCGGTGATCGACTCGCCGATCACGGCACGGTCAGCGGCCAGGCCCGACACCCACCGCTGCAACTGCACGATGAGGTCGGACAGCTTCTGGTCCCGCCGGCCGAGGGTGTCCAGCACCGAGGAGAGGTTGTCCACCAGGTCGCCGATGACCTTGTCCTTGTCGGCGACCGCCGAGGTCAGCTCCGCGGTCTGGCGCATCAGGTTGTCGACCGTGCCGCCTTCACCCTGCAGGGTCTGGATGATCTCCATCGACAGGCTGTTGATCTCATCGGGGTTGAGCCCGGTGAACAGCGGCTTGAAGCCGGCGAACAGGGTGCTCAGGTCCAGGGCGTCCTGGGTCTGGCTGAGCGGGATGACGGCCTTGGGCTTCAGCTGCGCGTCGGGCACCCCGGGGATCTGGCTGCCCTGCTCCAGGGCGAGGTAGCGCTGGCCCACCAGATTGCGGAAGCGCAGCTTGGCCCGCACCCAATTCGACAGCGGCCGGTCCACCGAGACGCTGAACTTGACCTGGGCCACGAACGGAGCGGTTGCCGGGTCCGGCGCGTGCGGCTCGCGTACCAGCTTGATGCCCTGGATCGAGCCGACCCGCACGCCCGAGACCCGGACGTCGTCGCCCACCAGCAGGCCGGTCGCGTCGTGGAACAGCCCGTAGTAGCTGCTCGCCTTGCCGTAGCCGGCATTGGTGATGGTGGCCGCCAGGACATAGGTCGCCATCGCGGTGACCACCAGGAAGGCGATCAGCTTGAGCAGCGGCGCCAGCAGCCCCCTCATGTGATCACTCGCAGGCTGATCGGCGCCTGCGATGCTCGCTGGATCATCAGCTCTTCGCGCGAGCGCTCATCGGCCACTCGCTCCGCTCCTCGGCGCCAAGGCGCCTGCGATGCTCGCTCGATCATCAGCTCTTCGCGCGAGCGCTCATCGGCCACTCGCTCCGCTCCTCGGCGCCAAGGCGCCTGCGATGCTCGCTCGGTCATCATCCGAGGCCCACCTCGCTGCCGCGCAGCAGCGGTCCGGCGAGCAGGGTGGCCAGCGCCGGCACCTTGGCCGGGTCGTCGCCGTAGCTGCCCGACAGCAGTGCCGAGATCAGCTTGGTCTCAGCCACCGAACCGACGCCGCTGGCGTGGTAGGCGGCCCGGTCGGCGCTGGGCAGCGGACCGGTCGGTCCCACCGGAGGCGCGCCGTCGGGAAAGTTGATACCCGGGAACGGCTGTGCCGGATGCGGCAGGCCGTAGCACTGCGCCGTGCCGCCGACCTGCCGCGGCTCGTTACCGGGCACGTACTTGCCACGGGAGTTGACGAACTCCAGCGTGATGTGCAGGCCGGGCTGCTTGCCGCCGAAGGTGTCCTCCAGCCGGGGCTCCAGGCCGGCCAGGCCCTGAGCCAGGCAGGGGTACTCGGGTGAGAAGTCGGCCAGCACCCGCAGGATCTTCGACGAGGACGCCGCCAGCTCGATGAGGTAGTTCCCGTCGGCGTTGAGGAAGCTGTCGATCTCGTTCGACGTCGAGGTGGCCGCGGTCAGCAACTGGTCCAACGCCTGCGGCCGGCGGGTGATCGTCTGGTTGGTGGTCTGCAGGTTGTTCAGGCTGGCCAGCAGGTCGGGCGCGGCGTCGTCGTAGAGCGAAGCCACCTGGCCCAGCTTGTCCAGGTCGTCGACCAGCGTCGGCACCTTGGGGTTGAAGGCGAGCAGGTAGCGGTTGAAGGCGGCCAGGTTGTCCCCCAACTGCTTGCCGCGGCCCTGCAGCGCGGTGGCCAGCGCGGTCAGCATCGCCTTCAGGTCTTGGGGATGCAGCGCCAGCAGCACCGGGTACAGGTCATCGAGCACCCGCTCCACCTCGATGGCGTCCCGGCCGGCGGAGATGGTGTCTCCCGAGCGGACCGGGCGGGCCTTGGCGCCCTGCAGGCCGTTGGGCACCTGCAGTGCCACGTACCGCTCGCCGAAAAGGGTCTTGGGGAGCAACAGCGCGCTCGCGCCCACCGGGATCAGCTTGGCCCTCGACGGGTTAAGGGCCATCCGGAGCCGGGCCCGGGTCTCGGGCTGCCGGCCGTCGCGGGCAGGCACGTTGTAGGTCGAGATATCCCGCACGGTGCCTACCACGATGCCGCGCAGCTTGACGTCGGACTGCAGCTGCAGCTGGGCGCCGGTGTGGTCGGTGTCCAGGGTCACCATGGTGGCCTTGGTGAAGACCTGTTGATAGGCGGCGATCGACAGGCTCACCAGCCCCGCCAGCACGGTCAGGAACACCAGGCCGGCCAGCCTGGTCTTCAACTTTCGCGCACCGGTCCCCTGGCTCATCGGATCATCCCGCGATCCTCACCGTGGTGGTGGCACCCCAGATGGCCAGCGACAGGAAGAAGTCGATGACGTTGACGGCCACGATGGCGGTCCGGACCGCGCGGCCGACCGCTACGCCGACGCCGGCCGGCCCGCCCTTCGCGGTGTAGCCGTAGTAGCAGTGCGTCATCACGATCACGATCGCGAACACCAGCACCTTGAAGAAGGACCACAGCACGTCGATGGGCGGCAGGAACAGCCGGAAGTAGTGGTCATAGGTGCCGGTGGACTGGCCGTAGTACACCGTGGCGATCGTCCGGGACGAGAGGTAGGAGCACAGCAGGCCGATCACGTACAGCGGGATCACCGCGATGAAGCCGGCGATCAGCCGGGTGGTCACCAGGAACGGCAGGGACGGGACCGCCATCACTTCCAGGGCGTCGATCTCCTCCGAGATCCGCATCGCGCCCAGCTGGGCGGTGAACCCGCACCCGACGGTGGCCGACAGCGCGAGGCCCGCGACCAGCGGGGCGATCTCGCGGGTGTTGAAGTAGGCGGAGACGAAGCCGGTGAAGGGGCCGGCCCCGAGCTGGTTGAGTGCGGCATAGCCCTGCAGGCCGACCTCGGTGCCGGTGAAGAACGACATGAAGGCGATCACCCCGACCGTGCCGCCGATGACCGCCAGGGCGCCGCTGCCGAAGGTGACTTCGGCCAGCAGCCGTAGCACTTCCTTCTTGTAACGCCGGATGGTCCGCGGCGTCCAGGCCAGCGCCTTGACGTAGAACAGCAACTGCTCGCCGAGGTCGTCCAGGGCACCGACCGGCATGAGCGCCGCCCGTTTCACCGAACCCAATGCGTTGCCGCTAGCCATTCGCTGCGCTCCTCGCTCGTCCCTCGCTGCGATGCTCACTCACAGGTCAGGACCCCTTCGGCGGGACGACCTGGAAGTACACGGCCGTCATCACGAAGTTGACGAAGAACAGCATCAGGAAGGTGATGACCACGGACTGGTTCACCGCGTCGCCCACGCCCTTCGGGCCACCGCCTGCGTTCAAGCCCTTGTGGGAGGCCACCACGGCGGCGATCAGCCCGAAGATCACCGCCTTCAGCTCACCGGCATACAGGTCGGGAAGCTGAGCCAGTGCCGAGAAGCTGGCCAGGTAGGCGCCTGGGGTACCACCTTGGAGCACCACGTTGAAGAAGTAACCGCCGGCCACGCCGACCACGCTGACCAGGCCATTGAGGGCGGCGGCCACCAGCATGCAGGCCAGCACCCGGGGCACCACCAGCCGCTGGACCGGTGAGATGCCCAGTACCTCCATGGCATCGATCTCGTCGCGGATCTTGCGGCTGCCGAGGTCGGCGCAGATCGCCGAGCCACCGGCGCCCGCGATCAGCAGCGCACAGACGATCGGGCTGGCCTCCCTGATGACGGCCAGCACCGACGCGGCGCCGGTGAAGGACTGGGCGCCCAGCTGCCGGGTCAGGCTGCCCAGCTGCAGGGCGATCACG
>NZ_DASVQG010000311.1:0-13351 GCF_036389215.1 Jatrophihabitans sp.
ACCTACGCCCACGTCCAGAGCGTGATCGCCGAGCTGGGCTACGAGGCAAGCCTGGTGGCCCAGAGCCTGCGCAATCACAAGACCAACGTGGTGGGTATCCTGGTCGCCGACCTGGAGCCGTTCATCACCGAGGTGCTCAAGGGCGCCGGTGAGGGTCTCCGCGGCACCGGCTTCGAGCTGGTCATCTACTCGGCGGGAGGGCGCACCGGTGACCTCGACGGTTGGGAGCGGCGGTACCTGTCCCGGCTCAGCGGCACCCTGATCGACGGCGCGATCCTGGTGACGCCCACCATCGTCGACGTCAACTACGGCGCGCCGATCGTCGCGGTCGACCCGCACACCGGAACATCCGATACGCCCACCATCGACGCCGACAATCTGCGCGGAGCGCATCTGGCGACCGAGCACCTCATCGACCTGGGGCACAAGCGCATCGCCATGCTCACCGGCCGGCAGGACCTGGAGTCCTCGGTGCTGCGCGAGCGGGGCTATCGGCAGGCGATGCGCAAGGCTGGACTTGACATCGATGAGCGGCTGATCCAGCCCGGTGAGTACCACTTCGACCCGTCCAGGGACTCGGCGCGCACGATGCTGAGCCTGCCCGAGCCACCCACCGCGATCTTCGCCGCCAACGACACCTCCGCACTCGCTACCCTGGCGGTGGCTGCCGAACTCGGCATCCGGGTGCCGCAGGACCTGTCCGTGGTCGGCTTCGACAACATCCCCGAGTCGGCGCTCAACGTCCCGGCCCTGACCACGGTCGAACAGCCGATCCGGCTGATGGGCCAGCGGGCCGTCGAGATGCTCATCGAGCTGATCGAGGGCCGGACGCTGGAAAGAACGCATGTGACGCTGGACACCCGGCTCGTGGTCCGAGCCTCGACCTCAGCTCCAGCCACCACCTGACCTAGCCCTGGTCATTCGAACGGGAAGCTTTCGAACGGAAAGTCGACGTGACAGTTCACCGCAGCCAGACTCCAGAACTCTGGCACGATCCTTCGGTTCGCACCGCCGACCGGGTCGCAGCTCTGATCGCGCAGCTGACGACCGAGGAGAAGCTGGCGCAACTGCAGGGCCTGTGGGTCGGGATGAACAGTGCCGGCGGTGACGTGGCACCGCACCAGCACGAGCTGGCCGGCGACCCGCCGGCCTGGGAGGATGCCATCCGACATGGGCTGGGGCAGCTGACCCGGCCGTTCGGAACCGCGCCGGTCGACCCGGCTGTCGGCGCCCGCAGCCTGGCACGCAGCCAGCGCCAGGTGATGGAGGCCAACCGGTTCGGCATCCCGGCCCTGGTTCACGAGGAATGCCTGACCGGGTTCGCCGCCTGGCGGGCCAGCGTGTTCCCGTCGCCGCTGTGCTGGGGTGCCAGCTTCGACCCTGAGCTCATCGAGCGGATGACGGCGCGGATCGGTGCCACCATGCGCAGCGTCGGCGTCCACCAGGGCCTGTCCCCGGTGCTCGACGTCGCGCGCGACCTGCGCTGGGGGCGGGTCGAGGAGACCATCTCCGAAGACCCTTACCTGGTAGGCATGATCGGCAGCGCCTACGTCCGTGGCCTGGAATCAGCCGGCATCGTCTCGACGCTGAAGCACTTCGTCGGGTACTCGGCCTCGCGAGCCGGTCGCAACCTGGCGCCGGTCTCGATCGGCCGGCGCGAGATCGCCGACGTGCTGCTGCCGCCGTTCGAGATGGGGCTGCGCGCGGGCGCCCGCTCGGTGATGAACTCCTACGCCGACATCGACGGCGTGCCGGTGGCCGCGGACGAGACCGTGCTGACCGGCCTGCTGCGCGACACCTACGGTTTCAACGGCACCGTGGTCGCCGACTACTTCTCGGTGTCGTTCCTGCACACCCTGCACCGCGTGGCAGGAACCCTCGGCGAGGCGGGGGCGCTCGCCCTGGCCGCTGGGATCGATGTCGAGCTGCCCACGATGACCTGCTACGGCCAGCCGCTGCTGGAAGCCCTGCAGGACGGCACCGTCGACATCGCCTGGGTGGACCGGGCAGTGGAGCGGGTGCTGCGCCAGAAGTGCGAACTCGGACTGCTGGACGCCGATTACTCCCCCGAGGCCCCGCATACCGACATCGAGCTGGATCCCGCGGACTCCCGTGCGGTGGCCCGGGAGCTGGCCGAGCGTTCCATCGTGCTGCTGCACAATCGCGACGGCGCGCTGCCGCTGGCAGGCGGGCAGCGGGTGGCGGTGGTCGGGCCCAGGGCGCACGAACCGGGGGCGATGATGGGCTGCTACGCGTTCCCGATGCACGTCGGGGTGCACCATCCCGAGGTGCCACTGGGGCTGGACGTTCCCACCCTGTTCGAGGCGCTGGAGGCCGACCCGGCCGGTTACCAGGTGAGTTTCGCTGAGGGGTGCCCGGTGCTCGGCGGCTCCGATGCCGGCATCGCCGAGGCGGTGAGCGTGGCCGAGCAGGCCGACGTGTGCATCGCCGTGCTCGGCGACAAGGCCGGGTTGTTCGGCGGCGGGACCTCCGGCGAGGGCTGCGATGCCGCCGACCTGCGGCTGCCCGGGCGGCAGGAGGAGCTGCTCGAGGCGCTGCTGGCCACCGGCACCCCGGTGGTGCTGGTGCTGCTGGTCGGCCGGCCGTACGAGCTGTCCCGCCAGCTCGACCGCCTTGCCGCGGTGGTGTGCGGCTTCTACCCGGGCGAGGAGGGTGGCCCCGCGCTGGCCGGTGTGCTGAGCGGGCGGGTCAACCCGGCCGGGCGGCTGCCGGTGTCCTTTCCGGCCGAGCACGCCACCCAGCCCTCGACCTACCTTTCCTCGACACTGGCCGGTCGCAGCGAGGTCAGCAACATCGATCCCACCGCGCTGTTCGCCTTCGGGCACGGGCTGTCCTACGCGCCGGCGACCTGGGCCGAGATCCGGCTGGCCGGCGATCAGGACTGGCCCACCGACGGCACCTGCACGCTGCTGGTCACCCTCGGCAACCCCAGTGACCGGGCGACCTCGGAGGTCGTTCAGGTCTACCTCAGCGACCCGGTCGCCGAGGTCGCCAGGCCGGTGCAACAACTCATCGCGGCCCCGCGGGTCGATCTGGAACCCGGCCAGCAGCGAACCGCGACGATCACCCTGCACGCCGACCTGACCGCCTACACCGGCCGGGCCGGGCAGCGGCAGGTTGATCCTGGCAGGGTGGAGTTGCGGGTGGGTGCCTCCAGCGCCGACATCCGGGCCTGCCTCGGCGTGGACATGGTGGGAAGCCGGCGGGTGGTCGGCTTCGACCGCGTCATGCGACCGGAAGTAGACATCTCGACCAGCTGAACCCCAGCTGCAACCCTCGAGGAAACACAGGGGATCATGTTCGTCGACCTTCCGCTCGAAGAGCTGCGCGAGTACCGGCCCGAGGTGGCCGAACCTGCCGACTTCGACGACTTCTGGGCAGATCAGGTGTCCGCGGCGCGCGCCGTCGAAGCGGCCCCGGTGTGCACTCCGATAGCCAGCCCGATCACGCATTCCGATGCCTTCGACGTGACGTTCCCGGGGCACGGCGGCGCCCCGGTGAAGGCCTGGCTGCTGGTGCCGCACGAGCCGGTGCCCGACGCCGCCCTGATCGTGGAGTACATCGGCTACGGAGGCGGCCGCGGCAACCCATTGGACTGGCTGACCTGGAGCAGCGTGGGCCATCCCCACCTGGTCATGGACACCCGGGGCCAGGGTGGCGGCTGGCGCAGTTCGGACACGCCGGACCCGGGTGACAGCGGAGCGCCGAGCTCACCGGGCTTCCTGACCCGAGGCATCGCCGACCCACGTTCGCATTACTACACAAGGCTGTTCGTCGACGGCGTGCGGGCTGTCGACGCTGCCGGCGCGCTGCCGTCCTGCAGCGGCCGAGCTGTCGTGACGACCGGTCAGAGTCAGGGTGGCGGGCTGGCGCTGGCCGTCGCCCACCTGCACGGGCAGATCAGCCTGACCATGCCGGATGTCCCCTTCCTGGCACACTTCCGGCGCGCTACCCAGATCACCGACAGCCGTCCGTACAACGAGATCCGGGAGTACTGCGCGGTGCACGGCGACAAGGTGGATCAGGTCTTCGCCACGCTGTCCTACCACGATGTCGTCAACCACGCGAAGCGATGCCGGGCCGCGGCGCTGTTCTCGGTGGCGCTGGCAGACGACATCGCCCCGCCCTCGACCGTCTTCGCCGCCTTCAACCACTACGCCGGGCCCAAGCAGATCGAGGTCTATCCCTTCGCCGATCACGAAGGCGGCGGCACCCGCCAGTTCCTGGCGCAGTTGGCGCGCGTTCGAGAATCGACAGTCCTCGATGCAACTGCCGGGAGTCGTTGATGCGCTACCACTACCTGAGCGATGACCAGGCCGAGCAGTTCCTGCGGCGCGGCTTCGTGACGATCGAAGGTTGCTTCGACCGCGACGTCGCCGACGAGTGGGTGGAGCGGGCCTGGCGCCGGATGGGCTACCAATCCGAGGACCCGTCCAGCTGGCTGGAGAAGCGGGTGCACCTGCCCGACAGCTCAGGAGTGGACGCGCGGTACTTCGCGCCGCGCGCCTGGCAGGCGGCCGTGGAGCTGGCCGGCGGCGAGGACCGGCTCCAGCTGCCCTGGCGGTGGAGCGACGGCCTGATCGCCAATCTCGGTGTCGGCGGTGACCAGCCGTGGCAGCCGCCGTCGGCGGCGGTCGGGGGCTGGCACAAGGATGGTGACTTCTTCCGGCATTTCCTGGACTCCCCGGAGCAGGGGCTGCTGTCGTTCGTGCTCTGGACCGACATGCTGTCCACCGGCGGGGGCACGTTCGTCGCGGCTGACTCGGTGCCGGTGGTGGCCCGGTTCCTTCTCGACCATCCCCGAGGCGTGCTGTTGGACGACTTTCCGTTCACCGAGCTCATCTCGCAGTGTTCGGACTTCGTCGAGCTGACCGGCAAGGCCGGCGACGTCGTGCTACTGCATCCCTACGTGCTGCACGCCACCTCGCAGAACGTGCTGCAGGTGGCGCGGTTCATCTCCAATCCGCCGCTGGAACTGAAGGCACCGCTGAGTTTCGACCGGTCTGATCCCTGTGACTACTCACTCGTCGAGCTGGCAGTGCTGCGCGGGCTGGGCGCGGAGCGGTTGCCCTACCGGCCCAGCGGACCCCGCGAATCGGTGGTACCCCAGCGGGTCCTGGCCCAGCGGGCGTCAACAGTTCAGCCGGCCTCAGACCAGCGGGCGGCAGCACACTCCGACCGCGGCTGACAGCAGCCCGCGCCCGGAGACCGTTTGGCCTTGTTACAGCAGTCGATTCTCATCCACGAACACTCACCCACGAATCCATCGGAGGACATCATGGCACCAGTACCAACGCGTGAGGACAAGTTCAGCTTCGGACTGTGGACGGTCGGCTGGCAGGCTCGTGACCTGTTCGGCGAGGCGACCCGGCCGGTCCTGGCCGCCGTCGAGGCCGTGCACAAGCTGGCCGAACTCGGTGCGTACGGGATCACCTTCCACGACGACGACCTGGTGCCGCCCGGCAGCAGCGCCGACGAGCGGCACCGGATCCTGGACGAGTTCAAGAAGGCGCTGGCCGACACCGGCATGGTGGTGCCCATGGTGACCACCAACCTGTTCGGCGATCCGGTGTTCAAGGACGGCGGCTTCACCAGCAACGACCGCTCGGTTCGCCGGTACGCGCTTCGCAAGGTGATGCGCAACATGGACCTGGCCGCCGAACTCGGTGCCCAGATCTACGTCTTCTGGGGCGGGCGTGAAGGCTCTGAGGTGGACTTCGCCAAGGACGTCCGGGCGGCGCTCGATCGCTACCGCGAAGGCATCGACCTGCTGGCGCAGTACTCGATCGACAAGGGCTACGGCATGCGTTTCGCCATCGAGCCCAAGCCGAACGAGCCGCGCGGTGACATCCTGCTGCCGAGCATCGGGCATGCGCTGGCCTTCATCAACGAGCTGGAGCACGCCGACATGGTCGGTATCAACCCCGAGACCGGTCACGAGCAGATGGCCACCCTGAACTACACCCACGGCATCGCGCAGGCGCTCTGGCAGGGCAAGCTGTTCCACATAGATCTCAACGGGCAGAAGGGTCCCCGCTACGACCAGGACCTGGTGTTCGGCTACGGCGATCTGCTGCAGGCCTTCTCCACCGTGGACCTGCTCGAGAACGGCGCGCCCGGCGGTGGTCCGGTCTATGACGGTGACCGGCACTTCGACTACAAGCCGCTGCGCACCGAGAGCATGGAGGGCGTCTGGGAATCGGCCCTTGCCAACATGGAGCTGTACCTGACCCTGCGCGAGCGGTCCAAGGCCTTCCGCGCCGATCCGCGGGTGCAGGACGCGCTGGCCGACGCCGGCGTCGGTGACCTGAACCAGCCGACCCTGAACGACGGCGAGACCCACGAGCAGTTCGCCGCCGACCGCAGCGCCTTCGAGGACTACGACCTGGAACCGGCTCGCACCAAGGGCTACGGCTTCGCCCGCATCCAGCGGCTGGCGATCGAGCACCTGCTGGGAGTCCGCTCGGGTACGCAGTTGGACTGACGCTGGGGTGGCCTGATCCGGTGGCCGCCGTTGCCTGATCCGGTGGCCGCGGTTGCCTGATCCGGTGGCTGCGATCTCTCAGCCGCTCGGCGAAGTGCCTTGGCAGCCATGCAGCGCAATCGTCGGCCAGGTCGCCGTGATCGTTGGCCGCGGTGCAGCGGCCCAGCCGGCGTGTCGGCCTGCTACGGGGCCAACGATCGTCAGTAGGGCGGGTGACCGCCGTGAAATGGACAGTGCCGCCGGCTTAGGAGAGCCGGCGGCACCGTATGTAGCGCTCGCGCGCGAAAGATCGTTCTTTTAGTGCGGTTACTTCTTGCGGGCAACCACCGAGACCAGGGTTTCATTCCCGCACTGGGACAGCTCGCGGATCGCCCACCGGCCGTCGTACTCGGCCGAGGACCAGTCGGACTCGGCGTCGCGCGGTTCGGTCTCGCCGTTCTTGGGAGTGAACCCCTTGGCCGGCAAGTCGGTCTGCAAACCTTTCAGCACGTCCTTGAAGGCAGTGGCCGTGACTCCGCTGACCACCAGCCCCGCGGTGCCACGATCCTCGGCGGAGGTGACCACCATGCCGGCCGGCAGCGGGAACGCCGTCGGAAAGCCGGTCGGCGGCTGCACGGCCTTGGCGTCCTTGGAACAGACGGCCGTGCTAGCCGACGCCTTCAACTTCGCCTGGTCCTTCTCCTTCTCCTTCTCGGCCTCGCTCTCGCAGCCGGCGACCATGATCATCGCCATCGCGACACCGGCTACCCGGAACATCAAAGTCACTTGATGGCCACCGTGATGGAACGCCGGTTATCGGACTCGTTCGATTCGGCCAGGGCGTTGGCCGGGTCGGCGATCGCCAGCACGGTCTGGTTGCCCTTGAGCTGCTTGGTGGTCCACGCCGCGGTCACCGTCTTCGACGTTCCGGCCGGCAGGCTCACCGGCGCCGAGGTGCTCAACACGTTGTTGTTGACCTGGAACTGGACCGGGGTGGTGACCGCCGACTTGCCGAGGTTGGTCACCGTCGCCGTGATCGTGGACGCGCCGTTGGTGGCGACAGTGGACGACAGGTTCGTCACCGCGACGTTGGGCTGCGGGTCGGAGGCCGAGAACATCGTCAGGCCGGCGTACTGGCGAGCGATGGTGGCGTAGGCGTCGAAGTTGTTGACGCCGGTGGTCGGGCAGCTGCCGGTGCACCCGTCGGCGTAGCCGACCTCGACCCGGCCCTGCTTGTCGATCGTGGAGCCGATGAAGTCGAGCAGGTTGCGGTCGTTGCCACAGGTGGTGCCGCCGGTGCAGATCGAGCCGATCTGAACCGGGTCGGTCGGGGTGGCGTCGACGGTCACCCAGCTGGCGCCACCGTCGTAGGTGAACGCGGTGTAGAGGTGCCAGATGCCGTGGAAGTTCGCCGCGTCCTGGTAGTTGCCCGGGGTGGTGGTGCCGATGAAGCTCACCGCGGCGCGGTTGTCGTCGCCGGCCACCGCGGTCGGGAACACCACGTTCTTGATGCCCTGGGTGGCGCCGACGTTGTAGTCGTTGACCCAGGTCGCGCCCTTGTCGTGGCTGACCGCGACGTGCTGGGTGCCGTCACCGTTGGCGTAGCCGAGGTAGACCGTGCCGTTGGCGCCGATGCTGACCGCCGGGTCGCTGTCACCGGGGAGGCTGTTGGGAACGGTGCGCACCGTCCAGGTCTTGCCGTTGTCCGAGGACACCGTCACGCCCTGGTGGCCGCCGCAGCTCTTGTTCGGCACGTAGGCGGTGCCGTCCGGGGCGACCATGATGTGGCCGTGCAGGCCACCGCAGTCAAGCAGGTTGTAGACCGGCACGCCGGCGCCGAAGGTGGTGCCGCCGTCCCGCGAGAGTGCGCAGAACGCGGTGGCGATGTCCTGGCTGCAGTAGTAGACGGCCCGGGGGTAGAGGTTCGCCACGTTCAGCGGGTCACCAGCCACGAAGTTGCCGCCACCAAGGGTCTGGTGGTCGACGCCGGACGGGATGCCACCGCCGGTGCTGGGGTGCCAGGTGACACCTTCGTCATCGGTGTAGCAGGTCAGCGAGTTGACCCCGGACAGCTGGGACTCGAAGGTCCGGCCGGTGGTCGAGTCGGTGTAGAGGATCGGGTCGAGCGAGGCCGTCGACCCGACCACGCAGCCGTTGGCGGCCTTGGCCGACACGTCCTTCCAGGTCGCGGCCGGCGGGGTCACCGCGTCGTTGAAGGTCACCTTGTAGGTGGACAGGTACGCCTGGTAGAAGCTGGAGCCGGTCTTGAAGCTGTTGCCGATGGACGGCTCGCCGGCGTTGTGGGCGTCAGGCAGCGTCGCGGGTGCGCCGTAGTTGGCGATGCTCGGGGCCGGCGCGGTGGAACCCGGAGCCCCGTCGCCGGCCTTGGTCACCATGGCGGCGCTGGCGGAGTAGCTCTGGCCGAGCGGCGCGAACGGGACGACCCGCACGGTGTACTTGCCGCTGGTCGGCGGCAGCACGACCACCTCAGGGTCGGCCGAGGACGCCGCGATGGCCACCGTGGCACCGGAGGAGTCCAAGACGTAGAGGTCGAAGTCGGCGGCGCTGTTGGGCCAGCCGACCGAGACCTTGAGGTTGTTGGTGTCGCCGTAGCCGGCCGGTGTCGCCACCGTCAAGGCATAGTCGTCACACGACTGTGGGACCGAGCAGACCGGGTCACCGGCCTGGGCGGTGACATTGGCTACCGCGAACGGGCCACCGGTCCAGGTCCTGGCACCGCTGGTGTCGGTGATCGTGCCGGATGAGGGCGTGGAACCGGAGGCGGCTACCGCTCCGGAGATCGCAAGTGCGGTGGCACCGACGGCGACGAGCGCCAGCCGGCGACGCACGGAAAGTGTCTGCATGACTGAGTAACGACGCATAGCTCTGGAGGCTACGGAAAATACTGTGAGATGGCCGTTTGCCACTGGCGGGTGGTGTCAGGTAGTCCCAGTGGGCGCGGGCGGCTCGTCCGGGTTGTCCTGAGTACCCGGCTGACGGGGCAAATTCGGGTGGTTCACAGCACTACCCTGGAAGCAAATGTCCTCCCCAGCCCAGCCGTCCGAGCCGTCCCGGCCACCCCGCGCGGCACGGCGGCCTCGCCCTTCCCGGCGGCCGAGGTCCGACCGTCCGGTCGAATCAGCACAGACCGGCTCGGCACAGACCGGCTCGGCACCGGCGGATGCGGCACAGCTGGCCGACCTGCGCCGCCGGATCTCCGACCTCGGCCCGCAGGACTCCCACCGGCTGGGTCGCCGGCTGCAGGGCAGCGGCTCCGGCCCCGACCGGCTGGCCGCGCTCGCCGGGGACGTAACAAGGGCCGAGCACCGGCTGGCTCAGCGCCGGGCCGCCGTGCCGGCGATCAGCTATCCGGCCGACCTTCCGGTCAGCCAGCGCCGGGACGACCTGCTCGCGGCGATCGCCGAGCACCAGGTGGTCGTGGTGGCCGGCGAGACCGGCTCGGGCAAGACCACCCAGCTCCCCAAGCTGTGCCTGGAGCTGGGCCGAGGCGTCAAGGGCATGATCGGGCACACCCAGCCCCGCCGGATCGCCGCCCGCGCGGTGGCCGAGCGGGTGGCTGACGAGCTCGGCACCGAGGTCGGCCAGGCGGTCGGGTTCGCGGTCCGGTTCACCGACCGGGTCGGTGACACCAGCCTGATCAAGCTGATGACCGACGGCATCCTGCTGGCCGAGATCCAGCGGGACCGGATGCTGCGCCAGTACGACACGATCATCCTGGACGAGGCCCACGAGCGCAGCCTCAACATCGACTTCCTGCTGGGCTATCTCAAGCAGCTGCTGCCGCGCCGTCCCGACCTGAAGCTGATCATCACCTCGGCGACCATCGACCCGCAGCGCTTCGCCCAGTACTTCCACGACGACCAGAACTTCGCCGACGTCCCCGTGATCGAGGTGTCCGGGCGCAGCTACCCGGTCGAGGTCAGGTACCGCCCGATCGTCGATGCCGAAGCCGAATCGGAGGAGGAGCGCGACCAGGTCACCGCGATCTGCGACGCGCTCACCGAGCTGCGCGGCGAGCCGTCCGGCGACGTGCTGGTGTTCCTGTCCGGCGAGCGGGAGATCCGCGACACCGCCGACGCGATCAACGCCATGAGGCTGGCCGACACCGAGGTGCTGCCGCTGTACGCCCGGCTCTCGGCCGCCGAGCAGCACCGGGTGTTCGCCGCTCACCGGGGCCGGCGGGTGGTGCTGGCCACCAACGTCGCCGAGACCTCCCTCACGGTGCCGGGGATCAAGTACGTGATCGACTCGGGCACGGCCCGGATCTCGCGCTACAGCCAGCGCACCAAGGTCCAGCTGCTGCCGATCGAGGCCATCTCGCGGGCCTCGGCCACCCAGCGGGCCGGGCGCTGCGGGCGCACCTCCGAGGGGATCTGCATCCGGCTGTACTCGGAGGAGGACTTCCAGTCCCGGCCGGAATTCACCGATCCGGAGATCCTGCGCACCAACCTGGCCTCGGTGATCCTGCAGATGGCCTCCCTGGAACTGGGTCCGGTCGAGTCGTTCGGGTTTCTCGACCCGCCCGATGCCCGCCAGATCGCGGACGGCATCGGGCTGCTGACCGAACTCGGCGCACTGCAGTCGACAGCCCCGCAGCCACCCGGACAGCAGTCCACCGCCCCGCAGCCAACCGGACAGCAGCCAACCGGACAGCAGCCAACCGGACAGCAGTCAACCGCGTCCCGGCCCGGAAAGGCGCGGTCGGCCCAGCCCAGGCTCACCGAGCTGGGCCGGCAGATCGCCCAGCTGCCGGTGGATCCCCGGCTGGCCCGGATGATCATCGAGGCCGACCGGCGCGGCTGCGTGCCCGACGTGCTGGTGCTGGCCGCGGCGCTGTCGATCCAGGACCCCCGGGAACGCCCGGTCGAGCACCAGCAGGCAGCCGACCAGCAGCACGCACGGTTCGCCGACCCCACGTCGGACTTCGCCAGTTACCTCAACCTCTGGCGGCATGTGCGCGAGCAGCAGGAGCAGCTGTCCTCCAGCCAGTTCCGCCGGATGTGCCGGACCGAGTACCTGTCCTACCTGCGAATCCGGGAATGGCAGGACCTGTTCGGCCAGCTGCGCCAGATCGTCAAGGGGATGGGGGTGCGGATCGGCGACCAGCCGGCGGATCCCGAGCAGGTGCACCGCAGCCTGCTGTCGGGCCTGCTGTCCCACATCGGGCTCAAGGACACCGCCCGCCGGGACTACCTGGGCGCGCGCAACGCGCGGTTCGCCGTGTTCCCCGGTTCCGCGCTGTTCAAGAAGCAGCCGACGTACCTGATGGCGGCCGAGCTGGTCGAGACGTCCCGGCTGTGGGCCCGGGTGAACGCCGGCATCAAGCCCGAATGGGCCGAGGAGCTGGCGCCGCACCTGGTCAAGCGGACGTACAGCGAGCCGCACTGGGAACGCAACCAGGGCGCGGTGATGGCGTTCGAGCGGGTCACCCTGTACGGGGTGCCACTGGTGGTCGCCCGCAAGGTCAACTACGCCACGATCGAGCCGGAGCTGTCCCGGGACCTGTTCATCCGGCATGCCCTGGTCGAGGGTGACTGGCAGACCCGGCACCACTTCTTCGCCGCCAACCGGGCGCTGGTCGCCGAGGTGCAGGACTTGGAGAACCGGGCTCGCCGGCGCGACATCCTGGTCGACGACGAGTCGGTCTTCGCCTTCTACGATCAGCGGATCCCGGCCTCGGTGGTGTCGGGGCGGCACTTCGACGCCTGGTGGAAGAAGGCCCGGCACCGCCGGCCGGACCTGCTGGACCTCTCCACCAGCCAGCTGGTGCGACCCGGCGCCGAGAGCATCTCGCCCGAGCAGTTCCCGGACCGCTGGACCTCCGGCGAGGTCGAACTGGAGCTGAGCTACCGCTTCGAACCGGGCGCGGCCACCGACGGGGTCACGGTGGGAGTGCCGCTGCCGGTGCTGAACGAGGCCACCACCGCGGGCCTGGACTGGCAGGTGCCGGGGCTGCGCACCGAGCTGGTGGCTGCCATGCTCCGCACGCTGCCCAAGCACCTGCGCCGCGCCGTGGTCCCGGTGCCCGACACCGCGGCGGCCCTGGTCGCCGCGCTGCCGGAGGATCTCGGCCGGCACGCGGGTCAGCTGAGGAAGGTGCTCAGCGCGGAGCTGCGCGAGTTGCGCGGCGTCGACATCGCAGAGGACGCCTGGGACCTGGACAAGCTGCCCGAGCACCTGCGCCCGACCTACCAGGTGCTCGACGAGCAGGGCCGGGTGCTCGGCCAGGGCAAGGACCTCGCCGAGCTGCGGTCCCGGTTCGCCCCGGCCGTCACCGCGACCCTGGAGAGCGTCACCGCGGACCTGGCCCGCGACCGGCTGGCCGACTGGGACTTCGAGGCGCTCCCCCGCTCGGTGCGCCGGGAGGTCGCCGGCTACCCGGTCACCGGCTATCCGGCCCTGGTGGCCGAGAACGGCACGGTGTCGATCCGGGTGCTGGACACCGAGGCCAAGCAGCGACGCCAGATGTGGGACGGCACCCGGCAACTGCTGGTCAACACGGTGCCCTCCCCCGTCAAGCAGCTGATCCGGGGCCTCAGCCTGCACCAGCGGCTGACCCTGAGCCGGGCCCCGCACGGCTCCCCGGCCGCGCTGCTGGCCGACTGCGTCGCGGCGGCGGTGGACCAGCTGCTGGCCGCGGCCGGCGGCCCGCGCTGGGACCGGGCCGGCTTCCTCGAGCTGCGCAAGCAGGTGGCCGCCGAGCTGCCGGCCACCGCTGCCGGGATCGTGGCGGTGGTGGAGAAGGTGATGGCCGCCGCGCAGGAGGTGGAGGTTCTGCTCGGCAACACCACCGCGGCCCCGCTCAAGCCGGTGGTGGCAGAGGTCCGGGCCCATCTCGACAGCCTA
>NZ_DASVQG010000312.1:0-16753 GCF_036389215.1 Jatrophihabitans sp.
CTCGGGAACCATTGTGAGCACGCCACCGCCGGACTGCGCCGCCGGCACGGTCACCAAGCCCGACTGGCCCTCTGAAGCGGCCGGCGTGGTACCGACCTACCGGACGGTGCCGGCGTCGGTGGCCGCCAACTGCCCCGGCAAGGTCGTCACCTTCCTGCCCGGTTACTACGACGACGCCCAGGCGCTGAGCTCGCTGATGGACGGCAACGGCACGTGCAAGAACAGCGTCTGGTGGTTCACACCCGGCACCTACTACTTCGACTTCCACAACACGTCCAACCCGCTGCTCAGCGGCAGCGACGTCTGGACCGTCAAGGACGGGTGGTTGGTCGGCGGGACTCCGGTCGACGTCAACGGGGTGCCGGTGGTCAAGCCCGCCAGCCCGGCCACGATCCCTGGCGCCTGCCAGAACCCCATCAAGGACGACACGCCCGGCAAGGGAGTGCAGTTCATCTTCGGTGGCGACAGCCAACTCCGGGTGACCAATTCGGCTGGTGTCGAGTTGTGCGCGAACTATCACGCCCACGACAAGATGATCGCGGTGTACGGCGTGCGCAGCGGCGACGACCCCATGACGCCGCCCACCGCCACCACCAAGCCCGCTACCGTCACGAGCGCCGACGCGGTGTACGCCGGCACTGTGACCGCTGCGAAGCTGGCCAACGTCGACACCGTGGGCGCCACCTGGACCAAAGCCACCGCCCTGCCCAGCCAGACGGGTAACTTCGCCCTCAGTGGCTACGTTCCGACGACGATCCCGGCGGGGTCAGTGCTCAAGTCGGCGACCCTGAAGGTGGTGTACCAGAACACCGCCGGTGCTGCCGGCGATGTCCGAACCGTGACGTTCACCCCGGCGGGCGGGACCGCGATCACCACGACCTTGCCGGCCACCTCGGGCAGCGGGGTGCAGACCGCGTCGCTGAACGTGTTCGGCAGCAGCACCGGATCGCTGGCCGCTGCTGTGCATAGCGGCACCCTCACTGGCGCCAGCGTGAGCTACTCGGCCAAGCTGGCGCATATCGGTACCGAAACCATCGACGCCATCCAGCTGGACCTCGGCTACTTGCCGCCGACGTTCCGCGGCGAGAACACCACCATTCCGGGTGGCAACTGCCTGACCAGCACCTACACCGGTGGTTCGGCGGGGCAGTGCGCGGTGCTATCCACCCCGACCGCGTACGCCGGGGCGTTCTACATCCAGGGCACCACCTACGTAACCGAGGCGGTCATCGACCTGGCGTTGAACAACATCACCTCCCAGGTGCTGCGCTTCGGCGTGGTGGCCAGAGCGCTGTGGGTCAAGGAGACCGGGTCGATCAGCTACAGCGGCCCGGTGATCGAGGTGCCGGACAACTCGACCGGTTACGGCCCGGGCGGCACGGTGGTCTACCTCGATGTCTACCTGTGTCAGGCAGCATCGACCTGCAGCGCCGCGACCGGCAAGTTGGGTCTGCGGGCTCGGGTGCTGATCTATGACCCGACGTCGGTCCCCAACCCACCGGCGCGCCAGATCACCATCCAGAGCTGGGCAGTACAGCGCTGATCAGCCGTCACGGCAGCGCTGATCAGGCGTCACGGCAGCGCCGATCAGCCGCGTCACGGCAGCGCCGATCAGCCGCGTCACGGCAGGACGGAATGGCCCCGGGACCAGGGTTGGCCTCAGGGCGACCCTGGTGCTGCTATTCGCTGGCGGCGCTGTCGAACCGCATCAGCGTCGGGGCGCCCCCGGCCGGGGCGTCCCGGTAGGAGCCGAACCGCTTGGTGCTCTCGTCGTAGCGGACGTGCTCGTCATCACCGCTGGAGAAGACGTGCTCGCCTTCATGGCCGGCGTCCAGGCTGCAGGTGTTCTCGAACTTGTCGAGCCACCCCGCCTCGTCCCCGGCTGCCTCCCGAAGCTGACTGATCTCTGCGCCGCAGCGTCCCTCACTCATGGCGGGCATCCTAAACCCGAACGCCGGTCACATGGTGAGATTGCCCGATGAGAGTGCGCGTCGTGGGCGCCGGCGTCGTGGGCCTGACGAGTGCGCTGCGGCTGGCCGAGGCGGGCCACCGCGTCGAGGTGGTGGCGGCCGAGCTGGGGGAGGGCACCACCTCCTCGGTCGCCGCGGCGCTGTGGTACCCCTACCGAGCCACTCCCACCGCTCAGGTCAGCCGCTGGCTGACCACCAGCTACGCCGTGCTCGACGCGCTCGCGGGCGACCCGAGCACCGGCGTCCGGTTACGGAGCGGGCGGGAGTTCTTCCGCGAGCCGGTGCCCGACCCGTGGTGGCGATCGACGGTGCCGAGCCTGGGCCGGATCACCGGCGACCAGCTGCCCGCGGGCTATCTCGACGGTTACCAGCTCACGGTGCCGGTGGTGGACATGGCACTGCACCTGGGGTGGCTGGCGGCTCGGCTGCGCAAGACCGGCATCGACATCCGGGCCCGGCGGTTGGCCGACCTTCCGGCAGCGCTTGCCGGAGTCGACGCGGCGGTGAACTGCACGGGTCTCGGCGCACGGGAGCTGGCCGGCGACGGGGAGCTGAGCCCGGTCCGCGGCCAGGTCATCGTGGTCGAGCAGTTCGGCCTGAGCGAATGGCTGCTCGACCAGAACGATCCCGAGCGGCTGACCTATGTGGTGCCCAGGGGCGAGACGGTCATTCTCGGAGGGACCTCGGAGGAGGGCGATGCCGATCGCGAGGTACGCCCGGCGACTGCCGAGGCAATCCTGGCCAGGTGCGCCGCGCTGGTACCCGGGGCGGCGGGCGCCCGGATCGTCAGCCATCGGGTCGGACTGCGGCCGGCCCGGCCGGCGGTCCGGCTGGAAACCGAGTTGCTGGCCGACGGGCCGGTGGTGCACTGCTACGGCCACGGCGGCGCCGGGGTGACGCTGGCCTACGGCTGCGCCGAGGAGGTCGTCCAGCTGGTGTCCCAGCTGAATTAGCAGAGGGTCGTTACACGCCTGGGGTAATCGTGGCCGGCGTGCCCCGTGGGTCATGGCCCGCTTTCGAAATGTGTTGGATACCCCATTTACCTGCAGCCATTCGCGGAGTAGGTTCGCCGCGTCCACATTCCACGCAATCGCTCAGGTATGCCTTACAAGGCACGATCGTTCAGAATCGAGCGTCGTGTGCCCTTAGTCGCGCCTGGGCTCTTTGCGTCGGGGTTCCACGCCGAGCGCGGCTGCGCGCCGGCTTTCGTCCGAGCGCGTCCCGCTCGCGCTCGAGTGCCTGGAGGTGCACGTGAGACGTTCTATCGGCTTCGCCGCCGCCGCCACCGCGTTGGCGATGGTGGCGCTACCGCTGGCGGTGACGACGGGCAGCAGCCCCGCCCACGCCACGGGGATTTCCTACGACCAGCTGAGCCCCATCCAGAAGCGACTGCTCTCGGGCAGCTCGGCGTTGGCCCTGCAGGCTGCGGCCGGCAGCAACAACTCGAACTCCTCGTTCGCCCCCACGTACACCCCGCGTGGCAACGGTGACAAGGGTTGCCAGGACATCCTGTCCTCCAACGTGAAGGTCAACGCCAACTGCCTGAACATCAGCGATCCGGACCTTGCCGGCCGCGGGCAGGCCAACAACGAGACCTCCATCGCCTACGACCCGAACGACACCAACGTCATGATCGCGTCGGCCAACGACTACCGCACCGGTGACGGCAACTGCTACACCTCCTACACCGCCGACGGCGGCCGGACCTGGCAGGACAGCACGCCGCCGACCAGCTTCACCCGTGGCCGGGTCACCAACGTCGTCGACTTCGGGGCCACCCGGGAGTACTGGGGCGGCGGGGGCGACACCTCGGTTGCCTTTGACACCAAGGGCAACGGCTACCTGAGCTGCCAGCTGTTCAACCGCGGCCGGCCGACCTCGAACAACTCGGACACCTCCAGCGCGCTGGTCGTCTACCGCTCCACCCAGAACGGCGGCGCGTCGTGGAACTTCCCGGGCCGCTACGTCCGGGCCAGCGCCGACGTCACCGGCAGCGGCATCTCGCCGTTCCTGGACAAGCAGCTGATGACGGTCGACAACCACGTCGGCAGCCCGTACCAGGACCGGGTCTACGTCTCCTGGACGGAATTCGCCTCTGACGGCTCGGCCTTCATCTACGAGGCCCACTCGCCGGACTACGGCGAGCACTTCACGCCGCCGAAGCTGGTGAGCACGACCAGCCCGCTGTGCGTGAACACCTACGGCGCGGGCACCGTGGCCACCACCGGCCAGCACTCCAACTGCAACGAGAACCAGTTCTCGCAGCCCTTCACCGGCCCCGACGGGAACCTCTACATCGTCTACGCCAACTTCAACAACGCGGTCAGCGCCGGACTGCCGGAAGAGGATGACGGCGAGGACGGCGAGGACGGCGAGGATGACGGCGCGGACGCGGCCGCCACCACTCCTGCCGACAACCGCAACCAGATGCTGCTGTCGAAGTCGATCGACGGCGGCAACACCTTCCTGCCGCCGGTGAAGGTCAGCGACTACTACGACCTGCCGGACTGCGCGACCTACCAGCAGGGCAAGGACCCGGGCCGGTCCTGCGTGCCGGAGAAGAACGCCACCGCGAATTCCTACTTCCGCGCGGTCAACTACCCCTCCGGAGCGGTCGACCCGACCAACCCGAACAAGGTCGTCGTCACGTTCGGCTCCTACATCAACCGGCACTCCAACGAGGCCAACGGCTGCGTCCCCACCGGCTTCAGCCCGTTCGGGACGAACGTGTACACCGGTGTGAAGACCCCCGGAGCCTGCAACAACGACATCCTGATCAGCGTGTCCACCAACAAGGGCAACACGTTCACCGGGACTGTGCAGGACCCGCGGGTGATGCAGGTGGTCACGACCGATCCGGGTCAGGCGACCACCGACCAGTGGTGGCAGTGGACCGACTTCACCAGGACCGGCAAGCTGGCCACCTCGTACTACGACCGGCAGTACGGCAGCGACGAGTTCACCGGGTTCTCCGACGTGAGCCTGTCCGGCAGCAGCAACCTGACGGACTACGGAGTCGTCCGGGTGACCTCGTCGTCGATGCCGCCGCCCACCCAGTTCGACGGCACGTTCTTCGGTGACTACACCGGCCTGGTGGCGCCGACGAATGCCAACCCGCTGTGGATGGACACCCGCAACCCCGAGCTGTTCGTCTGCCCGGGTACCGCAACGTCCAGTAGCGCACCCCAGCTGTGCACCTCCAGCGCGTCCAATGCGGCGGTGGCCAACGACCAGGAGCTGCGGACTGCCAACGTGCCGGTCCCCAGCAGGTGATCAGCAAGTAGCCAGCAAGTAATCAACCAGCGGAGGGGCGCTGCCGGATAACCGGCAGCGCCCCCTTCCTGTCCGGAGCCGAGCTCGCAGCCAACGGTCACAGTCCGGATTAGCTTCGAAACAGCCATTTACGAGCAGGAGGTTCCGGAGTACGTTTGCTCCGTCTTGTTCAGCGTCATTGCCTCAGGTTCGTCATCGCCTGGCACAACCGTTCAGCCACGAGCGCCGTGTATTCCAGCCGCGCCTGACCGTGCGTTGAGCCCGCCGAGCGCGGCTGCGCCCGGCTTCGTTTCCGGGTGTGGGCCGTCCGCGCCCGGTGTGCCTGGAGGTGCACGTGAAACGTTCCATCGGCCTTGCCGCCGCCGCGACCACGTTGGCGATGGTGGCATTACCCCTCGGCGTGGTGAGTACGGGCAGCAGTCCCGCTCTTGCCGCCGGGTTCTCCTACAAGACCCTGACGCCACTGCAGAAGCGGCTGCTCTCCGGCGGTTCCGCGATGGCCCTGCAGGGTGCCGGCGCCAGCACCCTGCGCGCCAACTCCTCGACGAAGCCCTCCTACTTCCCACAGAGTGACGATGGCTGCACGGCGAGGATCTCCTTCAACATCAAGGTCAACACCAACTGCCTGAACATCAGTGACCCGGACCTCGCCGGCCGCGGGCAGGCCAACAACGAGACCTCCATCGCCTATGACCCCCGCAACCCCCGTGTCATGGTGGCCTCGGCCAACGACTACCGCACCGGAGACGGCAACTGCTACACCCACTACAGCCGCGACGGTGGTCGCAACTGGCAGGACAGCACGCCGCCGACCAGCTTCACCCGTGGCCAGGTGGACAACGTCGTCGACTTCGGGGCCGCCCGCCAGTACTGGGGCGGTGGCGGTGACACGTCGGTGGCCTTCGACACCAAGGGCAACGCCTACCTGAGCTGCCAGCTGTTCAACCGTGGCGAGCCGGTCTCGAACAACCCGGACATTTCCAGTGCGCTGGTGGTGTACCGCTCGACCAAGAACGGCGGTGCGTCGTGGAACTTCCCCGGTCGCTACGTCCGGGCCAGCGCCGACGTCACCGCCAGTGGGGTGCCGCCGTTCCTGGACAAGCAGCTGATGACGGTCGACAACCACGTCGGCAGCCCGTACCAGGACCGGGTCTACGTCTCCTGGACGGAATTCGCCTCTGACGGCTCGGCCTTCATCTACGAGGCCCACTCCTCGGACTACGGCGAGCACTTCACGCCCCCGAAGCTGGTGAGCACGACCAGCCCGCTGTGCGTGCAGACCTACGGCGCGGGCACCGTGGCCACCACCGGCCAGCACTCCAACTGCAACGAGAACCAGTTCTCGCAGCCCTTCACCGGCCCGGACGGGAACCTCTACATCGTCTACGCCAACTTCAACAACGCGGTCAGTGCGGGCCTGCCGGAAGACCCTGACGAGGATCGCGGCGACGGTGGCGACGCCGACGCCGGCGCGGCCGCGGCCGCCGCTGCTCCCGCCGACAACCGCAACCAGATGCTGCTGTCGAAGTCGGTCGACGGCGGCAACACCTTCTCGCCGCCGGTCAAGGTCAGCGACTACTACGACCTGCCGGACTGCGCGACCTACCAGGCCGGCAAGGACCCGGGCCGGTCCTGCGTGCCGGAGAAGGGCACTTCCACCAACTCTTACTTCCGCGCGGTCAACTACCCCTCCGGAGCGGTCGACCCGACCAACTCGAAGAAGGTCGTCGTCACGTTCGGCTCCTACATCAACCGGCACTCCAACGAGGCCAACGGCTGCGTCCCCACCGGCTTCAGTTCGTTCGGGACGAACGTGTACACCGGTGTGAAGACCCCCGGAGCCTGCAACAACGACATCCTGATCAGCGTGTCCACCAACAAGGGTGGCACCTTCACCGGGACGACGAAGGACCCGCGGGTGCTCCAGACGGTGACCACCGATCGGCGCCAGGCGACCACCGATCAGTGGTGGCAGTGGACCGACTTCACCAGGACCGGCAAGCTGGCCACCTCGTACTACGACCGGCAGTACGGCAGCGACGAGATGACCGGGTACTCCGACGTCAGCCTGTCCGGCAGCAAGGACCTGAGGCACTTCGGGGTCAAGCGGGTGACGTCGTCCTCGATGCCGCCGCCCACCCAGTTCGAGGGCGTGTTCTACGGTGACTACACCGGTCTGGCCGCACCGTCGAATGCCTATCCGCTGTGGTCGGACACTCGTACTCCTGCACTGTTCGTGTGCCCGGGCACCGCAACGGCCGGGACCCCGCCACGGCTCTGCACCGCCAGCGCGTCCAATGCGAAGGTGGCCAACGACCAGGAGCTGCGGACTGCCATCGTCTCGGTCCCCAGCAAGTAGTCAGCAGTAATCAGCCAGCAAGTAGTCAGCAGTAATCAGCAAGTAATCAGCTGGTGAAAGGGGCGCTGCCGGTATCCCGGCAGCGCCCCTCAGCTGTGCGGTGTTCTGCTGCCGCGGGTGTTCTAGTGCCGCCGCATCCGGTCGGCCACCGATGCCAGCGCGAGGCTGACCGCACCGCTGAGGAAGACCAGGCCCACTACGGCCTGGATCATCTCTACGGCGAGCAGGCCGGTGGGTTTCAGGCACGAGGTCAGAGGGCAGGGATCCACGCCCTCGCCGAGCGTGGCCAGCGTGCTGAGGCTGCCGTGGACGGCATGCACTGCGTCCAACCGGCCTGGATAGGCGTGCGCGCCGGCAGTCTCCGGATAGTAGAGCCAGTACGCGACCGCGAAGCCGACGACGATGCCGACCGCTGTCAGGATCAGGACGGCGATGATCAGCCACCAGCCGTCAGAACTCGGCGGTCCACCGCCACCGCCGCCGTCGCCGTCATCCGGGTCGGGATCCTCCGGGCTACGCCGCCATACCCGGATGACGGAGGCCACGAATGCGGCCAGCAGCACCGCCAGGCCGGTCCACACACTGATGGCGAGCAATGTGGCGGGCCCGCCGGTGGGTTGGAGGGTGAAGGTCAGGACGTAGAGCACCACGAGCACTAGATCGGCGGTGGCTATCAGGGCCACGGACGCGCCGGCGTGAAGGCCGGAGCCCGAACCACCAGTCCGGTGAGCCGCCGCCGCCGTCACCGATTCGCGTGCCGGTTCAGACAGTGCTGACATGGCGCGGAAGTTACTACCGCCTCGAGCTCAGCGATAGACCGCCGGGCACGGTGTGTCGTTGCCCGGAGCTGACAGAACGACGCCCGCTCGGCATGGTTCGGGCCGAGCGGGCGTCGTCCAGGGGATGGATGATGGTTTAGGAGAATGCCTCGATCTCAGCAGCCTTGACCGTCGGTCCGCTCGGGGTGAACAGCGGGTTGGTGGTGCTCGCGCCGGTGACGCAGTCGCTGTCGCTCGTCGGATCGTTGTCCTGGTCACCCT
Organism: Jatrophihabitans sp.; assembly: GCF_036389215.1. GTDB lineage: Bacteria > Actinomycetota > Actinomycetes > Mycobacteriales > Jatrophihabitantaceae > Jatrophihabitans_A. Next base: position 8,643 of record NZ_DASVQG010000312.1, read on the forward strand.
GGTACGCCGGTCCTCCGGTGCACTGGTTGTGCAGCACGATCAGCTTCAGGTGCGTCGCCGTCCGGTCAGGGACGTCGAAGCGCCGCATCAGCAGGTCGGGCGCCAGTGGCCGTGGCTGCACACCGGGGAAGGCGTTCGACGGGCTGGTGTAGATGGTGGTGAAGCCCGCCGGACTGGTGCAGTTGGCGTTGGCCGTGCTGGCGGTGCAGACCGCGATGGCGAACTGCCGCAGCGCGTCGAAGCGGCCGCCGGTCTGCTGGGTGAAGGCACTGACCTGCACCGTGCGGACCGTTGCCGGACCGGTCGCGGTCCGCGCCAGGCGCACCGTCACCGACGGCTTGCTGACGTTGACCGGCACCGCGGTGTTGTCGGTCCAGGTGGTCGACTCGTCATCGTCGATCAGAGCGCCGGTATTGACGCTGGTGGCATCGCCGGTGACCGTCGCCCCGTTGGCGGCTGAGGCCAGGTTGGTCTTCAGCGCCAACGTGCGCGACGCCGTCGTACGGGCCGTCACGGTCTGGGTGAAGCTCTGAACACCGAATCCAGCCTTGCGCACCGTGATGGTGTAGGTGCCGGGCTCGGCGTTGAACGTGACGCCGCCGTTGAGGTTCGACGTGGCCACCTCGGTGACCCCGGCCGAGTACGGGCCGACGTAGAGCTTGGCACCGCTCACCTTCGCACCGCCCTGGTCCACGGCGCTCAGCGTGAAGTTCACGGTGCCCGCCTGCGACCCGGTCAGCCCGACGAAGCTGGGCCTGGGGTCGGTGTCGTCAGTGCCGTTGGTCGAGGCGTCCTTTCCGAAGCCCCGCTTGGCGAATGCCGTCCACAGCGCCGCCTGGTTGGCGCCGCCGAAGCGCATCATGTCAGCGGCCAGGTAACTGTCCCGGGCGTCGAGCATGCTGTCGGCAGCCGGCTGCATGAGCCAGCCGTCGTAGACCAGCTGGATCCAGCGCCGGTTGCCCGGGCACTGGTCGGCCGGCAACGCGCCCTGGGCGCACCGCAGTTGCAGGGCGGTGTTGGACTCGGGGTAGGTGCTGTTGTACTTGGCGACGAGGGCCTGGCGGATGTCGTAGTTCACCGCGTTCCACACCTCGCCGTCGGCGTGCACCTCGGCACCGGTGATGTCGTAGCCGATGTCGCTGTAGTTCAACGGGTTGGTGTTGAGCCCGTAGTTGCGGATGCCTCGCTCCTTGTTGCCGGTGACGTAGGGTCCTTCGGCCCAGGGGTTCTCACCGTTCTGCGGGGTGTAACCGAACTCGTGCAGGTACTCCAGCGCGTCGAGGTCGCTCCAGCTCTCGCCCATCGAGCCCGCCTGGTGGCCGGAGAGCCCGTCGTCCGGGCCGCCCACCATCCGGTTGCTGATCAGGTGGGTGTACTCGTGGCCGAACACCGAGGTGTCGTAGTCACCGTCGGTGCAGGCCGCGTAGAAGGCTCCGGAGATCGGCTGGAACAGGTACTGGTTGGTGATCGGCGCGATGCCGTCGTTGAGGGTGGTCTGGTTGGCATTGTCGCGGCCCTCGTAGGAGGGGGCGCCGCCGCTGATCGCGCCGGCCTGGACATCGCCGACCTCGGGATCGCCCTGGGCGCCGCCGTTGCCGTAGTTGCTGACCTGGGCGTTGTAGTTGTCCTCGGTGAAGCCCAGGAAGTAGCTGAAGTCGTGGAACCGGTTGTGGCCTGCGAACAGGTTGGTCACCGACGCGTCGATGTCATTGCGGCTGGGTGAGGCGAAGCTCGCCTGGTCGCACTTGGAGGTGTTCCACTGGTTGGTCCAGGGGAAACTGTAGTTGCGGTCCGCGGCGAACGGGCGCTGGCCGGCCGGGCCGGGGGTGAGCGGTGACAGCCACGACTCGGCCGTCAGCGCGTTGTTACCGGAGGTGGTGAAGGTCGGCAGGCCGGTGTTCGGGTTGACGTCCCACGGCGCCCGGGAGGCGAGGTTCTGCTCCTTGCGGTCGCAGCCGGTCTGGTTGGCGGTCTCCCAGCAGCCGGTCTTGCGGTTGTCGGTCGAGGAGTAGTCCAGCGGCGGGGCGTTGAAGAAGTACTTCCACTTCGGCGGGTAGGGCAGGCCGGCGCCGGACGGGCTGGCGGTGTCGGAGGCCAGGAACACCCCGGAAGCGGTGTACGGGGCGACGAACGGGCCGACCGGGTTGGGCGACGGGCAGGCCTGCACGAAGTAGTCCCCGGCCGGCACGCCACTGCTGGGGGCGTAGGTCAGCTCTTCCTGGCCCACGCCGGCGTCGCTGCTCGCCGCGACTGTCACGCCGTTGAAAACCAGCCTGATCACGATGTCGTTGCTGGGCACCGTCGAGGTCGCGGCGACCGTGATCTGCTTGGTCGCGGCGTCGACCGTGCCGCCCGGCACCGACGGGCCGCACCCGGTGTCGGTGAAGGCGGCGGTGAACTGGTTGCTGGCCTCGCTCTGGTCGACGCGGTTGTAGCGCATCAGGATGTCGCCGGTGACCGCGTCGACGAAGACGGTGTAGGCGTGTGCCGAACCGCCCTGCACGTCGAGCACGATGGTTTCGTAGGCCGGGCGGGCCTGCCCGGCGGGGGTCGGGACCGCGACCAGGCGAGCCCGCTGCTGCTGGCCGAAGCCGGTCGCGGTGAAGACGTCCCAGCCGTCCTTGACGGTCGGGGCCGACAGCGCGGTCGGCGCGACGGTACGCCCGACGTTTGCGGCGGCCTTGAGCCAGGCCTCGGTGGCCGACAGCGTGGCGGCCGGCGGCGCGGTCTGCGGACCGGTTGCCGAGGAGGAGACGTACACGACCTTGTCGCCTGCGACGCTGACGTCGATCAGGCCGTCCTGCGCGGCGGGCAGCGACCCGTATTGCTGGCGGAACAGCACCGCGTGACCGGCGCCGTCGGCGGTGCGCTGGTCGTTGAGCAGCGGGAGGGAGTCGACCTCGGCGGAGCTCAGCCGGAACAGCACGGCGTTGCTCTTGAGCCAGGCGCGGGCCACGGCGACCGCGTCACCGGTGTAACCGGTGCCCAGGTACCCGCCGTAGGTGATCATCGAGCCGACCGTGCCGTACCGGTTGAACCGGGCGGCGGCGTCGAGTTCGGCGAGCCGATCCTGCTGCGCGGCGGTCGGGGCGACGGTTCCGACGCGGGCGTCGAAGTCGGAGAAGCCGATCGGGACGTCGAGCAGGGACAGGTTGGTGCTACCCAGGGCGGCCACGGTCGACGGCGCGGCGAAGGCGCCCACGCCACCGGTCATGCCGATGGCCACACCGGTGGCCAGCGCGGCTGCGCTGAGCTGGACGGCAACGCGGCGTCGCCGACCTCGGACGGATTGGGTCATGGAGCCTCCACGGACGGGGCCGGATCGGGTGCAGGCGGCCGCTTCTTCTTGTCGAATACCTACCAACGTGCGGATTCGGGAAAGGTTGCGCGGCTCTTGAGGAAAGTTGCGGGGTCCCAGCGGCGCGGCTCGCGGGTGGGGGTCGGTGCGCTCGGGCTACTGCTGATCCTGCGCGAGCGGCATGCCACGGAGGGGGACGAACTCGCCGGCGTAGCGCCGCCTGCTGGGTAGCTGGATCAGGCGCGCCTGATCGTGGCAAGCCAGGCCTGGACTCGTCCGGGTTCGTTGGTGATCTCGATCCCCGATGGCTCGATCGTCTCCACCTGCCAGCCTTCGGTGAAGCAGCGCCGGATCTCCTCCTGCCGGATCCGGCGCGGGCCCCAGTCGCCCGGTTCCAGGTCACTGAAACACAGCATGTGGTAGCGAGCGCCGGCTGCGGTGCAACCGCGCAGGCTCGCTGCGAACGTCGACCGGTCCGGGTCGCTGAGGACGTGGAACAGCCCGCAGTCAAGAACCGTGTCGAAGGTGCCGAGCCCGGTCAGTTGCAGGGCATCGGCTGTCAGGAACCGCGCGGCCAGAGCTCGCTGCTCGGCCTTGCGGGTCGCGATCGCGATGGCAGTGGCTGCCAGGTCGACACCGGTCGCCCGCAGCCCGAGGGCGGCAGCCATCAGGGCGTGCTCGCCGGTGCCGCACCCGACATCCAGCACCTGCCCCACCAGGTGTCCGGCGTCGGCCAGCCGCACGAAGGCCGGCTGCGGCCTGCCGATGTCCCAGGCCGGCGTGCCGGCCTGGTAGGTGGCCTCGAACTCCTCGACGGCTCTGGCCGAGCCCCGCCGCGGCGGCGCCCCGGAAGGCCCTGAATCCGCCACGACGCCCCCTCAGCACGTTGAGGCACCTCACACTACGCAGCCTCCGAGGTCGCCGCGGGTGATCCTGGCGGGGTGGTCAGTGCTTGCGGATGACCCGCTCCGGCTGGCCCGGCGTCCAGACGGTGATGTCGAGGTGGCCGTCGGCGTACTCGACGGCGGAGGCGCCGGTCAGGTCGGTGTCATAGAGGTAGTCGAACTCGCTGCCTCGCAGGTCCAGGCCGGTGCCGGCGAACAGGTCATCGGCGAAGCGCTGGTGCAGCGCCGGGTCCCGCACGTCGCGGGCCAGGCCCCAGAGCTTGGCGTCGCCGTCGGTGACCTGGGTGTCGACGGTGGCGGTGTGCAGGCAGAACCGTGGGTCGCGCGCCAGGTCGCGGAACTTGGTGGTGCCAGGCATGCCGACCAGCCACAACCGGCCTTCGAAGACCCTGGGCTCCATCGGGCTGATCCGCGGGAAGCCGTCGGAACGAAGGGTGGCCAGCATGCACAGGTTGCCGGTCGCCGCGTGCCGCCTGGTGAAGATGGCGGCGATCCGGGGGGCGCGTTCGGCGAAATCCTGCCAACCGATCATGGGCGAGATGCTAGTTGTCATAGCATCGCGCCATGCGGCCCGACCACGTCGAGACCCTCGGCCAGCTCGAACAGTCCCATGCCCGGCTCACGGCGACCCTGGCCGGGCTCAGCGAGGAGCAGGCCCGGGCAGGTTCGTTGCTGCCCGGCTGGAGCCGCGGGCATGTCGTCACCCATCTGTGCCGCAACGCCGACGCCCTGCGCAGGCTGGCGCTCGGGGCGTTGAACGGCGTGCCGGCCGAGATGTATCCCGGTGGCCCTGAGGCGCGCAACGCCGCGATCGAGGAAGGCGCCGATCGGCCGGTGGAGTTGCTGGTGGCCGATCACGACTTTGCCGGGTCACGGCTGATCGGCGTCCTACGGGGCCTGCCCAGCGATGCTCTCGATACCCCGGTGACCTGGCGCAAGCCCATCACCGCGGGCGACCTGGCGATGCTGCGGTGGAAGGAGATCGAGATCCATCATCTGGACCTGGGCCTGGAGTACACCGCAGGCGACTGGCCGCCGGAATTCGTGGAAGCGACCCTGGGCACCGAACTGCCCGAGCTGAGCAAGGCCGCCGCTGACGTGGAAGTGCCGGACCTTCCCAGGCACGAACTACTTGCCTGGCTGGTGGGACGCCCCACCCGCCCCGGCCTTCCGGACCTCCCGAGCTGGCCGTTCTGAACCATCGGGTCGTGGAGGACTCGTCCTGGGACGGCGCATCGAGCAGTTACCGGCAATGGATGGAACGCTGATTTGCTTCAGGAAGCTCCGGTGTGTGGGCTGTCGAGTTGCATCGCTCTGCGAACGATCTCGTCGACGACCTGCGTGATCGGCGCGGTTGCGTCGATGGAGATGCCGTTGTTCGGCACGTCTGCTTTCGTGCGATGCCATCGCTCGATGAGTTCGCGATCCGTTGGCTTCCCGCCGCCCCACTCGGAGTCCGGTCGCTCGTCAAGGCGCCGATTCAATGTGTCGAGGTCGACTTCAAGGATGAAGACACCGTCGAACAGGTCTATGAACTTGGCAAAATTGCGTGAACCGCCGCAGAAGAATGTCACCGCCTCGTCCTGGTTGGCGGCCAACGCTTTCACTTTGTCCACGTGCCAGATGTGGTGCTCGTGTGCGAGCTCATCCGTCGGCTCACCGGTTTCCGGATCGCCTTGATAAGCCAATTCACGGTCACCATGAATGGCATGATAACCGCGCCGCTGCAATTCATTGCAGACCGAAGTCTTGCCGGTACCGGAAAGACCTTCGATCAGATAGTTCCGCATGCCCACTCAACTATGGTAACGGCGTAGCCGACTCACCTGGCCGGGAGGGCTGCGGCGGCGTAGCGGGATGAAGGGCCGGATGGTGGGCCGCAGGATCGACTCCTCGGCTACCGTCGCGGGGAGCTGCCACCGTTGGAGGGAGACCATGATTGCGGCGCAAATATCGTCGCTGGGCAGCTATGATTCGGTCAGTGCGCTAGCTTTTCCCTTGATAGCGGAGGCGACGGGTGTTTCAGCAATCGAGCGCAGTCACATCGCACGCCTCCATACTCGCGGCGCAGATTCAGTCACGAGCCGACGTATTCCTCGCCGGCGGTACCCTCATCGCCTGCCTCGCCTTGATGTTCCTTTATAACTGGCAGACGACCCGAAAATCCAAGGGCGGGTACCGGCGCTTCATCAACTGGACCAGCGCGCAGCGGGCCGAAGCGCGGCAGTATCAGGCGGAGCGGCGCCGTATGCCGCCCTCGCCGGTCGCTGTCGAGACCAGTAGACAGGCGAAGATCTGGCGCAAGGCTGCCTGGGCGCTGGGAGTGGTGTCCATCGGTTTCGCGGCCTGTTCGGGTGCAACCAGCACCCCTTCGATGGAGTGGACGGCCATCGCGATCTCCGGAGTATTCATGGGTGTGTGCATCATATTCTATGTGACAGAGATTTACCTGGAATATAAGGCCTTGAAACAGCAACGTGAATACGACGAATTGCAGTCAAGCTGATCCCTAGATGCGGCATTGGTACATCCTGGCGCGCGGCCTGGGGCATGGTGCAGCCGGAGGTTGGGAGACCGCGCCCGGGGACGGGACCGCCGTAGTATGCGGTGGTGACGCTGCGAGTGATCGGGCCCGGGCTTGGCCGGACGGGCACCTACTCCCTGAAGCTGGCGCTGGAAAGGCTGCTGGGCGGGCGCTGCCACCACATGGCGGAGGTGCTCGCCGACCGCGAGCGCCACCTGGCGTTGTGGGCTCCCGTTCTGCGGGGCGAGGAGGTGGACTGGGAGCAGGTCTTCGCCGGCTACGTCGCCCAGGTCGACTTCCCTGGAGCAGTGTTCTGGCCGGAGCTCAGCGAGGCATTCCCCGACGCCCTCGTCGTGCTCTCGATCCGGCCCGCCGATGCCTGGTACCGCAGCGCGGCGTCGACCATCTTCCAGCTCGGCGACGAGCACGGGTCGTCCCCGTTCGGCGACGTGTGGCGGGAGCGGTTCGGCGACCGGTTCGACGACCCGGCGGCGATGATCGCCGCCTACGAGCGGCACAACGCCGCCGTCCGGTCCGCCATCCCCGCGAACCGCCTCCTGGAGTGGACCGTCGCCGACGGCTGGGAGCCCCTGTGCGACAGCCTGGGGGTTCCGGTCCCCGCCGAGCCGTTCCCCTGGACCAACACCACTGAGGAGTTCCGGGTCCACAACCGCCTGGACGCCGGACCGGCGTGATCCCTGTGCGCCAGCCTTGGCTTGTATGGGACCTCGGCGGACGTTGCCTTTAGTGGTCCCGGCCTGGCCTGGGTTTGAAGAGCCACCTCGGCTCTCGCAGATGTGCCCCCGGCAGGATTCGAACCTGCGCTTCTACCTCCGGAGGGTAGCGCTCTATCCCCTGAGCTACGGGGGCCTGACGGCCCTGATTCACCACTGGTCCAACACCGGTCAGCGCGCGGCGAACGCTGCCCACTGACCGCCGAGAATGCTATCAGCCTGGCTTGAGGACCCCGGGCGGGGAGGAGGGGGTCAGGCCGGCGGCGGCAGCGGGCTGGCGCCCCGCTCGCGCAGCATCTTCTCCATCAGCACGATCTCGGCGCCCTGGCCGGTGGCCATCTTCTGGGCAGCGTTGCGCACATACGGCTCAGTGGCGTGCTCGGCCCCGTACCGCGCCATCGGCAGGCCGCCCTGGTGATGGCGCAGCATCAGCTGCAGGAAGAAGACGTCCATCGCCTTGCCGGTCATCGTCTGCAACTTGTCGACCTCGGCCTGGGTAGCCATCCCCGGCATCAGGCCACCGGAGGCCATCGAAGTCATGTCGTGCCCACCGGACATCCAGCTCATCTGCGCTCCCGGGTTCTCCGGCGGCAATCCCCAGGCTTCCAGCCAACCCTGCATCTGCCCGACCTGATTGAACTGGCTGGTCT
>NZ_DASVQG010000313.1:0-3283 GCF_036389215.1 Jatrophihabitans sp.
CCAGGATGGTGACGTCGGTGAAGGAGTTCAGCGTGTTGTCCGGCGGGTAGCTGCCGAACTCCTGGTGGTAGGCCTCGACGAACCACCTGCCGATCGGCTGCAGCCCCTCCCAGCCGGGGCTGAACCGGGTCGCCGGCCACAGCACCCCGGCACCGGCCTCGCCGGCCAGCCGCCAGTAGTCCGCCGAGCGCATCGGGAACGGAAAGCACACCATCATCGGGGTGCCCGGCAGCAGCCCGGCCGCCCGGGCCCCGTCGATGATGAGGTAGTTGGTCCGCACCACGCCCACGTTGAGCAGCAGGTCCGGCCCGAAGTCCGCGGCCTCCTTGAGCTCGGCCTCCAGACTGGACACGCCCTCCTGGGAGAAGTCGATCCGGTGCAGTTGCACACCCGGCACGGTGCTGGTCAGTTCCTGGCACAGCGTGTCGGCGAGCATCTGCCCGAACACGGTGTCGGCGGCGATCACCGACACTTTCTGCCAGCCGCGGCTGGCCGCGAACCCGGCCATCAGCGGCGCCCGGTCGGCGATCGAGAAGTAGGTGCGAAACACCTGCCGCCGGCCCCGGGTGGCGGTGTTGTGGCCGTTCTCGATGAAGATCGGCAGCCCGAGTTCCTCGGCGACGTCGATGACGGTGGGCGTGGTGCGCAGGTGCCACTGGCCGACCACCGCGCTGACCCGGTCCAGGAACGCCAGCTTCGCCAGCCCGCCCACCGCCGAGCGGGACATGTGCTCGAACTCCGCGCCGCGCTGGTCGTTCTCCAGGACCAGCCGGACCTCGACCCCGGTCTGCTCGGCGGCGTACCGGGCGCCGAGCACGGCGCCGCGGACCACCAGCTCACCGGCCACCGGATCGCCGGGGCCCGACAGCGGCGTCAGCACACCGATCGGCAACGCGTTCTGGCCCGCACCGCGGTTGTGCGCGTCGACCAGCTCCCGGGCGCGGGTCTCGAACTCGGTCAGGGTGGGTCGGATTGTCGCGGGTCGGGCCATCACTGTCTCCTAGACGCCGAAGCGGGTGCGGTAGTCGGACGTGGCAGAGCGGATGGCGTCGGCGCTCAGGCCGAACTCCTCCGGGGTGTATCGGTGCGCGCCGTGCACGCCGGCGCGGTGGCGCCGCAGGTGCTCGCCGATCCCGGCCTGGAACTCGGCGGAGAACGGCAGGCCCAGGAACTCACAGGCCCGTCGCATGGCGGCCGGCGGATCAGCCACCAGTTCGCGGTAGGGCAGGTCCAGCACCGGCCGGCCGTCGAGCAGCTCGTCCCGGCTCGCTGCCAGCTCTTCCGAGCGCACCGAGATCCGCCGGTGCCACAGCTCCCCGATCTCGGACAGGTCGAGGCTGTCGCTGCGTGCCCCGCGCACCGTCCGGCACAGGCTTGCCGTCGAGACCACCGACTCGACCGGGTCCCGGTGCAGGTGGATGAAGCGGGCCTCGGGATAGACCCGAACCAGGTCGGCGAGGAACCAGGTGTGGAACGGGCACTTCAGGACCGGGACCGGAACGGTGCCGTCGGCCCTGCGGTGAGCGCTCATCAGCCCCTGCAGTTGCCGCCGGTGCCAGCGGTAGGGCTCGGTCAGGTCCTGGGCGTGCAGCCACTCCCCGTAGGAGGGCACCCGGTAGCGCATCTCCAGCACCATGCTGGAGAAGGTGTTGGCCAGCAGCCGGTGGCACTCGTCGGGCAGGCCCGCCTCCAGGTAGTGGATGCTCGGCAGGCTCGGTGCCAGCTGGTAGTAGTCCTCGACGTAGGCCTGGGCCTGCTTCTCCAGCTGGACGCGCTCCTCGGCGTCGGCCAGCGCGGCCTCGACCGGGTAGGCCAGCTCCCACAGCTGCGGGCTGTGCACGTCGGGGTGCAGGGCGAGCAGGTTGTGCACCAGCGTGCTTCCGGTGCGCAGGAAGCCGATCACGAACACCGGCGCACCCAGGTCCTGGGCCGCGACGTCGGGACGGCTGGTGTGCAGCGCCTCGGTGTCGGCGATGACCTGCAGCCCGCGCAGCAGCGAGCGCCGCACCGGTTCCACATCCGCCTCCCGCAGCCGGGCCTCGGCGTCCAGGGCGGCGCTGAACCGGTGCAGGCCCTCCACGAACCGCAGGGTGGTCAACTGGAGCTCCTTCTCAGTGTCGGGCTCGGCGGTGTCTGGCCCAGCGGTGTCGGGCTCGGTGGTGGTGAGCCCGGCGGTGGTGAGCCCGGCGGTGCCCAGCTCGGCGGTGTCCAAACCGCCCGGTCGCGCGGGGTCACCCCGTTGCGCAGATCCTCCAGATTGTCGAGGAAGGCGGCCGCCACCCCGGCCGGCTCGCCGGGGAAGCGGAACGCGCAGTGCGGTGAGACCACCAGTCCCGGAACCTGCCAGGCCGGGTCCTCGGCGGGCAGCGGCTCCACGTCGTGGACGTCGAGGAACGCCCCGGCCAGCCGGCCACCGCGCAGGGCGGCGTGGAGCGCCTCGGTGTCGAGGGTGCTGGCCCGGCCGACGTTGACGATCCTGGCGTGCGCGGGCAGCGCGGCCAGCACCTCGGCGCTGAGCACGCCCGCGGTTCCCGGCCCGCCAGGCAGGCACCCGATCAGGTGATCGAACCCACCGGCCTCGGCGGCCAGCCGGTGCATGCCGATGGTCCGGGCGGCCTCGGCCACCGGCTCGCCGCCCGGCCGGGTGACCGCCACGGTGTGCGCGCCGAGCGCCGCCAGCCGGCTCAGCACCGCCCGGCCGATCCGGCCCGCGCCGGCAACCGCGACGGTGCTGCCGGCGATCTGGACGGCACCGGAGGTGAACCACTCGCGCCGCTCGCCGCGAGCAACCCCGGTCAGGTCCTTGGCCAGCAGGAACAGCCCGGCGAGGGCGTACTCGGCGACCGCCGTGACCGGGACCCGGCTGGAGGTGGTGACCAGGGCTCCGGGATCGAGCCCGGCCGGCTCCAGGTGGTCGACGCCGGTACCGGTCAGGTGCAGCCAGCGCAGACCCGGCAGGCCCCGCAGGCTGCCGGCCGGAAACTGGTAGCCGATCAGCGCGTCGGGCTGGAAGCCGCCGAGATCTCCCTCGATGGAATCGATGGAATAGCCGGAGTCGAGCACCCGCAGCCGCAGGCCGGGGTGCCCCTCGAGCGCGGTCACGACCTCCGAAGCCATCCGGGAGTGCGCGACCAGCACCTCGAGGACGTCCCAGTCAGACACCGGCACCCTCCGACCGCCGCGCCGCGAGCAGCTCGGGGATGGGGTCCTCCAGGTGTGCGCCGGCGATGGTGAGCACGTCCCGGGTGTTGCGCCGCACCCGCTGGCCGACCCAGTCGAAGAG
>NZ_DASVQG010000314.1:0-5123 GCF_036389215.1 Jatrophihabitans sp.
ATGCTGATCGCTCAAACGGCGTCGGCCAATCTCGCCGGCAGCACGTTCGAGGGCAATGATGGCAACCTGGTCGTGAATACCGCCGGCAACACCGACTGGGCCACCGTCAGTGGTCTGAATACCGGAGTCGACCGGCCCAGCGGAAGCAATGACAACTCCTTCGGGCAGGGCACGAAAGAAGATAATGCGGCGGTGACCGTGGTTGCCGGGTCCATTCCGCCGAACAAGAATGACCTCTCCCGCTTCTACGAAGCCTCATTCCTCGGCGCCAATGGCCACAATTATTTGAATCTCGCCTGGGAGCGGTTGGTGAATATCGGCAACGCGAACCTGGACTTCGAGATCAACCAGAAGGTGACGGCCGGCTTCACCAGCACATTGATCGGGCCGATCACCCTGAACCGGACCGCCGGCGATCTGCTGGTGAGCTACGACTTCGGCGGTAGCGGCACCCCATCGCTGGCCCTGAACTTCTGGCTGACCTCGGCGGCGGGCAACACCACCAGCCAGTGCTTCTCCGCGAACGCGCTTCCCTGCTGGGGCAGGCACGTCAACCTGAGCGGGGCAGTATCCGAGGGAGCGGTGAACACCACCAGCATCGTGGACCCGCTGCAGACCGGTTCTCCCGCGCTCGGTGCCGGCTTGTTCGGCGAGGCGTCGATCGATCTCACCGCCGCAGGGGTCTTTCCGGCCGGCATTTGCGAGGCCTTCGGCAGCGTGTTCGTCAAGAGCCGTTCCTCATCCTCGTTCACTGCTGAAATCAAGGACTTCATAGCCCCGATCGCGGTGAACATCAGCAATTGCGGCTCGATCACGATCCACAAGGTGACTGAGAACGGCGACAGCAGTTTCGGCTACACCACCACCGGCAGCCTCACCCCGTCGACCTTCAGCCTGTCCAACGGCGGAACACAGACCTACTCGGCGGTTCAGGCGGGCAGTTACTCTGTCACCGAGAACCTCACCGCGGCACAGGTCAGCGCCGGCTGGACCCTTAAGAGCCTTACGTGCACGGCCTCCGGGCCGGGGACCAGCGCGACACCGAGCGGGGCGACGACCAGCATTACGATGAGTTCCGCGGGCACCGTCGACTGCGTATACACCAACAATCTGATCTTCCACCCGACGATCGCCACCTTACTGTCGGCCGAAACCGCGAAGGTCGGTGACTCGATCACCGACTCGTCGACCCTGTCCGGCGCCAGCGCCACTGCCGGCGGCACCGTCACCTACCACGCCTACGCGGGGGAGAACACCTGCACCGGAACTGACCTGCTCAACAGCAGGAAGACTGTAACGAATGGCATCGTTCCGAACTCCGATGCGTTCATCGCCTCGGCGGCCGGCCACTACAGCTTCCAGGCGGTCTACAGCGGCGATGCCGCAAACGCGGGCGCGACCAGCCCTTGCTCCAGCGAGCAACTGCTGGTCAGGGCCAGCCCCACGGCCACCACGGCACAGAACGTGATTCCCAATGACACCTTCATGCTGTCCGGGGCGACCGCTACGGCTGGCGGAACGATCACGATGAGCCTGTACGGCCCGGGCGACACCACCTGCGCCGGGACGCCGGCTCTGACCCAGACCGTCACCGTTTCGGGTAACGGCAGTTACCCGACCACAAATACCAGCTTCATCGCCAGCACCGAGGGCACCTGGCGTTGGGCATCCAGCTACAGCGGTGACACCCTCAACCTTGGTGCCACGTCCAGCTGCGGAACCGAGCGTTTCACCATCGCCAACAGCTGACAGCGGGCTGCACTGTGCCGGCCACTCCTCGCCAGGGGTGGCCGGCACGGTCGCGTGAGCTGGGGGCTGCCGATCAATCGGTCAGGGCAGGTCATCCGCAGCCGGCGTCCCTCCCGTCGTCCCGCGGTGGCCCATCTGCGACGCTGGGATCTCGGCTACCGGCGAGGTGAGGCATGCACGACAACCGTTCGATCGTCGAGGACCGGATCTCCCGGGCGGTCACCGAGCAGATCACGCCTGCGCTTTATCGCGCGACGGCGCCGCTGGCGGTCTCGGTCTGGCAGGTGCCCGACGAGCCGGTGCCGGTGTCCGAGGCGCTGGTCGCCCGCTACCAGCCGGCGGCGGTCGGCGATGCCTGGGGACCGGCCTGGAGCACCAGCTGGTTCCGGTTCACCGGGACGGTGCCGCCCGACTGGGCCGGTGCCCGGGTGGAGGCGCTGATCGACCTCGGCTTCGGCGGTGCCGCCCCCGGATTCCAGGCGGAGGGCTTGGCCTACACCGGCGACGGCCGGCCGATCAAGGGCATCGCGCCGCGGACCGGCTACGTTCCGGTGGCGGCCGCCGCGGGACAGCCGGTCAGCCTGCTGGTGGAGGCCGCGGCGAACCCCAACGTGGCCGGGGACTGGTCGTTCCGGCCGACGCCGTTGGGGGACAAGCGCACTGCCGGGCCGGCGCCGCTGTACCGGATCGTCCGCGCCGACCTGGCCGCCCTCGACCTTCCGGTCTGGGAACTGGCGCAGGACGTCTGGTGCCTGGACGGCCTGATGCGGGTGCTGCAGCCGCACGATCCGCGCCGGCACCAGATCCTGCGCAGCCTGGAACGCATGCTGGACACCCTTGACCCGGCGGATGTCCCCGGCACGGCGGACAGTGCCCGCAAGCAGCTCAGCGGCGTGCTCGCCAGCCCGGCTGCCGCCAGCGCGCACCGGGTGATCGCCACCGGTCACGCGCACATCGACTCGGCATGGCTGTGGCCGGTGCGCGAGACGATCCGCAAGACGGCGCGGACCTTCAGCAATGTCGTGGCGTTGATGGACGCCGAGCCGGACTTCGTCTTCGCCTGCTCGCAGGCCCAGCAACTGGCCTGGGTCAAGGCGCACCATCCGGCGGTGTTCGAACGGATCCGGGAGAAGGTCGGCACCGGGCAGTTCGTGCCGGTCGGCGGGATGTGGGTCGAGGCTGACACCAACATGCCCGGCGGCGAGGCGATGGTCCGCCAGTTCGTCACCGGCAAGCGCTTCTACTCCGAGGAGTTCGGCGTCGAACCGCTCGAGGTGTGGCTGCCCGACTCGTTCGGCTACAGCGCGGCGATGCCGCAGATCGCGGCACGGGCCGGGTGCCGGTGGTTCCTGACCCAGAAGATCTCCTGGAACCAGACCAACCGGATGCCGCACCACACGTTCTGGTGGGAAGGGATCGACGGCAGCCGGGTGTTCACGCACTTCCCGCCGGTGGACACCTACAACTCCGAACTGTCGGCCGCGGAGTTGGCGCATGCCTCGGACAACTATGCCGAGCACGGTTACGGCACGATGTCGCTGGTGCCGTTCGGATGGGGCGACGGCGGTGGCGGGCCGACCCGGGAGATGATCGCCGCGGCCCGCCGGACGGCGGACCTGGAGGGTTCGCCGCGGGTCCGGCTGGGCTCACCGCGCGAGTTCTTCCAGGCAGCGGAAGCCGAACTCGCTACCGTGGCTGGCGTCCCGGTATGGCGGGGCGAGCTGTACCTTGAGCTGCATCGCGGGACCTACACCTCCCAAGCCCGCACCAAGCAAGGGAACCGGCGCAGCGAGCACCTGCTGCGCGAGGCGGAACTGTGGTCGGCGACCGCGGCCGTCGCCGGGCTGGTCGACTATCCCTACGATCAGCTGGACCGGCTCTGGAAACGCGTGCTGCTCAACCAGTTCCATGACATCCTGCCGGGCAGCTCGATCGCCTGGGTGCACCGGGAGGCCGAGGCGGCCTATGCCGAGATAGCCGGTGAACTAGGGCTGATCATCGACGAGGCCCGGGTCGCGCTGGCCGGGACCGGGACGGTTCCGCTGCTGTTCAACGCCGCCCCGTTCGCCCGTGCCGGTGTCGCCGCGCTCGGCGCCGGCACCCCGCTGGCCGCTGCTGGGGTCAGCGTCAGCCGGGACGGGGACAGCTACGTTCTGGACAACGCGACGCTGAGGGTCGTGCTCGACGCGGCCGGACTGATCAGTTCGGTGTATGACCTGCCCGCCGGCCGCGAGGCGATTGCTCCTGGAAGCCACGCGAACCTGCTGCAGCTGCATCGTGATCAGCCGAACCGGTGGGATGCCTGGGACATCGACCAGCACTACCGCAACGTCACCGTCGATCTGACCGAGGTCGCGGAGATCGAGCCGGTCGCCGGTGGTGTGCGGGTCCGGCGGCGCTTCGGCAGCTCATCGGTCGAGCAGACCATCACGCTGTCCGGTGGGTCCGGCATCGCCGCCCGCCAGGTCAACGTGCGGACCGTCCTGGACTGGCACGAGTCGGCCAAGCTGCTCAAGGTGGCCTTCGGCCTGGACGTGCATGCCGATCAGTTCGCCTCCGAGACCCAGTTCGGGCACCTCTACCGGCCCACCCACGTCAACACCTCATGGGACGCCGCCCGGTTCGAGGTCTGCGCGCACCGCTGGGTACACGTCGGCGAGCCGGGCTACGGGGTGGCCGTCGTCAACGATTCGACTTATGGCCACGATGTGAACCGGGTCAGCCGCCCGGAAGGTGGCACCACGACCACCCTTCGGCTGTCACTGATCCGGGCGCCGCGCTTTCCCGATCCGGACACCGACCAGGGCGAACACATCCTCAGCTACGCCCTGGTCGTCGGCGTGGACGTCGGCGGCGCGATCGAGGCGGGTTATGACCTCAACCTGCCGGCCCGGACCGTGCTCGGCGCGGCGGGGGTGGGTCCGTTGCTGAGCGTCGACAACCCGGCCGTCGTGGTGGAGTGCGTGAAGCTGGCAGAGGACCGGTCCGGCGATCTGGTGGTGCGGCTGTACGAGTCCCGCGGCGGCCGGGCCTCCGCGCAGGTCAGCGTTGCCGCCGAGGTCAGTCAGGTGCAGGAGACCGATCTGCTGGAACGCCCGATCACCGAGGGTGCCGTGGACTCGCACAGCAGCGACGGGTTCTCCGTGCGGTTACGGCCGTTCCAGATCGTCACCGTCCGGCTACGGCTCAGCGGTGGGGCCGTCGCTCAACCATCACCGCACGGAGTGCCGGTCCTATGACGGTTGGTTCGGTGCGCTGTCCGAGGACGGACAGCCCGGCTACCTATCGGCCTACCTGATGCGCCCGTTCCGGTTCGGCCAGGAGGGGCAGCACCGTCGATGAACCCGGCTGGCTATCGAGTTCGACCCGGCAGA
>NZ_DASVQG010000315.1:0-8956 GCF_036389215.1 Jatrophihabitans sp.
AGGACAGGCTTGTAATCGAGGTGATACGGCGCAAGAGCGGTGATCGCGCGCTTCACTTGCTCTGCTGCTTCGGCAACTTCGTCATGCCGGCTGGGCCGCACGGTGCGCGCGACCTGCGGGTCACTGTATTCGAGGTCGCCGTACGCCGTCGCCGCGAAAGACCACAGCCCCAGGTTCAACGGCTTGCTACAGCTGATTACGATGCCCCGCGAGGCAAGAACGGCGAGCACGTAGGCGAAGTGATAGTACGGGTCAAAGCTTTCCAGGACGCGCGCCAGGCCCTCGGCGTCGCCTTCATCTCCCCCCGCAACAGTGCCTAGCCACAGTTCCGTAGCCGATCTATCCACCGCATGGGAGTACAACGATTGCTCGGCCGAACGATAGTCCTCCGGAGGGCGCGGGGTCTCCACATAGGGCCAGTCGACGATTCCAGAAACCGTCTGGCGCAAAGCAGCGCCTGCCTCGCCTTGCAAGGCTGCCAGCAATTCGACCTTGACATCATTCAATTGGAAGGACGTCTCGACAATATCGTCGTGGACGGATTGCAGATCTCGCTGGACGCGGCCGACCTCCACTCGCAGGCGTCCGAGCTGGTCAGCCAGGCTCTCATAGATCTTCGTAAGTCGACGGTCCACCTGTCGGAATTGATGGTCCATCTGCTTGCCCAAGGCAGCGACCTGCTGCTGGAGCTCGCCGAGCTTGGCCAGCACTAGTTCATCGGTGGACGGACCCATGTCGATGAAGGCCGTGACCAGTCCTATCGCGGCACCGACCACATTGCCGGTCAACAGGCCGCTACCCATTGCTGCCAGCGTCGTGGTCGCCTTTTCAAGGGGATTGAGCACGCTGTCAGCAACTGCTGCTAGCTCGACCGCGAAGTCCGCGACTGCCGACACCTGCTTACCGAGATGTGGATCCTCGGTAAGCACACCTAGAATGCTGCCCAGCATTCCCGCAGCTGCGTGCGCGTCGCGAATAGTGGCCTGACGGGCTTCTCTTTCGGCTTGCTTCACTTTCTCGTCCGCCTCACGCCCCGCCATAGTGAGGAGAACGATCTGACCTTGCAGGAGTAGAGAGGCCTTGTAATCGACCGATGACATGTCGTGCCCCAGCCCAACCAGGGCGTCATTGATTCCTGCTATATCGGCAACGGTCGCACCGACCGCGGCTGATACCGTGTCCATACTCGTTCGCAAGTGGCCCAGCATCGCCTTGATCTGCTTGTCATTGGCTTCTAAACCACCGGTTATCGTCAGGAGCGCGCTGAGCCGGTTCTTGATCACCAAGTCCGGATGATTCTCGACCAAGGTCTGGCTGGAGTCTCTTGAACTCAGGTTGAATCGCGCACCGTATTCATTATCGAAGAAGCGGCCCATCACAGGGTCCTCGAGGACACTCTTCGCCACATCGCTGATGCGGTCTGCGAATCCTCTGTGCCACGCATACATGAGTTCTCGGTCAACGGCGCGGCTCTGTACGGCATCCAGGGCAGCCACCTGCTGAGGCACTCGGGACCCCCACAAGATGCGGTAGGTCTCGGCGACCGCTGTCATGACAGGGCCGGCGATCTCGGGGTGCACCGACTGCGCCACTGCCCCGCCCCAGGCGAACGCCAGCTGCGCGGCAGCGTCTCCCATCCCTATCTGACGACCCTTCGCGGACTTCCGGTGCGTATCGAGTGCGGTCCGCCATTCCTCAACATGGCTTGCGATCTGTTCCTCGTTCAAGTCCGGCTGCTCTCGGCGCAGGAGAGATGCGAGGACCAGGTACGCGGTTGTCTCATACCGGTCTGGGCCATGCAGCTGCGACTTCAGCCTGTCCTCGAACATCTCTTGCCTGAATCGTAAAGGGTCTACGCTGCCCATGGATCGGCTCCAAAGCTCTCGGGCTGTGTCGATCTGGCCACGGTGCTACCGAAGTCGGGCATGGCCGGTCCCCGACTTCGCGCCATCCCTCACGTGTGGCCGCTCATTACGAGAGGAACGCACGTCTTGGCCCTTGTCCGCGGATGTGTCCGTGGCGCCGTCTATACCTGGGAGGGAGCAGATCGTCACGACCATTCGCTCGCCTTTCAGGCTGCGGTACCTCGCGAGGGCCACCTTGTACGCGCAAGTCCGTCAGATTGCGCCTACCACCTTGCGCGGCGTGCGCACCGCGTAGAGCAGTTACTTACTCGCTGCCCGAAGGTCTGTCAACGCAACCACCGTGCTGCGTCAAGGAGAAACCTGCTCGGACGGTTCGGCGGACACACCAGGCCGCTGTGGCGTGAGCACGGCCAGGACCCCAGGTCCGACGTGTTCGGTGGAGACCAGCGTCAACTCGTGGTGACCCCGGAACAATCCGATACCGGCACCCAGGACGGTCGGGAACAGCAGCAGCCGGTACTCCTGCACGAGCTCCTGCTCTGCCAGCTCGGCCACCACCGACATGCTGCCGATCACCACGATGTCGGTGGTGGCGACCTCGCGTCGCACCCACTGGACCAGCGGGGCGTCATCGCGCGGGAGTGCGCCCACTCGGTCTCGTCCACGGGCCGGTGGGTGACGACGGCCTTGGTAGCGGCATTCATCGCTTGGGCGAACGGGTTGTCGCGCCGGGGCCACAGGGTCTTGAAGTGGTCCCAGGTACGGCGCCCGAACAGCAGCGTGCCGTGCTCGAGGATCGGCCCGAGACGGAACTTGTCGCCGGCGACGCCCTCCGGGCCGTGCCGCATGGCCCAGCCGCCGAACGGCGTCCCGTCCGAGCCGTCGGGGTCCTCGACGACGCCGTCGAGGGTGGTGAACGAGATGACGATGAGGCGTCCCATGGGGGCGCTCCTTCCAGAGACGACAGTGGTCACCGTCCTCAACGGACCAGCGGCCCGAAGCTCATCGCGGCGGCGGGAATTGCTGCTCGAACAGCGCGAACAGCCGGTCGTCGCGGTAGACCAGCACGTGGTCGATGGCTCCGCTTTCATCCGCCGTGAACAGTTGCACCGTGTGCGGGACGCGGCGGCCGCCCTCGACGATGTACAGCAGAAGGCCGGGCTCCCCGCCGACCTCCACCCGGCGGGTCGCCCAGTCGGTGCCGCGCAGGGCGAACAGGTGCGCCATGAAGTCGCGGTACTGCTCCACGCCACGCGACCACGCCGGCACCGGCGGCATCTCCAGGACCACATCCGCTGCCACCAGGGAGACCAGCGTGTGCACCTCGCCGCCCTCGATCGCGGCGGCGTACCGCTCGACGCGGTGGGGGTCGACGACCCCGGCCTGGCGCGCGCCGCCGCGCAGGGTGGCCCGCGCGCGCTGGAGGGCGGAGTTGATCGCGGGCACGGTGGTGTCGAGCACGGCCGCGGTTTCCGCGGCGGAGAAGCCGAGTACCTCGCGCAGTGTGAAGGCGCCGCGCTGGGTCGGGGGCAAGTACTGCAACAGCGCGGTCACCGCGAACCGGAGCTCGTACGAGCGCTCCGCGGCCTCCTCCACGACCGAGCCGCCGGACCAGCCAGCCGGCGCGGGCATCAGCCATGGCACGTCCAGCGCCGGCACGAGGGGGCCGCCGATGTCGATCCCCGGCCCCTGCAGATCCCGCGGCAGCGGCCTTCGCCCGGTCTCGCGGAGCCGGTCGATGCAGACGTTGCGGGCGATCCGGAAGCACCAGGTGGTCAGGCTGGACCGGGCCTCGTCGTACTGCGCGCGGGCCCGCCAGGCCCGCTCCAGGACGTCTTGCACGGCATCCTCGGCGTCGAACGGCGAACCCAGCATCTGATAGCAGAAGGACCTCAGCCGCCCGCGCAGCCCGTTCAGCTGCTCCGCCGTGACCGCGCTCATGCACGCATGGTGTCAGAAGGTTCCCGAAAACTCGGACCAGCGGTACGGCTAGTCCGAGTTGGGCCGCGTGCGGCACGCCAGTAATTGGCGTGCGGCACGCTAGTAATTGGCGTGCGGCACGCTAGTAATTCTTGCCGCGAGCTGCCACGGCCCACCGGTCAACGATCTGTCCCCCGCTGACGACGGCGACCTCGTCGACGAGGTTCATCGTTATGCACACGTGGTTGGGGATCACCCGCAGTCGCTCCCCGAGAACCGGTAGCGGGCTTTCCTCAGGCCAGACAACGGTGGCGTGGTGCTCCGACAACGCGGTGATCCGCGCTTCCGGGTGGTCGATCACGCGGCCGTGACCGGTGGCCCAGGCGGGCCGATCACTGCCGAGCACCTTGCTGCCGGAGTCGAGTACGACGCGCCGGGGGGAGCCGCGGCCCGTGTCGTGACGGCTGATGACTGTGGCGGCAACGCTCAGGGCGATGTCATCCCACCCGCATCGCTCCAGCTCCAGTTGTTGCGCGTCGCCGAACACGTAGACACCGGGACGCACCTCGGTAGCCACCGATGGCCCGGTCAGTGTCGCTGTCGGGGTCGAGCCGCCACTGCGTCGGCTCGCGTCGTAGCCGGCGGCTGTCAAGAGCTCCGTTGCCTCAGCGAGCGCTGCCTGTTCTTGTTCGACCGCCTGCTGCGGCATCCCGGGCGCATAACTGTGACCCGGGAAGGTGAAGACCCCGCCGACCCGGAGCCCCGCCCGGTCCGCGGCCCGCGCCACCTCCACCGCCAGGTCCGGAGAAGCACCGCTGCGATGATGCCCGCTGTCTATCTCCACGAGTACAGCGATCTGCCCGGCGGCGCCGTTCAAGGCAGCGCCCATGGTCGTGGCGCCTTCCACCGAGTCGACCCCGACGGACACTCGTGCCCTGGCGCTGAGCCGGCGCAACCGCTCCGCCTGCGGCCGGGTAATCCACAGCGGGTAGGCGATGAACAGGTCCTCCACCCCATGGTCGGCGAATACCTCCGCCTCACCGATCGTGGCCACCGTGAGGCCGACCGCACCGGCTGCCAGTTGCCGGTCGGCGATCTGGAGCACCTTGTGCGTCTTGGCATGCGGCCGCAGCCGCAAACCCTTCCCTGCGACGCTCGCCGCCATGCGGGTGATGTTCCGGTCGAGCACGTCCCGGTCGATGATGACCTGAGGAGTGGTGACGTCTTCCAGAACGCTCATCTGGCTCCCCCGTGCGGCCGCTTCTGCCAGGGGAAACCTTATCGCCGCGCGCCGGATGTACTGGGTCAGACCCGAACGGCGACGCCGGTGACGAGGCGACGCCCTCGGTGCGGGGTAGCTTGTGACGGCAGTACGCGCTCCGGGCGAGCCGACGCCGACCCAATCCCCAGTAAAGGAGGCAATCGTGGAGGAAAACGCTGCCGAACCGGGGGCGAACATCGACTGGGCGCTGGAAGAAGTGATTAGTCAGGTAGCCACCCGGGCACAGGAAGTCGGGGCAAACGATCCTGCCTACACCGTCAGTGTCGTGGACGGGCGGAACGCTCGTTTGCTGGTTTACCGCAAGTCATCGGCGCCCGGTGATTTCGATCTTCAGAAGTACGTGGCGCTCGCTCCTGCCGGAGTGTCGATCGCCTTCGAGGCCGCGGCCTTGAGCGCGACGGAGATCGAACACCTACGCAACCTGATCGCGGCGTTGTCGCCCGAGTTCAGGGCTGCCGGCATAACGCTTCATGGCTGGGGGCCGGCGGATTACGCCAGTGGGATGCAGATCCTCTACACATCGGACACGCCGGAGATCCCCCGGCACCTGCATGAGAGGCTTGAGATCTACGGGCCCGGAACGGTGGCGTTCAAGCTGGGCTCGATCAAGGGCCTGGCAGCGTCCTAGCCGGGAAAGACACAGGAGAACTGTCTGTCCTCGAACTTCACTACGAGCCCCACGATCTGTGTTCTCTCGATACTCGTACACGTCACACCGGACGAGAACGTCACTACGTGATCAAACCTGTTGTGATAGAGCAGCAGCAGATCGTCGAAGGTCGCGTGCCAGTTGTAATGCGAATCCCACACGTCGACCTGAACCGAGCCGTCTGCGTAAGTGATCGTCCTGACGACCTTGAGGTTGTAGATGTGCACATGTCGGCCGCTCGCGGTCTTCACGTCAATCTCGGAGATCTGGCCGACATTGCATACCGTCCAGTCACCGTCAAGGTGGCACTCGTTCACTTGACCCGCGACTGCGCCGCCAGTACTCGCGGCACTCGCGGGTGCCGCTAGTCCGAGTGCTAACGCCGTAACGATCGACACGAGCAAGGCACTGAATCTGGCTGCGCGAGTGAGCATGCGTACTCCCCGGAGGAGGCGCCGGCTCGCTACCCGCTGCCAGGGCGAAGAACCGCGCGTGCGCTCGGTTCTACACCGGATGAGATTGCGAGGCAAGGACTGGCGCTTCGCCGTACCCGCCAGGGCAACAGCGCCTGACCCCGTGCTGGCGTCACAGGTCCTTGCGCAGGAAGGACGCCGCCGCCAATCCCCACACCATCGCCACCCACACCGCGGCCCACACCAGGTAGGCGGCCGTCGGCGGCGCCACGCTCAGGAACGGGAAGGCTTCGCCTCCCTCGCCGCCGAACTGGAACAGCGCCGACGGGTCCTGGAAGGCGTGCATCGCCCCGCGCCACAGGCCGTCGGTGGGCAGCAGCATCCGGGACACGTCGCCGACCCGCTCGACGGAGTCGTTGCCGAGGGACGCGCCCACGCCGCCCACCACACCGGCCACCCAGGTCGTGCCGAACAGGCCCACCGCGACCACGCCCGACGCCATCGGCGAGATCGCTGTCGACAGCAGCACGGCGAGGGTGAGCAGCACGATCGTCTGGGCCGCCAGCAGCGCGAGGGCGACCGCCGGCTGCGGTGGCCAGTAGTCGACCGTGGCCCGGACGACCAGGCACTGGGCCAGGCCCGCGAGCACGACGAAGCCGCTGCCGAAGGCCACCAGGCCCAGCCACTTGCCCAGCAGGAAGGCGGACCGGCGGATCGGCCGGGCGAGCACCGCCAGCGCGATACCCGACTCCGTCTCGCCCGCCAGCGTGGGGCCGGCAAGGAAGGCGGTGCCCAGCGCCGCGATCAGGCTGAAGCCGAACATCACCAGGTTGAGCAGGATGGAGGCCGTCAGCCGGGCCTCGCCGCTGGTGAGCGCGCTGCCGCCCGACTCCGCCGCCAGGCGGGAGAACCCCCAGCCGCTCAGTGCCAGCAGCACGACGGTCAGCACCGCGAGGGCGAGCAGCACCCGCCGGCGGGCCGCTTCGCGCAGGGTGAGCGCGGCGATGGTGAGCACCGTCGCAGCCGTCCTGGCCGTCGCAGCCGTCGCAGCCGTCCTGGTCGTCGCAGCCGTTTCGGTCGTCGTAGTCCTCGTCACCGCTGCTCTCCCGACCGGGCGGCCGAGCCCGCTCGCAGGATGCCGAGCAGCCGCTCCTCCAGGGTGATCCTCGCCGGCTCCACCGCGTGCACCCGGGCCCCCAGGGCAGCCAGGTCCCGCACCAGGTCGGGGATGGCCGTCGCACCGTCGTCGGCAGGCAAGGCCACGGTGTACCAGTCGCCGGCCTGCTCGACCTTCCCGACCGCGGCCAGCCGCGCCCGCGCCTGCGCGGGTACGTCGCTCAGGTGCAGCCGCAGCTCGCGCTGGCCGAGCAGCTCGGCCAGCGTGCCCGATGCGGCGACCCGTCCCTGATCGAGAATGACCACCCGGTCGCAGACCCGCTCGACCTCCCCGATCAGGTGCGAATTGAGCAGCACCGCGACGCCCCGGGACTTGCATGCCAGCACGATGTCGCGCACGTCCACCCGGCCGAGCGGGTCCAGCGCGCTGGTCGGCTCGTCCAGCACGACCAGCTCCGGCCCCGCCACCAGGGCGACCGCCAGCCCCAGTCGCTGCTGCATCCCCTTGGAGAAGCCGCCCACCCGGTCACCGGCACGTTCTGCCAGGCCTACCAGCGCCAGGCACTCCCGCTGCTCGCGCGCGGGCACCTCGATCCCGGACAGCCTGACGTGCAGGGCCAGCACCTCGGCCGCGCTCAGCCACGGCTGGTACCGGAACAGCTCGGGCAGGTACCCGACCCGGGCCCGCGCGGCCGGATCGGTGGCCGGCCGCCCGAGCAGCATCACCTCTCCGGCATCCGGGCGGACCAGGCCCAGCAGCATCTTGATCACCGAGGTCTTGCCCGCCCCGTTCGGGCCGAGCAGCCCGACCACGTCGCCGCGGGCCACCTCCAGGGACACGTCCTCGACGGCGTGCCGCTTGCCGTACCGCTTGCGCAGGCCCGAGCACCAGACGGCGGGTGTCCGTGGCAGGCCGGCGATCAGGCTCGCCGCCTCGCGCTGTGCGGCATCGTGGCCCACGGTGGCGGAATCGGCGGCCGTCACCGCAGGTCCCGGGCGATCGACAACACCTCGTCGGCGTCCAGCGAACCGGCCACCACGGTCACCGCGCCGTCGGCCACCCACACCACGGCCGCCAGCGTCCGATCCCGGGTCTTCAGCATGGTGGCCGGCCTGCCGTCCACCTGCACCGAGGACGTGGCGACCTGATCGGCGGGCACCGGCAGCGGCAGCGTGGAGCCGTCCGCGGTGAAGGTGCGCAGCTGCTCGGCGACCTTGTCAGGCAGCCCGGGCAGCGACAGCAGGTAGTCGCGCATCACCTCGAACCGGACGCCGGAGGAGAACGCCGAGGGCGCGACGGCACGACCCACCACCAGGGCGGGCACTCCCGCGGAGGACTTCCAGAGCTGGACCACGCCGGGCCCGGCCACCAGCCGCACCGAGCTGCCGTCCAGGCCGGGTGGCGGAGGCGGCAGGACCGCGCCCGCCTGCGCGGCGGCCCGGGCGGCGCGGTCGGCCGAGAAGGTGAAGGTGGCGCTCACCTTGCCGCCCACCTGGTAGGCCGGCTCGCCGCTGACCCCGCGCGGCAGGTGGGTCACCTCCGGCACGTCCAGACCGCTTTCGGACGCCGCGGCCGCCGCATCGGCTACCTCGTGCACGTCCGGGTCGCCCGTCACCGCGAGGTCGCCGTACGCGCGCAGGTCGGGCAGCGCGATCAGGTCGGCGGTGCTGAGGCTGAGCGGAGCGATCTGCTCGGTGCGGAAGATCGGCA
>NZ_DASVQG010000316.1:0-6760 GCF_036389215.1 Jatrophihabitans sp.
GGGTGCTGCTGGAGGCCGACCCGTCCGGCGGTGACGCGGTGTTGCGGCTGCGGACACCGGAGGGACAGCTGCTCCCGCTGCTGTCCGGGCTGCGGGGGTTGGCGGTCGACGCGCGGAGCGGGAATCTGCCGGCGTCGCTGCTGAGCTATGCGCATCAGACGAGCTTGGGGGTGCCGGTCATTCCGGCTACCGACATGCGGACCGAGGACTTCGCGCTGATCGCGCGGCAGTGGCCGGCGGTCGCCGCGGCGGTGGACCGGTGGCCTGGTGCGGTGATCGCCGATCTCGGGCGGTTGCAGGAGGACAGCTCGGCTGGACCGGTCGCTGCGGCGTCGAGGATCGTGCTGCTCATTGCCCGATGCACTCCGGAAGGGCTTTATCACCTGCGGGAGCGGGCCGGCGCGCTCGTCGCCCGCCTCGGTCAGGGCGTCCACGGCCGGTCGCCCTTGGCGGTGGCGATCATCTGCTCGGCTCGGCAGCGCTCGACCCGGCTCCGCGAGGTGAAGGAGCTCTTGGCGGCTGAGGCGTCGACGTCGACGATCCCGGTGGCCGGTTGGATTGCTGAGGACGAGCGCAGCGTGCAGGCATTGCGGGACGGGCAGCTGACGAAAAAGCTTCTTGGTGGCGACCTTCTTGCGTCGGCGCGCGAGCTCACCCAGACGCTGGTGGCCTGGTGGCCGCCGACCGATCCCGCCACTGCTCAAGCTCCTCCGTCGCAGGCTCCCATTGCGCAGGCCACACGCGGCGGCCCGCGGATGGATGTGGGCGGGTGGTCGCAGTGAGCGATCTGCTGGATTACACGCTGATCCGCAAGCTGCAGGGCCGGGTCGCGGACGCGCAGCTGGCGGACCGGCGCGAGCTGCAGGCGTCCGGGCGGCCCGTCCGTTCGCCGGCGGATGAGCAGCAGCAGGCGCAGAGCATCATCCGCCGGGTGGTGTCTCAGCATCTGCAGGACCTGCTCGGCCGCCGTGAGGAGTTGCCGGCGGATCCGGCGTTCGAGACGCGGCTGCGGGCGGCGATCTTCAGCGCGATCTACGGCGCGGGGGAGTTGCAGGAGCTGCTGGACAACGAGCTGGTGGAGAACATCGACATCAACGGCTGCGACCAGACCTGGGTCACCTACGCCGGCGGGGTCAAGGAGCTGTGGCGGCCGGTCGCGGCCACCGATGAGGACCTGATCAGCATTGTGCAGAATCTGGGGTCCTACGCGGGGATGAATGCCCGGCCGTTCAGCCCCGCGGCCCCGGAGCTGGACGTGCGGTTGCAGGACGGGTCGCGGCTGTCGGCGGTGATGTCGGCCACGGAGACGCCGTCGGTGAGCATCCGGCGCAACCGCTATCCGCAGATGTTCCTGCGCCCGGATTTGGCTGCGGCCGCGAGCAAGGCGGGCGGCGAGCGGCTGCCGGACTTGGTCAGCCTGGGCACGGTCGATGAGCAGGTGGCCGACTTCCTGTACGCGGTGGTCCGGGCTCGGTGCAACATCGTGGTCGGCGGGGCCACCGACGCCGGCAAGACCACGCTGCTCCGTGCGTTGATCAACTGCATTGACCCGCTGGAGCGGCTGATCACCATCGAGAAGGCGCTGGAGCTAGGCCTGGGGCGTCACCCGGAGCTGCACTCCGACGTACGTGAGATGGAGGAAGTGCTCTCCGATGCCGAAGGCCGGGGCGGGCTGGACATCGCCACGTTGGTGCGCCGGTCGCGGCGGATGAACCCCTCCCGCGTGATCGTCGGAGAGGTGCTCGGCCCGGAGGTTGTCGAGATGCTGTCGGCGATGGCCCAAGGCAATGACGGGTCACTGTCGACCATCCACGCCCGCGACGCCGCCGAGGTGTTCAACCGGATCGCGACCTACGCCGTCCAGAACGCGATGCCCTCCTTCGAGGTCGCCCACTCACTGATGGCCGGCGCGATCGACTTCGTGGTGTTCGTGGAGAAGAACCCGAAGCTGGGTCTGCGGCGCACCGTCACCGAGATCGTCGAGGTCAGCGGGATGATGAACGGCCGGGTCGGCCGATCGGACATCTTCATCCCGTCCCCGCAGGATGGCCGCGCGGTCCGCAACCCCGAGGTGCCGATCGGGCGGATGCCGAAGCTGGCCCGGGCCGGCTACACCGACGGAATGCCGACCTGGGCAGCGGCCACCCAGCAGGGCGGGTGGTGACCGGTGCCTGAACTGAAGGTGCTGTTCGCGGCGCTGCTCGGCGGCGGGATCGGCGCTTCGGTGCTGCTGCTCGTTGTCGCGGTGCGCGGAACGGTTACGGACCCGACCCGGCCGCCGAACCGCATCCGGGTGCTGCTGCACCGGCCGCGGTCGCCGCTGCTGATGCTGCGCCTGACCGGCGGCCTGCTGCTCGGGGTGCTGATCGTCGTGGTGACCCGGTGGCCTGTTGCCGCGGTCGGCCTCGGTGGGCTGGTGGCGTTCTGGCCGGCCCTGATGGGCGGTTCAAAATCCGAGCAGCAGCAGATCGTGCGCCTGGAGGCGGTGGTGACCTGGTGCGAGGCGCTGCGCGACACCACGACCGGGCACGCCGGGCTGGAGCAGGCGATCCCGGCGACCGCGCAGAACGCGGCACCGCCGATCCGCCCGGCGCTGCTGCGGGTTACCGGCCAGCTGCGGTCGAAGGTGCCGCTGGAGCAGGCGTTGCAGGATCTGGCCGAGCAGCTGAACCACTCGGCCGACCTGATCATCGCCGCGCTGCAGATGAACGTCCGCACCCGCGGCGACGGCCTGGTCGGCGTGCTCACCAACCTCGCCGTCGCGGGCCGGGAGGAGCTGGACCTGCGCCGCAAGATCACCGCCAGCCGGGCCGGTGACCGGCGCGCGGTGCAGCTGATGCTCGGCATCGTGCTGGCGGTCGCCACGTTCTTGGTGCTGTTCTCCGACACCTACACCGCCCCGTACCGGTCGGTGGCCGGCCAGGTCGCCCTCGCCGTCGTGATGGGCCTGTTCGCGACCTCCTTCGCCTGGATCCGCAAGCTGGCGTCGGCCAAGCCCGCGACCCCGTTCCTGCCCCGCGCCGGCCAGCAGGTCGATCCGATGGAGCAGCGGATCATCACGGCGCTGACCACCGGACCCGAACCTGCGACGGGTTCTTCGCGGGCCGGTGCCCGATGATCGGAATGGCGGTCGTCGGCGCCGCGTTGGGAGCGGTGCTGTTCTCGCTGATCCTCCAGATCGTGCCGCCCAAGCCCAGCGCTCTCGTCGAACTGGGCCAGTTCTACGCCCACTACCGCGCCCCGGGCCCGGCGGTGGCCCCATCGGCGACCGCGGCCGACGCACAGGGGCGGGTCGGTGCCTGGGCCGGCGCGGAGCTGGCCAAACGCGGCATCCGCTACACCAGCCTGCGGCATGATCTGGCGCTCACCGGCCAGTCCTTCGAGACCCTGATGGGCCGCAAAGTCGTTGCCTCCGTGGCCGGGTTCCTGATCGGGCTGGTGGCGTTGGCGACGTTGCGGTACCTCGCCGGCGTGGGCCTGCCTACCGGGGCGCCCCTGGCTGTAGCCGTGATCGCCGCAGCTGGGCTGTTCGTGGCGCCGGACCTCGACGTCCGGAAGGAGGCCATCAGGCGGCGGGCCGAGTTCACCGAGCAGCTGTCGATCTTCCTCGACCTGGTGTCGCTGAAGATGGCCGGGCACGCGGCCGCCGCAGCCGCGCTACCGGAGGCGGCGCAGCGTGGTGGGGGGTGGCCGATGATGCTGATCCGCGACACCCTGTTCCGGGCGCGGCTGTGCGGGCAGAACGAGTGGGACGCCCTCGGCCAGCTCGGTGAGCGCATCGCGGTGCCGGACCTGCGGGAGCTCGGCGCGCTGATCAAGCTGGTCGCCGATGACGGCGCCCAGGTCCGGGCCACCCTGTCCGCACGCGCCGCCTCGATGCGCAGGGCGCGGCTGGCTGAGGAGGAAGGCAACGCGCAGGAGCGCAACCAGTCGATGCGGCTGGCGCACATGCTCATCGCCGTCGGATTCATGGTCTTCGTGGGCTACCCCGCCTTCGTCAACATCAACTTCTAACTCCCCTACCACCCACACCGCACCCGCGAAGGACCTCACCCCCGAGGAAGGAATGCACCTTGATAGAGCTGCAGCTGGTTGGCGCCTGGGCCGCCGGACGGATCGGCAGGATCCGCGCGGAGTCCGGCGAGGACGCCGGCTTCTCCACCCTGGAATGGGTGGCCATCGCCGGCGTCGTGATCGTCGCCGCGATCGTGGTGGCCACGATCCTGATGAACAAGGCCAAGGACGGCGCGAACAGCGTCAACGTCCAATAAGCAGCATCCCCAACCCCATGAATCCTCAGTCGACGCATCGCGCACGGCCTCCGCGGCGGCGCCGCCTCAAAAGTCATTGCCGCGACAGCGATTCGGGATTCGCCATGCTGGAAGCGGTCATCGTCATCCCGGTGGTGGTTCTTCTGACGATGATCGTGGTGCAGTACGTGATGCTGTACCACGCCCGCAACGTCACCGAGGCCGCCGCCCGGGACGGGCTGCGGGTGGCGCGCGGCTACCAGGGGACCGCCGCGCAAGGTAAGACCGCGGCTGAGCAGTACCTGACCGACGTCGCACCCAGGCTGCTCGTGGCCCGCACCTGCGACGCGCGACGCAGCACCGCCACCGTGGTGATCATCTGCCGCGCCGATGTCGCCTCGGTGGTGCCGTTCGGGTCGTTCTCGGTCACCGAGCAGGCCATCGGCCCGGTCGAAACCTTCGGGACGTGACGGCGATGTTGCGACGTGTCCGCGCAGGTGCCGCCCGGATTGCCGACGACGGCGGGTTCAGCAGCCTGGAACTGGTTCTCATCACACCGTTCCTGCTGGCCTTCGTGCTCCTCGTGGTGGGTTTCGGCCGGGTCACTCACGGGCGGCAGGAAGTCCAGCATGCCGCCGCTGCGGCCGCCCGGGCGGCCTCGCTGGCCGACACACCTGGACAGGCGCAGACCGCGGCGCAGCAAGAGGCGGCCGCGGATCTGGCGCAGGCCGGGATCAGCTGCCAGTCGCCCTCGCCGCCGACGGTCGACACCTCGCAGTTCTACGCCGGCGGACAGGTTCAGGTGACCATCAGTTGCGTCACCAACCTGTCCGACTTGACCGTGGTCGGCTTCCCCGGGCACAAGACGCTGACCGCATCGGCCACCGTGCCGCTGGAGCAGTACCGGCAGTTCGGAGGCGGGGGATGATCCGGCGACCCTTCACCCGCATCCCTCCGGTGCTGCGCGGAAGGCGGGCTCAGTTGCGTGAGCGGGCCGAGGCCGGGTTCGTGTCCCTGTATGTCGTGGTGATCACCGTCGGGCTGCTGGCCATGGCCGGTCTGGTCATCGACGGCGGCAACGCCCTCGCCGCACGGGAGCAGGCCACCGACGTGGCGCAGCAGGCGGCGCGTGCCGGCGCCGACGCGCTGTCGCCTGAGTCTCTGCGGGGAAGCCCGACCGGGCTGACCGCATCGCCGGCGGCCGCGCAGGCAGCAGCCAACCGGATTCTTGATACCGCAGAAGTGACCGGCACGGTCAACGTCGACGGCGCCAACGTCACGGTCACCGTCCTCGTGCACAAGAACACCACGATCCTGTCCGCGTTCGGGGTCGGGCCGATCAAGGGCAAAGCCACCTCGACAGCGACCGCCCTGCACGGCACCACCACCGGAGACTCCTGATGCGCCGTCGCCTGAAGGCGCTCGGCGCCACCCTGGTCCTGCTGGTGCTGGTCATCGGCATCCCGATCGCAATGGCCGCCACCATCGGCAACCCGGTACATGGCTGGGCGGAATTGAAGGTCGGTGACCTGACCGACACGGTCCTCATCGACCTGCTCGCCGTTGTCGTGTGGACGGCGTGGGCGCAGTTCGCGGTCTCGGTGCTCGTCGAGATCGGCGCCGCGGTCAGGCAGGCCCCGATTCCGACCCGTCTCCCGCTCGTGCTGCGACCGTCCCAGCACCTTGCGCACACCCTGGTCGGCGCCGCGCTGCTGTTCGGCACCGCCACCGCGGCGCTGGCCAGCCCGGTGCACGCGCTGGGGGCAGCTTCCGCCCGTCCAGCGGCGGCGGTGGCGGCGGTGCAGGCTCACGGCCAAGCCGCCGGTCCCCGGACCACGAGCGCACAGCAGCAGGCCAGCACCCAGAGCACGCCCCAAACCGGAACCGCGCAGCCACGGACCGTCAGCTACGTCGTACCTGGTGACGGTCGCGGGCCGGACACCTACTGGGATATCGCCGAGGCTCGTCTCGGCGGCGGCGAGCACTGGCAACTGATCTGGGACCTGAACCGCGGCCGCGCCCAATCCGATGGTGAAGTGATGACCAACCCGGGACTGCTCAAGCCCGGCTGGACGGTCCTGCTCCCCGCGTCGGCGTCACCGACCGCTGGCGGTAGCGATGTTGAGGACGTGACCGTGCAGGAAGGCGACACCCTCTCCGGCATCGCCGAGGCGCACAACGTCGCGGACTGGCACCAGATCTGGGAAGCCAGCAAAGGCATGGCCGAGCCGGCCGGCCAGCATCTGACCGACCCCGACCTGATCCAGCCCGGATGGACCGTCAAAATCCCAGCAGCCACGCCAGCCACCCAGCCAAACCCGGCGCAACCATCAACACCAACCCAACAGACACCAAAGACGCCCATCCAACGGGGGCATGCCGAGCCCTCGGCACCCGCCGCACCCCGCCAGGAACAGCACGACAGCCCAGCAGCCAGCACCACCCACGACTCTTCGGAGGCGTCCATGGTGACGTTCGCAGGCGGCGGAGTCCTGCTCGCGGGCGTCTCA
>NZ_DASVQG010000317.1:0-2682 GCF_036389215.1 Jatrophihabitans sp.
CGGCAGGTGATACGTCGCCGACCCCGGATCCCACTGATACAGAAACCACAAACCCAACTGCTGCCACGACAACGGCAACAACCCATCCCGACCAACCGCAACCACCCCACCACCACCAACCAACTCCGCACGCCGGCGGCGGATGAGCAGTTCGCGCAGCTCCTGTCGCCGGTCCTGCGTCGAGGTGGGGGTTGCCGTCATTCGATGCCGCCACTGGTCAGGCCGCGTTCGGCCGGGTTCGCCCCGTCACCGGCAGCGCCGACACCCTCGGCGAGCATCCGCTCGATCTCCTCCTCCGACATCAGGTCCAGCTGGGCGTCGATGCTGCTGAGGTCGGCTTCGCCGAGCGCGTGCTCAGCGGCCAACCGGTCGATCTCGGCGGCCAGATCGCCGAGCACGGGCGACAGGAACACCTGCCCGACCGCGATCTCGACCCCGAAGATCCCGCGGATCCGCGAGATCAGCTGCATCACCATCAGCGAGCTGCCGCCCTGGGTGAAGAAGTTGTCCTCGGGCCGGATGGCGGTCTCAGGACTCAGCAGGCCGGTCCAGATGCCGGCGAGGGTCCGCTCAGTGGCGGTCGGCACGGTGGCCGGCTTGGGGTTGGGTGCCGGCAGCCGGCTGCGGTCGAGCTTGCCGTTGGAGCTGAGTGGAAGCGTGTCCAGCACGGTGATGGTGGCCGGGATCATGTGCAGCGGCAACTGGTTGGCGAGGTGGCCGCGCAACGCCGCGTCGGTCGGTGCCGGTGCGCCGGCGGTGAGGTAGGCGGCGAGGAACGGCGGCCGGCCGTTGCCCGGATCGATGAGGTTCACCGCGGCCGCGGTGACGGCGGGGTGCCGGGTGAGCGCATGCTCGATCTCGCCGAGTTCGATGCGCTGGCCGTGCAGCTTGACCTGGTGGTCGGTGCGGCCGTGGTATTCCAGGGTGCCGTCAGGCCGCCACCGGGCAAGGTCGCCGGTGTCGTACATCCGGGCGCCGGGCGCTGCGAACGGACAGGGTGTGAACCGCTCGGCAGTCAACGCGGGGCGCCGGAGGTAACCGGTGGCCAGGCCTACCCCGGCCAGATGCAGGTGCCCGGTGACGCCGATCGGAACCGGCCGCTGCGAGGAGTCCAGAACGTAGGCCTGCATGTTGGTGATCGGCCGGCCGATGACGACGGTGGGCCCGTCCGTGGCCGCACAGGTCCAGGCCGTGACGTCGATGCTGGCTTCGGTGGGTCCGTACAGGTTGTGCAGTCGCACGCCGGGCAGCCGGCGCAGCGCCCGGTCGCGAACGTCGGCGGGCAGCGCCTCACCGGAGCAGAAGAGGTGCCGCAGCGCGGGCAACTCCGCGAGATCCGGTTGGTCGAGGAACGTGCTGAGCACCGACGGGACGAAGTGGCTGATGCTGATCTGCTGCTCGGCGAGGACAGTGGCCAGATAGCCCGGATCGCGGTGGCCGCCAGGCGCGGCCAGCACCAGCCGGGAGCCGGTGAGCAGCGGCCAGAAGAATTCCCAGACCGACACGTCGAAGGTGTAGGGGGTCTTCTGCAACACCCGGTCCCGGCTGTCGATGGGGTGCCGGGCCTGCATCCAGCCCAGCCGGTTGATCAGGCCGGCGTGGCTGTTCAGCACACCCTTGGGAGTTCCGGTGGAGCCCGAGGTGTAGATCAGGTAGGCCGGGTCGCCGCCGTCGAGCACGGGCAGGGTGTCCGCGCCGGACACCCGGGCGTACTGGTCGGAGCAGCCCTCGTCGGGATCGCTGGTATGCGGTCGGTCCGGTTGCACCAGCTCGATCCGGGGCACCCTCGCGGGCGGCCTGGGGCCGGTACCGGGCTGCGAGAGCAGCGCCACCGCGCCGGCGTCGCTCAGTTGGAAGTCCGACCTCGCCACCGGCTGGTCTGGGTCCAACGGCAGGTAGGCGGCACCCGCCTTCAACACCGCAAGCAGGCCCACCACCAGCTCCAGCGACCGGTACGCGCAGACCGCCACCACCTGGCCGCGACGCACCCCGGCCGCGGCAAGCCGCACCGCCAGCCGCGATGCCGCGGCATCGAGCTGCGCGTAGGACAGCCAGGCCCCGTCGCACCAGACCGCGCACGCCCCGGCAGCCGCTCGGGCGGTGGCCTCGACCTGGGCAACCACCGAACTGCCCGTCCACGGCAGCGGTGTCGGCGGCTGGGCCGGATGCTGGTTGAAGCCGTAACGGACCTGGTCACGTTCAGGCCCTGACATCAGCTCGATGTCGGCGAGGCGCTGCCGGGGGCCGGCGATCATCGAGGCCAGCACGTTGCGGAAGTGCTCGATCATCGAGCCCACCCGCCAGTGGTCGAACAGCTCGGCGGAGTACTCGACCCAGATCGCCATCGAGCCGTCGGCCTGCGGGGCCACCTCGACCCGGAGGTCGAACCGGGCGCCACTCTGGTCCACCGAGACCGGTTCCAGCCGGATGCCGGGCAGCGCCACCTCACCACCGGCCACCTGCGCCGGGACCAGGGAGAGGGCGGTTTGGAAGAGGGGGTTCTGGCCTGGGGTGCGGGGTGGTTGGAGGGTGTCGACGAGGAGGGTGAAGGGGGTGTCTTGGTGTTGCAGGGCGTGCAGGATGGTGGTGTGGCAGTGCTGGATGTGGGCGGTGGTGGTGTGGTTGTCGTTGAGTTGGGTGCGTAGTACGACGGTGTTGGCGAGGTAGCCGATCAGGGGTTCG
>NZ_DASVQG010000318.1:0-28258 GCF_036389215.1 Jatrophihabitans sp.
CACCGTGATGACTCGGCGCGCCGCAGGCTGGCCCCAGGATTGCTGCCGGACGTTTCGCACCTGTACAGCCTGCATGGCCTCACGAGCTATCGGTGTGTTGAGCGATGTTTCACGTGAAACATGTGACTGACCAGGATGCAGCGCTTCGTGAGCCAGATCAGCCTGCAACGCGTCATAGAGATCGGTGCCGTGTGATGTTTCACGTGAAACAACGGTCTGTGCACCTGGGGCTTGGGGCCAGCCGCCGTTCTCTCGGGCGGATGTGCCCTCGACGTACTCCACCTGGTCTACCTCACAAGAAATTAACGACCCGACACTGGCGGCCGGAACACCGATCGGCTGGGGAATGGCGGGGCTGGTTATCACCGGGGAACTGACCGCGCGAGCCACCTGGTGGTCCAACGGCGGTCGTGCGAGTGAGCTACCTGCGCACGAGATGCACTACCCGGGTCGGTGGATCGACCAGTCCGGCGCCACATTCGATGACCCCCATCACCTCGGCCCGCATCCGGGTCAGAAACTGCCGGTGCTCGGCTAGTTCGTCCTCGGCGCTGGTCCCTTTGACGGCAAGCAAGCTGCCACCGGGCCGGAGTAACGGAAAGCTCCATCGGACCAGCCGGTCCAGTGGCGCAACCGCTCGTGCCGTCACGAACTGCGCTGAACCTACCGTGTCCCGCACGGCAATGTGCTCCGCCCTGCCACGGATCACCCGAACCCGATCGGTGAGATTCAGGGACGTCACCACCTCGGTGAGGAAGTCGGTGCGACGGAGCAGCGATTCGACCAGGTCGACCCGGAGATCAGGACGTACGCAGGCCATCGCCAGGCCGGGCAGCCCTGCACCACTGCCGATGTCGACGATCCGGGCATCGGGCGGGACCAGTTCGGCAACTGCCACCGAGTTCAGCAGGTGGCGCTCCCACAGCCGCGGGACCTCACGGGGCCCGAGCAGGCCACGGACGGTACCGGGACCCGCCAGCCAGCCGGCATAGCGCACCAGCAAGTCAGCGGCAGCGCCGAAACGCCGGTAGAGGATCTCGGGCGGGCCCGGGACTGCCTGCTGGGCCGGATCAGCGGTCGAAGCGGTTGGTTCGCTGCCCGTCACGTCGCCGGCAGCACCACAACCCGCCGGTTCGGCTCCTCGCCCTCGGACTCGCTGACAACACCCTCGGTTGCCGAGATGGCGTCGTGGACGACCTTGCGCTCGAAGGGGTTCATCGGAGTGAGCCGAACCGGCTCACCGGAACTCAGAACCTCCTCGGCGGTCTGCTTGGCCAGTGCCGTCAGCTCGTTGCGGCGGGCCCGGCGGTGCCCGGACACGTCGAGCATCAGACGGCTGCGCACGCCGGTCTGCTGCTGCACCGCGAGCCGGGTCAGTTCCTGAAGCGCGTCCAGGGTCGCGCCGGCCGGGCCGATCAGCGGCTGCAGGTCCGAACCGACGATGGCCACCATGGCCCTGCCGTTCTCGACGTCGAGGTCGATGTCGCCGTCGTAGTCCACGATGTCGAGCAGCCGCTCGAGATAGTCGGCGGCGATGTCACCTTCCTGCACCAGTAACGACGGGGCGTCCTTGTCCTCGGCGGCGGCCGGGGAGGCGGCAGTGGGCGAAGCGGTATGTGGCGAAGCGGTATCGGTCATCAGAATCCCTTGTTCTTCTTACCTGCGCAGGTCGCGTGCATGGATGAGAACGTTGTGCGCCGGCTTACCGGCGTTTCTTGCTCGGGGAGCGCTTGTTGCCCGGCCGGTTGCCGGCGGTCCGCTGGCCGCGATTGCCGGCGGCACCGGCGGGCGCGGCGCCGGAGGCCTTGTCGGCCGGTTGACCGGCGGCCGGCTCGGGCTTGGACAGGTTCACGCTGGCCCCGGAGGCCGTGCCATTGGCTGCAGCTGTGCCCTTCGCCGCACGCGAGGCACTGCCGTTCCCCGAGGCACTGCCGTTCCCCGCTGCACTGCCGTTCGCCGTGGCGCTGCCATTCTCCGAAGCTGCGGCTGTTCCGGTGACGGTGCCCCCAGCCGCAGTGGCCCCGGCCCGGGTGCCGGCCCGGCTGCCCTTCGGGCTGATCGGCTTCTGGCCGACCTTGGGTGCCAGCGTCTTGCCGGTCGCGGCCGGAACGTCCGCGGTGGCAAGCGTGGCGCCAGGGGTGTGCGGGTGGTAACGGAGGATGTAGTACTGCTGCCCCAGCGTCCACAGGTTGCTGGTGAACCAGTACAGCAGCACGCCGAGCGGGAAGATGAAGCCTGAGACCAGGACGGACACCGGGATACCCACCAGCATCAGCCGCTGGATCATGGCGGCCTGGCCCTCGGGCGGGGTCGTCTGGTTGGCCATCACGGCCCGCTGGGTGAGATAGGTGGCCAGCGCGCTCACCAGCACCAGCGTCAGTGTCACCGCGCGAGAGGTGCTGACATCCCCACCGAGTGAGTGGATCTTCTCCACGGACTCACGCAGCGACGCGGCCAGCGGGGCGTGGTTGAAAAGCTTGGCGGCGGCCGCATCGGTGGTCTGTTGCTCGGTGAAGCTGTAGAGCGTCAGACCCCGAGAACCGGGCGGCAGGCCGACGGAGTTGGAGATGTGCTTGAGCACATGGAACAGCGAGATGAAGATCGGGATCTGCAGCAGCATCGGCAGGCAGCCCGAGATCGGGTTGAAGCCCTCGGCCTGCTGTAGCGCCATCATCTCCCGCTGCAGGGTGGCCTTGTCGCCCTTGTGCTTCTCCTGCAGCTTCTTGATCTTGGGCTGCATCTCCTGCATGCGGCGCTGATAGTGCACCTGCTTGACGAAGAACCGGAACATCAGCAGCCGGGCGGTGACCACCAGCATGATGATCGACAGTGCCCAGGTCAGGCCGCTCTTCTCGTCCATGCCCAGCAGCGTGAACAGCTGGTACCAGCGCAGCAGCACCCACGAAATCGAGGTGTAGAGGAAGTCCAGCATCAACCAGCCTGTTCTAGGAGAGTCTTCTCATCCGACGAGTCGCCACCGCAATCGGTTCCCTCATCCGGTGCCCGATCGCGATCGCTCGACAGCGGAACCGGGTCATATCCCCCGGAATGAAATGGTTGACACCGTCCGATGCGTCGGATACCTAGCCAGATACCACGAATCAGCCCGAAACGGTCGATAGCGGTAGCGGTGTAGACGCTGCAGCTGGGCGTGAACCGGCACGCGGACGGGCGCCTGGAACTCCACGCGCCCTGATAGACGCTGATCGCCAGCATGGCCGCGCGAGCCCCCGGTCCCGGACGGTCGGTCATCGACTGGATTCGCTCCGTCCATTGCTCGTGTCGGGCACGTTGCTGATGGCGGGCGCGTCGCTGGTGGCGGATCCGCTGGTGTTGAGCGAACGTTGGCCGGCCTGGGCGGTGAGCTTGTCCAGCGCCCGACCCAGATCGCGGCCGAGCTCTGCCGAGGATGCCTCGGACGTCTCAGGAAGGGCCCTGACCACCAGCTTGGCTCCACTCGGGATCCGGTCGAGCCGCTGCGTCA
Organism: Jatrophihabitans sp.; assembly: GCF_036389215.1. Lineage (GTDB taxonomy): Bacteria > Actinomycetota > Actinomycetes > Mycobacteriales > Jatrophihabitantaceae > Jatrophihabitans_A. The sequence continues at coordinate 3,485 of NZ_DASVQG010000318.1, forward strand.
GCTGGGCACGCAAGCGGCGTGAAACCTGGTGGCGTACCACGCTGCTGCCGACCGCCTTTCCGACCACGAGGCCGACTTGGCTGGGGCCGGCCTTCTCGGCCGGCTCGGCCAGCAGGTAGACCACCACCGATCCGCAGCGCGACCGGCGGCCTCGCTTGGTCACCGAAGCGAAATCAGCGGCGGACCGTAAGCGGTAGGCGGCGGGCAACACCGGCGGGACCGGCTCAGGCTGACAGTTCGCCGCGGCCCTTGCGACGGCGGGCCTGCAGGATGGCGCGACCGGCACGGGTCCGCATCCGCAGACGGAAACCGTGGGTCTTGGCCCGGCGGCGGTTGTTCGGCTGGAAGGTCCGCTTGCTCACGGTCTGGCTCCATCACAATCTTCGCACCTGGTGCACAGCTTGCTGACGCGCACTCGGCTGGGTTGACAACGCCCCGCCCGAATCGGTCGTGACATTGGTGGAACGGCACAGGAAGTGGCCGATGAAACACCACGGCACACGAGAGTTCAACGGTACGGATCGACCCCTACCGAGGTCAAACCGGGACCGCCCACCGGCCGACCCGGCCTGTTCTCAGGGTAGGCCTCGAACCCGGCGGCGATCGCGTTCAGTCCGTGTAAGAAAGGTATAAAACTTTCGGCAAACCTGAAGTTGTGCCTGAAGCTCTCGACACGCCCGAACTCGTCCCAACTCACTCCCCGGCATTGTGAGTTGACCCCGTCCGCTGTTAGGTTGTCGGCTCGAACCCAAACGCTGCGGGATCTGAGCGAACACTTCGGCCACTCGGTCGGGGTTGTTTCGGCACCCCTCCACAACCTGTGGATATTTTTGTGGATAAACCTGGGTACCGGGCTGCATCTGTGGCGGGCGGTTCAACCGGTCGGCAAGGGACCGCGGCGGGTACGCGAGCGGAATGACCGAGGGAGTGGACCCACGTGGCGGACGAGCTCGCCGATCTCGCCGATGTCTGGCACCGCGCGATCAACCAGCTCGATGACCCGTCGGTCAGACCCCATCAGCGTGCTTGGCTCAGCCTGACCCGCCCGATCGGGCTGCTCGAGGACACCGCCCTGCTCGCGGCGCCGAACACCTACGCCAAGGACTACCTCGAGAACAATCTGCGGCCACTGATCACCGCGACCCTCAGCGACGCCCTGGGCCGGGACATCAATGTCGCCGTGACCATCCAGCCGATGGAGCCCGGCGACCGCCCGAGCGCCGCGGTCGAGGCCGAGCCCGAGGCTGAGGACAGCGAGGTCGACAGTTACGACCGGTTCTCCGACTTCGTCGAGGACCGGGGGCATGACCGGGTCGAGGCCCTGGTCGACGGCCGGCTGGACGGCATCGGCAACGGCCATCTGGACGGTGCCGCCACGGTCCCGAACCGGGGCATGTTCGGCAACGTGTCGACGCCGGCGATGGTACGGATCGACCATGAGGCGCGGCTCAATCCGAAGTACACCTTCGACACCTTCGTGCCGGGCTCCTCCAACCGGTTCGCGCACGCCGCGGCGGTCGCGGTGGCCGAGGCACCTGCCAAGGCGTACAACCCGCTGTTCATCTACGGCGAATCCGGCCTGGGCAAGACCCACCTGCTGCATGCCATCGGCACGTACGGCCGCCGGCTGGAGCCCACCATGCGGGTGCGCTACGTCTCCAGCGAAGAGTTCACCAACGACTTCATCAACTCGGTGCGAGTGAATGACGTCCAGTCCTTCCAGCGCCGCTATCGCGACGTCGACCTGCTGCTGATCGATGACATCCAGTTCCTCGAGCGCGCCGAGCAGACCCAGGAAGCGTTCTTCCACACCTTCAACACCCTGCAGTTGGCGAACAAGCAGATCGTCATCTCGTGTGACCGCAAGCCAGAGCAGCTGTCCGGGTTGCAGAACCGCCTGGTCACCCGGTTCAAGTCCGGCCTGATCACCGACGTGCAGGCGCCGGACCTGGAACTGCGGATCGCCATCCTGCGCAAGAAGGCGGCCAAGGACGGCATGACGCTGCAACCCGGCGTCATGGAGTTCATCGCCTCGAAGATCCAGAGCAACATCCGTGAGCTGGAGGGCGCCCTGATCCGGGTGGTGGCCTTCGGCAGCCTGAACAAGCAGGACATCGACCTCAAGCTCGCCGAGATCGTGTTGAAGGACCTGATCTCGGAGTCCGACCGGCCCGACATCACCGCCTCCACGATCATGGCCGTGACGGCCGAGTACTTCGGCATCACGCTGGAGGACCTGACCGGCAGTTCCCGGACCCGGGTACTGGTGTCGGCCCGCCAGATCGCGATGTACCTGTGCCGGGAACTGACCGAGCTCTCGCTGCCCAAGATCGGCCAGACCTTCGGTGGCCGCGACCACACCACGGTCATGCACGCCGAGCGCAAGATCCGCTCGCTGATGACCGAGCGCCGCAACGTCTACAACCAGATCACCGAACTGACCAGCCGGATCCGGACCCGCGCCCGGTCCTGAGCGCATCGCGCACAGCTTCCAGAACGCCCGGTTCCTCTCCGGCGGTAGCGAGGCGGGAGTAGCCGTGCGCTTCCACACAGTGTGGGTTGCAGTGTGGACAAGAGCTGACGCGGCTGTGGAGGACACCATTGGCCACTTCGGTGTCCACTTCGAGCTTGTCGGACCTCGCAGGTTATCCGGGTCCTCACCCACACGCGCCACGCATGCTGATCAGGGAAAACATCGGTTTTCCACAGCATCCACAGGCCTTATGACGACGATGACTTAGTTCTGGTCAGAGATACAAGAACTACCTGTAGCTGGTGTGGACGCAGTGGGTGGCTGCCCGCCTCGGTGCCGAGCGGGCTACGGTGAAATCACGAGATGCGCGAGACCAACCTGGCACGACAGGAAGAACCAACTGGGCACGACAGGAAGAGTGGAGGCAGGCATGGAGATCGGTCTCATCGGGCTGGGCAAGATGGGCGGCAACATGGCCGAACGGATCCGCAACGGCGGTCATACCGTCGTCGGTTTCGATCGGTCGCCGGAATCGGCGCGTGACGTCGCCTCGCTCGAGGAACTCATCAGCACCCTGGCCGCGCCCCGGACGGTATGGGTCATGGTCCCCTCCGGCGATCCGACCGCCCAGACGATCAGGGCTCTCAGCGACATCCTCAGCGAGGGTGACCTGGTCATCGACGGCGGCAACTCCAAGTACACCGACGACGCCCGGCACGCCGAGCTGCTCGCCACCAAGGGCATCTCCTTCGTCGATGCAGGCGTCTCCGGCGGGGTCTGGGGCCTGAAGAACGGTTATGCCCTGATGGTCGGCGGGCCTGCCAAGGACGTCGCCCGGGTGCAGCCGATCTTCGACACCCTCAAGCCCGACGGCGAGGGTGGCTTCGTGCACGCCGGTACCACCGTCGGGGCCGGACACTTCGCCAAGATGGTTCACAACGGCATCGAATACGGAATGATGCAGGCCTATGCCGAAGGATATGAGCTGATGGCGGCCTCGCCACTTCTGGACAACGTCGCCGAGACGTTCAAGTCCTGGCAGCAGGGCACCGTCATCCGGTCCTGGCTGCTCGACCTGGCGGTGCTGGCGCTGCAGGACGACCCCGAGCTGAGCAAGCTGCGCGGGTACGCCGCGGACTCCGGCGAGGGCCGCTGGACCGTCGAGGCGGCCATCGACAACGCCGTGCCCATGCCGGTGATCACCGCGGCGCTGTTCGCCCGGTTCGCCTCCCGGCAGGAGGACTCGCCGGCCATGAAGATGGTGGCCGCGCTGCGCAACCAGTTCGGTGGCCACGCCGTCGAGGCGATCGGCAGCGTGACTGCTTCCCAGGCCATCTCGCCCGGCGCCTCCTGAGTTCACGTCCTAGGCCTCGATGTACGTCCAGCACCTCAGCGTCGCTGACTTCCGGAGCTGGACGCGGGCCGACCTGAGCTTGGAACCCGGTGCCAGCGTGCTGATCGGGGCCAACGGCGAGGGCAAGACCAACCTGCTGGAGGCGGTCGGGTACCTGGCGACGCTGGGAAGTCACCGGGTAGCCACCGACGCCCCGCTGATCCGGGCCGGTGCCGAGCGCGCAGTGGTGCAGGCCGCCGTCGTCTCGGCCGGCCGGCAGCTGGTGCTCGAGGTCGAGATCACGGCCGGCCGGGCGAACCGCGCCAAGCTCAACCGGTCACCGGTGCCGCGGCCGCGCGACATCCTGGGCGGCCTGCGGACCGTGCTGTTCGCCCCCGAGGACCTGGCGATCGTGCGCGGTGACCCGTCCGAACGCCGACGGTTCCTCGACGACGTGCTGGTGCAGCTGACGCCACGGCTGGCCGGCGTCCGCGCCGACTACGAGCGGGTGCTCAAGCAGCGGGCGGCGCTGCTCAAGACCGCCGGCGCGGCCAGGCGGGCCGGCGGCGCGGGTGATCTGCGCACCCTGGAGGTGTGGGACGGCCACCTGGCCACCCACGGCGCGCAGTTGCTGGCCGCCCGGTTGGAGCTGGTGGCGGCGCTGCGCCCGTACGCCGTCCAGGCCTACGCCGAGCTGGCGCCGGCCAGCGGCCAGCTGGCACTCAGTTATGTCAGCCCGGTCGTGGAATCCGCAGGTAATGACACCGGTGTGATTCCGTCCGTGGAGGTGCTCTGCCAGGCTCTGCTGGCCGAACTGGCCAAGGTTCGGCCGCAGGAGATCGAGCGTGGCGTGAGCCTGGTCGGGCCCCACCGCGACGACCTGGAGTTGCGGCTCAACGAGCTGCCGCTTCGGGGCTACGCCAGCCATGGCGAGGGGTGGTCGGCGGCGCTGGCCTTGCGGCTGGCCTGCTACGAGCTGCTCTCGGCCGACGGCGCCGAGCCGGTGCTGATCCTCGACGACGTCTTCGCCGAACTCGACGCGGCCCGCCGGGACCAGCTGGCCAGCATCGCGGACAAGGCCGAACAGGTGCTTATTTCAGCCGCCGTGCTGGGTGACGTGCCGGCGGCGTTGACCGGCACGCACTACGTGGTTGCAGACGGTGAGGTCCGCCGTGCCGGGTGAGCCAGGCTCGGCAAAGATATCCACCGGACGGGTGACCGATTTGCGGAAGGCTGGCAAAAACTTGTCCCCAGAACCGAACAGGTTGTCCACAGGTGGATCTTCCGATGTGGGCACCGAGAGTGAGGAGCCGGCTTCAGCCGACCTGGCTGCCGGCGCGCTGCGCTCGGCCCGGTCGATCGCCAGTGGCCGCGGCGGTCCCGGCCGTCCCGCCCGGCTCACGCGGCGGCAACGACCAGGCGGTGGTTACAGCGGTGCCCGCCCGGACGAGCGCGACCCGGCCCTGATCGGCAGCATCCTGCCGGGCACGATGGCCGAGCTCGGCTGGGTGGGCCCGCTGGCCCAGGCCAGGCTGATGGGTCAGTGGGCAAGCGTCGTCGGGGCAGAGATCGCGGCCCGGTGCCAGCCGGTCAGCCTGGTCGGCAGCGAGCTGAAGGTGTCGGCCGAATCCACCGCCTGGGCCACCCAGCTACGGTTGATGGCACCCCAGATCCTGGCCCGGATCGCCCGCGAGTTACCGGCCGGGCTGGTCACCAAGCTGATCATCACCGGGCCGACGGCACCGTCCTGGAAGCACGGTCCCTGGTCGATGCACGGCGGTCGCGGAGTGCGCGACACCTACGGTTGATCGCCACTCATCCGGGGCCCGGTATCCTCAGCGCTGCCGAGTCAGGGCAGGATGCCGCGTATCCCGATTCACCGGTGGCCGAAAAATCGCTCTGTGGAACGTTCAGCCGTGTTGACAGCCGCATTCTGAGCTCTCGACCCAGTAGACTGGTGAGGTTGACCCCCGCTGGTGGGGCCCCATTGACAAGCGTAGTGGCGCCACGGCCCAACACGGCTTGTCTGAGCAGTCCAGATGAAGGAGCACCGAGTGGCGGCTAAGGCTGCGTCTGAATACGGAGCAGATTCGATCACCGTCCTCGAGGGGCTCGAAGCTGTCCGCAAACGGCCGGGTATGTATATCGGCTCCACCGGCGAGCGCGGGTTGCACCACTTGGTGCAAGAGGTGGTCGACAACTCCGTCGACGAGGCGCTGGCCGGCTTCTGCGACCGGATCGAGGTCACCCTGCTGCCCGACGGCGGTGTCCGGGTCATGGACAACGGCCGCGGCATGCCGGTCGGCATGAACACCGCCCAGAAGAAGCCCGCCGTCGAGTTGGCCCTCACCGTGCTCCATGCCGGCGGCAAGTTCGACAGCGACTCCTACGCCGTCTCCGGCGGCCTGCACGGCGTCGGCATCTCGGTGGTGAACGCGCTGTCGACCCGCTTGGACGTCGAGATCAAGCGCGAGGGCTTCGTCTGGCGCCAGCCCTACGTCAACCAGAAGCCGGCCGCGCCGCTGGCCAAGGGTGAGCCGAGCCGCGAGACCGGCACCACTACCACCTTCTGGCCGGACGCCAGCATCTTCGAGACGATCGAGTTCTCCTTCGAGACGATCACCCGCCGGCTGCAGGAGATGGCCTTCCTGAACAAGGGCCTGACCATCACGGTGTGCGACGAGCGCGGCGGTGACCACGAGCATCGCGAGGTGACCTACCACTACGCCGGCGGCATCGCCGACTTCGTCAGGCACCTCAACGCCACCAAGTCACCGATCCACAAGTCGGTGATCTACTTCGAGGCCGAGGACAAGGAGCTGCGGCTGTCGGCCGAGGTGGCCCTGCAGTGGAACGAGTCCTACTCCGAGTCGGTCTACACCTTCGCCAACACCATTAACACCCACGAGGGCGGCACCCACGAGGAGGGCTTCCGCAGCGCGCTGACCTCGGTGGTGAACCGGTGGGCGACCGACAAGAAGATCTTCAAGCCCAACGACGAGAAGCTGACCGGCGACGACATCCGCGAGGGCCTGGCGGCGATCGTCTCGATCAAGATGGCCGAGCCGCAGTTCGAGGGCCAGACCAAGACCAAGCTCGGCAACTCCGAGGCAAAGTCCTTCATCCAGAAGGTCTGCAACGAGTGGCTGGCCGATTGGTTCGAGCGCAATCCCACCGAGGGCCGGCTGATCATCACCAAGGCCACCTCGGCGGCGCGGGCGCGCAAGGCCGCGCAGCAGGCCCGGAAGCTGGCCCGCAAGAACGCCTTGGACACCATGGGGCTGCCGGGCAAGCTGGCCGACTGCCGCTCCACCGACCCGGGCAGGAGCGAGCTCTACATCGTCGAGGGCGACTCGGCCGGCGGCTCGGCCAAGTCCGGCCGGGACTCGATGTACCAGGCGATCCTGCCGATCCGGGGCAAGATCATCAACGTCGAGAAGGCCCGGATCGACCGGGTGCTGAAGAACACCGAGGTGCAGTCGCTGATCACCGCCCTCGGCACCGGCATCCATGACGACTTCGATCTCAGCAAGCTCCGCTACCACAAGGTGGTGCTGATGGCCGATGCCGACGTCGACGGGCAGCACATCACCACGCTGCTGCTCACCCTGCTGTTCCGCTTCATGCGCCCGCTGATCGAGCACAGCCACGTCTACCTGGCCATGCCGCCGCTCTACAAGATCAAGTGGTCCAAGGGCGAGCCGGACTACGTCTACACCGATCGTGAGCGCGACGGCCTGATCGCGGCCGGCGAGGCCGCCGGCCGGCGGCGGGTGGCCGGTGACTCGATCCAGCGCTACAAGGGCTTGGGCGAGATGAACGCCAAGGAGCTCTGGGAGACCACCATGGATCCGGCCACCCGGATGCTGCGGCTGGTCACCCTGGATGATGCTGCGACGGCGGACGAATTGTTCTCGGTGCTGATGGGCGACGACGTCGACGCCCGCCGGTCCTTCATCATCCGCAACGCCAAGGACGTCCGGTTCCTCGATATCTGACATCTGACGTGGTCCCGGTACGCCCAGCCAGGCTCCGCCGGCCATCCTCGTCGCTGTAGGCCGTCCCGCGGCCGTCCTGCCTGATCTGCCCTAGCCCTGAAAGGCCGTCATGACTGAGATTCCGCCGCCGCCGACCAGCGACCGGATCGAGCCGGTCGATATTCAGCTGGAGATGCAGCGCAGCTTCCTGGACTACGCGATGAGCGTCATCGTCGCCCGGGCGCTGCCGGACGTGCGGGACGGGCTCAAGCCGGTGCACCGCCGGGTCCTCTACGCCATGTACGACAGTGGCTTCCGGCCCGACCGTGGCTACGTCAAGTGCTCGCGGGTGGTCGGCGACGTGATGGGCAACTATCACCCGCACGGCGACTCGGCGATCTATGACACCTTGGTGCGGCTGGCCCAGCCGTGGTCGATGCGAGCCCCGCTGATCGACGGCCAGGGCAACTTCGGCTCGCCCGGCAACGACCCGGCGGCCGCGATGCGGTACTGCGTCGTGGGCTCGACGATGGTCTCGACCCCGGACGGCGAGGTGCCGATCGCCGACCTGGTGCCCGGAGCCGAGCCGAACTCCACCACCGAGGTCGACTTCAAGGTGACCGGGCGGGACGGTGCCCCGGTGCGGGTCAGCGCCTTCCACCACTCCGGTGAGCATCCGGTGCTGACGGTCTCGGCCGGCGGCCGGTCGGTGACCGGCACCGCCAACCACCCGCTGCTGGTGATCGGCCGGGTGCACAACGTCCCGACCCTGATGTGGAAGTTGCTCGGCGAGATCGCCGTCGGCGACGTCCTGGTGGTGCGCGCCCCGGAGACCAGCCCCCGAAGCTGGGCCGAGGCGCTGCCGCTGCTGCCTGACCTGAGTGCGGCCTACCGCTCCGGCCAGGCCCGGCACCTGCCCGACGACGGTGGTGACCCCCGCCAGTTCACGCTGGTTCCGGTCACCTCGGTGGCGCCGGCCGGCGTCCAGGCGGTCTACTCGCTGCGGGTGGATTCGGCCGACCACGCGTTCGTGACCAACGGCTTCATCTCGCACAACACCGAGGCCCGGCTGTCGCCGCTGGCCATGGAGATGCTGCGCGACATCGACGAGGACACCGTCGACTTCAAGCCCAACTACGACGGCCGGTCCCAGGAGCCGGTGGTGTTGCCGTCCCGGATCCCGAACCTGCTGGTCAACGGCGGCGGCGGCATCGCCGTCGGGATGGCGACCAACCTGCCGCCGCACAACCTGCGTGAGGTGGCCGCCGGCGTCACCTGGGCCCTCGATCACCCGGACGCCACCCCCGAGGAGCTCCTCGATCAGCTGATGGCCGCCATCCCGGGGCCGGACTTTCCGACCAAGGGCCTGATCGTCGGCCGGGACGGCATCGAGGAGGCCTACCGCACCGGCCGGGGCTCGATCCGGATGCGGGCGGTGGTCACCGTGGAGGAGGACAGCCGCGGGCGCACCATCCTGGTGGTCACCGAGTTGCCGTACCAGGTCAACCCGGACAACCTGGTCGAGAACATCGCCGGCCTGGCCCGGGACGGCCGGGTCGGCGGCATCGCCGACATCAACGACGAGTCCTCCGACCGGATCGGCATGCGCATCGTCGTCACGCTCAAGCGCGACGCGGTGGCCAAGGTGGTGCTGAACAACCTTTACAAGCACACCCAGCTGCAGACCACCTTCGGGGTCACGATGCTGGCGATCGTGGACGGGGTGCCCCGCACGCTGGCGCTGAACCAGGTGGTCAGCTACTACGTCGAGCACCAGGTCGAGGTCATCCAGCGCCGTACCCGGCACCGGTTGCGCAAGGCCGAGGAGCGGGCGCACATCCTGCGCGCCTACCTCAAGGCGCTGGACGCCCTGGATGCGGTGATCGCGCTGATCCGCAACTCGCAGTCGGCCGATGCCGCGCGCACCGGGCTGATGGAGCTGCTGGAGATCGACGAGATCCAGGCCACCGCGATCCTGGACCTGCAGCTGCGCCGGCTGGCTGCCCTGGAGCGGCTGCGGATCCAGGAGGAGGCCGCCGAGATCGAGGCCAAGATCGCCGACTTCAGGGACATCCTGGACAAGCCGGGCCGGCAGCGCCAGATCATCCGCGACGAGCTGAACGAGATCGTCGACAAGTACGGCAACGAGCGGCGCACCCGGCTGATCGCCTACGACGGCGACATGTCGATGGAGGACCTGATCGCCGCCGAGGACGTGGTGGTGACCATCACCCGGACCGGCTACGCCAAGCGGACCAAGACCGACCTGTACCGGGCCCAGCGCCGCGGCGGCAAGGGCGTGCAGGGAGCGGCCCTGAAGACCGATGACCTGGTGGCGCACTTCTTCGTCTGCTCGACGCACGACTGGATCCTGTTCTTCACCAACAAGGGCCGGGTCTACCGCGCCAAGACCTACGAGCTTCCCGAGGCCAACCGCAACGCCCGCGGCCAGCATGTGGCCAACCTGCTGGCCTTCCAGCCGGACGAGGTGATCGCCGAGGTCATCACCATCAAGAACTACGAGGTGGCGCCGTACCTGGTGCTGGCGACGAAGGCCGGCCTGATCAAGAAGACCAAGCTGACCGACTTCGACTCCAACCGCTCCGGTGGCATCGTGGCCATCAACCTGCGCGAGGAGGACGAGCTGATCGACGCCGCCCTGATCTCGGCGGAGGACGACCTGCTGCTGGTCAGCAAGCTGGCCCAGTCGATCAGGTTCAAGGCCGACGACGAGACGCTGCGCCCGATGGGCCGGGCCACCTCCGGAGTGATCGGCATGCGGTTCTCCGGCCGTGACGAGTTGCTGGCCATGGAGGTCGTCCAGGACGACATGGAGATCCTGATCGCCACCGACGGCGGCTTCGCCAAGCGGACCAAGGTCGAGGAGTATCCGGTCCAAGGTCGAGGCGGGAAGGGCGTGCTGACCGCGCGTATAGTCTCCACGCGAGGTGGATTGGTCGGGGCGATGACCGTCCGGCCCGAGGACGAGCTGTACGCGATCACGTCCGACGGCGTGGTGATCCGGACGTCCGTCGCCGAAGTCCGGCGGGCGCAACGTCAAACCATGGGCGTGCGGCTGATCAACCTGCCCGACGGAGTCAATCTGATCTCGATCGCCCGCAATGCCGACGAACCCGAGGAGCAGGAGTAGCAGGGATGACTCAGGGCTATCCGCCGCCGCCTGCTCGGGGCAGCAACGCCGGTGCCGATCAGGACACCGCCACCCTGCCGAAGATTCCGGTGCCTCAGGGCTCGGGCCAGCAGCAAGGCGGCTGGTCAGGCTCCACGGTCAGTTCCGGACCTGGTTCGGAGGACGGCTCGGGTGGCGGTTTCTCGGCCAAGCTGGCCTCGGCGGCGGCCACCGCGACGTCGGCAGCCTCTACCGCCAGGGGCGCGATGAAGACCGCGGCCGGCGAGGCGGAGAACCGGGCCGGGCGGGGTCGCTCCGGCCGGGGTTCCAGGCAGCCCCGGCGGGCCCGTCTGACGCTGAGCCACATCAACGTCTACTCGGTCTTCAAGTTCTCCTGCGTGCTGGCGATCGCGCTGTTCTTCGTCTGGCTGATCATGGTGGGCGTGCTGTACGGCATCCTCGACATCTCCGGGGTGTTCGACAAGGTCAACGAGGCCGTGCACACCATCTCCGGTGACGGCAAGACCGGTGACGTGGTGACCGGGTCGCTGGTCTTCGGCGGCGCGATCATCATCGGGGCGGTCAACATCGTGCTGTTCATCGCGTTGAGCACGATCGGGGCGATGGTCTACAACCTGTGTGCCGACCTGGTGGGCGGCGCCGAGGTGACGCTGTCCGAACGCGAGTAGCCATTTTCCGGGCGGTCGTGGCGCTTCGGCCGGTGCCCTTCGCTTCTGGGCGCGGCGGCGCACCCGGTTTGGGGCCGGCCGAGGCACCCGGTAAAGTCACTCCTCGCGCGTCAGCGTGCAGCGGGCCTATAGCTCAGACGGTTAGAGCGCATCCCTGATAAGGATGAGGCCGGAGGTTCAAGTCCTCCTAGGCCCACTCTGCAAGGCGTTCGGTGTCTCAGGGGGCCGGTCGGGGCCCGTGCGCAGCGAGGGGAGAAGCCCGTGAAGAAGTTGCTCATGCTCGCCGCCGCGGCCGTCGGAGCGCAGTACGTTCTGAAGCGCAAGAAGGGCCAGGACAGCAGCGAGGTCTGGAAGCAGGCCACCCGCTAGCTGGGGTCCGGCTGGCTGGTGACCCCGGCCGGTGACCTGGCGGCTAGGATCGGTTGTCTCGGGAGCCCGCGCCGGCGGGTCCTGCCCGGGGACGTAGCTCAATTGGCAGAGCACCGCCTTTGCAAGGCGGGGGTTGAGAGTTCGATTCTCTTCGTCTCCACAAGCTGACGGCCCCGTTTGTCAGGGTTCGAGCCACCTCGACGGGGTCTGGGAAGGGGCAGCACCTCGCCGTCGGGTCCGCAGGAAGTCCACGCGAAGCGCCGCGGACGGTGTCCAACAGTCCGCCAATGCGTCCGGGTCACCGTCGAACAGATCCGCATAGCGTCGAGCGTCATCGCCGCCGAAGCGTGCGTTCGCGCCGGCGCTCACAGCCAGTGACGCAGCCGTGTGGCGCAACTGGTGCGGCGTGAGGCCCGGCTGCAAAAACGTCGGTGGCCACGCTCGCAGCGGTTGTAGTCGCTCGAGCCGACTGGATGTTCATCGTCAGATATCGAGGCCTGTCCGGCCGACATCATTCGAGACTTCCGGGAGAAATTACGGGCGGCCTCCCGTCGCTTCGATCATGGATTCCAATGCAGAGAGGTCGCCCGGAACGCCTTCGGAGCGCATCGCCGCAATCCACTCTTTGATCGCCTGCCGGTGGGCCTGGCTCTCGCGATCCAGAATGTCTAGGGTCCTAGAGAGCCGTTCAGCGAGCCTTAGATTTTCCGTTTGAAGCCGACCGACTTCGACACTCGCAGCGCTTGGCGCTTCCCGGCGAATGGTGTGGTCCCGCTGGTCGCCGTGCGGTGGGTGCTTCACGGTTCTAGTGTCCGTGGCACCTGCTGTCGACTGGGGCGCAATGGATGGGTCAATGCGTCGCTCTCCCATTGTGGGGTTGCCTTCGCCGATGTCGGGCCACCGTGAGGACAGAACTTCGCGGGCCGCTTCCCGCCAACGTGCCGTCTCGCCCAGTGCGTACTTGAGCAGATCGTATTCGCTGATGAGCGCCGCTGGCCGCTGGCCCGGGCGGTCTTCGTGCCGCAGAGGGTTGGCGGGATCTTTCATCCACCGAAGAACGACGCCACGGCTACCGCCCATGAGGTTACCCGCCGCTTCGGGCATCAAATCTTGATCTTGGCTCAATAAGGGCGAGACGGCATCGAACAGCGCGCTGTCTGCGTCCGAGATCACGCATATAGCGTCCGCTTGTGGTACCCCTTGACGCAAATCGTGACACTAGCAGCGGCGAGCCTACCGCTTTCCGAACCTAGTGTCATCGATAGTGTCTATGTGAGACGGACTGGCCCGACCCGGCCCGGTTTATCGCCTGTCATGGACGCGCCACGCGATGTCCCGCGGAGGCCCCTGGCTTCCCTTCGCACTGACCCGTCGGTGATCGTCGATGATGTCCGCCGGAGATGGCGCGTCGAACGGATCAGTGGTTGTCGTGCAGCCGCGCTCGCGAATGGGTGGAGCGTTGACATTGAGCCGTTGAGCGCAGAGAAGGGCGGGCTACGGGCCCTGCTCATTCCGCTTCGCGCGGGCGGATTTACGATTATCGTCGACCCGCGTCCTACCCCAGCCGAGCGGCAGTTAGGCCTGAATCGGGCTCAGGTTGTGCGGTGGAGGCTTGCCCATGAGTACGCCCACACGATGTTCTACTCGTTGGATGCGCTTGGACGGCCGAGCCGTCCCGGCCCGGCCGGGATAGGCGAGGAACGCTTCTGTGACGCCTTCGCTACCGGAATGACCGGTATACGGACTGTGTGCTCACCAAAGCACTGATCCACTGCCATTTGAGTTGGTTAGCACTATCGTGATCACCTCACAGTGAGGAGATGCGATGTCGAAGTGGGGCGCAACGGATCCAGAGCCTGGCAGCGGGTGGAGTCCTTGGGGCATCCCGGGTGAGCTGCTACGCGCGGCGAAAAGCATCACTGATCCGGTTCACGGCGATATCTATGTCAATGCGCTTGAGCAACTGATAATAGACAGCCCGCCGATGCAGCGACTTCGGCGAGTCAGGCAACTCGGAACGACTCACTTGGTATATCCGGGCGCTGTCCAGACGCGCTTCTCTCACTCACTTGGGACGTTACGTGCTGCCCAAGACCTCCTCGACGCGGTGGCAGACAATCATCGACGCTCAGACCACCAGCCGGATTTGTTCGACGAGTGGGAGAAGGAGAATAAGGATGGGGAGTCGGGTACTGGAGCACGTAAATTCGCCGAGGCGACCGTGCTCGCTCGCCTCGGCGCCCTCATGCACGACCTTTGCCATGTGCCAATCGGCCACACGATCGAGGACGACCTCGGCCTACTGGACCCTCATGACAAGAACGTTGAACGTTTCGAGAAGCTCTGGGGCCAGTTGGACCCGAAGGTCCGCGAAGTCATCGATGAGGCACCAAGCGCCGGCAACAACGTGCCATCCCTCAAGGATGAACTGCAGCATTTGATTCTGAGCAAGGTGGATATGCCGCCTGGCTGGGAGAGCAGCTATCCATTCGTAGAGGACATCGTCGGAAATACGATCTGCGCTGACCTCATCGACTACCTCCAGCGGGATCACTACTACACCGGTCTCCCGATGAAGATTGGTCACAGATTCGTTGACCACTTCTACGTAACGCCCAAGGCGTCAGCTTTACACAAGCAACGCATGGTGGTCCGCACCAGCAGGGACGGGCAGCGGCGCCAGGACGTCGTCACTGAGTTGGAAAAGTACCTTCGGTATCGGTACGAGCTGACTGAACGCGTTCTCACTCACCATGCAAAAACCAGTGCCGACGCGATGATCGGCAAGTTGCTCGAGATGTGGGACGACGCGACCTGGCGAGACATCGCCGGCGAACGGGAACCCGCCGCCCTCATCGCCAAATTGGCGCCGGACGCCGACATCGATCTCGTGAAAGAAGCGATCGACGCCAACGAAGGTGCTTCCATACTTGCGCGCCGCGGTCGGGCGCCTCGGGTCAGCGCTCGCGACGGCATCACCCGCGAGGTGAAGCGCCGCCTGGAAGATCAATTTTTAGGGCGGTCAGACGATGGAATCCTGGAACATCTCATCGACCAGGCCCGCCTCAGGGACGGGGAGCGCTGGGACGGCATCGGGAAGTTAGCGACGGCCGTAATCAATCGGCAGTTGTTCAAGCGCGCCGCGCGCGCCGACAGTCCAGCCGACCTCGCGAACGCAGAGGGCTTGCACAAGAAATTTGGATCCGCAGCGGCCCGTCGCCGACTTGAGCAAGATGCTGCTCGGGTGGCCGGCGTCAATCCGGGCTGGAAGATTGTGATCTGGCTGCCGTCGGACAAGATGCGCATGAAGGTCGCGAAGGTACTTGTCGATGACGCTTCAGGGATCGCCGCATTAGCCGACTTTGGAGGGACGAGCGGTGAGATCGTGGAGGCCCACCGCCGACTGTGGGCGATTACGGTGTACGTCGAACCGCACCTGGCTACGGACTCTCCAAACCAGGTGCGAGCCATGCTCGGCTACCTGCGTGATCAGCTCAACGTTGCCTTCCACGACAATCGGGGGCAGCCCATTGTCGGCAGTGACAGACTCGCTCTGGATCTGTACTCAGAGGAAGCCGGTCTGACTGTGTCGCAGACCGAGGAACTCGAGCAACTCCTGACGCTGAACCCCGCTGCTTCGGGGGCGACGGGATCATTCGTGGACAGGTTGCATCTCATCGACGGTGTAGCGCGCAAGAACCAGCTACACACAGTGAAACCTCGGATTTCCCAGTGGGCCTCTTGGGGCCAGGACCGCACACGATCCTGATGTTGACACAGAGGGTTGAAGTGCACCCACCCGAAGGTGAGGTCGCCGAGAGCCCTCAAGCCGCTGACCACGTGGAAGTGCTGAAAGAAAGCTGGCGTCCGGAGAGGGGCTCGGTTACAGAGATTGGGCGACGAGTCGTCGCGCGACAGGTCACTGGCTTGCACCATGCACCGAGCGGTGGGCACGATGGAAGCGGCTGCCGTACGGCGGCCTGGCGAGTTCCAAACCCGAACCCGTCCTGAGCCAGATCCGAGGATCACCATGACCGACCGGAATCCCCCTGACGACTTCGCCGAGCAGTCCTCCGGCGGCTCCGAGAGCCTGGAAGAGGTCGCGCAGGAAGGCTCGCTGCCTGAGACCGAGAACATCGACGAGGCAGCCGAGGAGGGGCGGGACAATTCGGAGGCTGAGGATCCCGGCGACAACCGCGCCACCGACCCGATCGCCGGCGGCGGCATCCTCGGCGGCATCAGCCAGTCGCGTTAGCCGTCCGCTCGATCCAGTAGGGCTGGCGCCTGGACGTGCTAGCTCGGCTCAACCTCGGGGATCGCCGGCTCCTCGTAGTCACAGCGCACGCACTGGTTGACCGTCCCGATCGGCTGCAGGCCGCGGGTGCTCATGGCGTGCATGTCGATCTCGAACCTGCCGGTCGTGTTGCACTCGTCGCACCAGAGATCATTGCGGATCGTCCCGCCGACGACCTGCACGATGTGCCGGATCACCGCCATGGCAGGCCGCCGACTCTGCTGACAGCGTCGAACTGACGTAGAGGCATACTTCTCATCGAGGTGCTCCCTGTGGGCTCAGGGTTTACTGCCAGCGGTTAACCGGCTACTTAGTGTTACACCATATTGTTTCTCACGGGTGAAGTTTCGGCCCCCGCACGGCCGCGAGTCGGAAATTGGGCAAGGTTCGACAAAGCACCAAGGTCAACAAAGCACCGCACGGGACGGCCGCGCGGCGGGTGCGCATGATCAGCCCGGCAGGGCGGGGGTCGGTAGCCTGGGCAGCACCATGGACCTTCTTGCGATCTGGCTCGGCAAGCTGACCTTGCTGGTGCTGCGGGCTGTCGGCCGGCGCGGTACCGCGCTTCCGGGGCTGGTCGTGGAGAAGTTGTTTCCGAAGTTCCTGACCCGGCGGCTGGCCACGCTGCCGCTCGGGGTGGTGGTGGTCAGCGGCACCAACGGCAAGACCACCACCACCAAGATGGTCGCCACCGTGCTCGCCCAGCGGCACCGGGTGCTGACCAACGACACCGGCGGCAACTTCGTCCGCGGCGTGCTCACCGCCGTCGTCCAGCAGTCCTCCTGGCTCGGCCGGACGCCGGCCGACGTCGCCGTGTTCGAACTCGACGAGGCGCACGCGGTCCGGTTCTGCCAGGTGCACCAGCCCGAACGGCTGCTGCTGCTCAACGTGCTGCGCGATCAGCTGGACCGATTCGGCGAGATCGACACCACCGCCCAGCTGCTCGGCAAGGTGGCGGCCCGGACCACCCGGCACGTGGTGGTCAACCGCGACGATCCCAGGCTGGTCGCGGTGGCTGCGGGCCTGGCCGCCGAGGTCAGCTACTTCGGGGTGGCACCGGCGCTGCGCGAGCAGTTCCCCACCGACGAGGAGATGTACGGCGGCCAGGTCCAGCTCTCGGAGCTGAAGGCGGCCGTCGAGCTGCTGTCCCTGGAGCTGGGCGTCAGCACCGAGCTCAGGCTGCGGATCGGCGACGCCGAAGAGGCCATCACGCTGCACGCCGAGGGGGCGCACAACGCCCAGAACGCGGCGGGCGCGGCGGCCCTGGCGCTGACCCTGGGGCTGGATGCCGCCACCATCGCCGCCGGCCTGCGCGTGGTGCAGCCGGCCTTCGGGCGCGGCCAGTCCTTCGACCTCGGCGGCCGCCGGGTGGTGCTGCAGCTGGTGAAGAACCCGGCCGGCTTCCGGCAGTCGCTGCGCACCGTTTCCGGGTTGCGGCCGGCCGCCACCGTGATCGCGATCAATGACGACTACGCCGACGGCCGGGACATGTCCTGGCTGTGGGACGTCGAGTTCGCCTCGGTCCTGCAGGACAACTCCGGTCGGCTGGTGACCTCCGGAACCCGGGCGGCCGACATGGCGTTGCGCCTGCATTACGACGGCCTGGCGGTCCAGGAGATCGACACCGACCTCGGCAGGGCCGTCCAGCAGGCGGCGGCCGCGGTGGCGCCCGGCGACACGGTCGTGGTGTTCTCCACCTACACCGCGATGTGGCAGCTGCACCAGGTGCTGGCCAAGCTGTCCGGGGTGGCGCTGCGATGAGCGCTCGCGCGAGAGCGAATTGGGACTGAGCGAGCATCGAGCGAGGGACGAGCGCTCGCGCGAAGAGCTGGAGGACGAATGAGCGTGCTGACGCTGGCGCACCTGTACCCGCGCGAGATGAACATCTACGGCGACACCGGCAACGTCCTGGTGCTGCGCAAGCGGCTGCAGTGGCGCGGCATGGACGCCAAGGTCGTCGGCGTGCACGTGGGCGATCCGCTGCCGCCCGACACCGACATCCTGCTCGGCGGTGGCGGCCAGGACGCCGCCCAGGGTGAGATCGGCCGGGACTTCGTCAGCCGGGGCGCCGAGCTGCGGGCGATGGCCGACGACGGCGTGGTGATGCTGACCATCTGTGGCACCTACCAACTGCTGGGCCACCACTTCCTCACCAAGGACGGCCGCCGGATCGAGGGCGTCGGGGTGCTGGACGTGATCACCACCGGCTCCGACCAGCGGCTGATCGGCAACAACAACATCGACACCGACTGGGGCCGGCTGGTCGGGTTCGAGAACCACAGCGGCCTCACCGACCTCGGCCCCGGAGCCCAGCCCCTCGGCCGGACGGTTGCCGGTCGCGGCAACAACGGCAAGGACCAGACCGAAGGCGCTGTCCGCGACAATGTCTTCGGCACCTACCTGCACGGCCCGGTGCTGGCCAAGAGCCCGCGATTCGCCGACGAGCTGCTCAGCCGGGCCCTGGCCCGCCGCGGCGAGGACCCCGAACTCGAACCGCTGGACGACTCCCTCGCCCTGGGAGCCGCCGATGTAGCGGTCCGGCGCCCCCGGTGAGGGACGCAGCAGCGTGAGGGTGGCCAGCAGGATGACCGAGCCGTGAGAGCCGGCCGGCTGGCGGGGGCGGTCCTGCTGCTGGCGCTGGCCGGCTGCCAGTCCGGCGGCACCGGCACCGACCCGGCCGGTTCCACACCTGTGACGGCCTCGTCCCGGCCGACCGGCCTGGGCGGGGGCGGCGGCGAGCAGGCCAGCCCAGCTCCGAGCACCCTGCACAGCACCCCACGTCCCACCCTGACCACCCCCGGCACCGGCAAGGGCGCCAGGGAAGTGGCGGGCACTTGCCCGTACATCAGCGCCGCCCACTTCGCCGACATCGAAGGTGACCGGGTCGGGCGGGTGACGGTGCTGCAGAGCCGCCCGGTGGGCTGCCGCTTCTACTTCGAGTACGACCCCGCTGCCGTGGTGGGCGAGATCACCGTGGCCCGGTTCGGCACCGCCACCGAGGCCTACAACGCGATGGTCGGATCGGCCACCGGCCATCCGGAAGTCCAGTCCGATGCCGGTATCGGCGCCGGTGCGGTGGCCTTCCAGACCCCGCTGCAGGGCAGCCGGACCTGGCAGTGCGTCTTCGCCAAGGGCACCTCGGTGGTCACGGTGCGGACCCGGCAGCCATACCCTGCACTGAACGCCTTTCTCCTCGCCCGAGCGATAGTCCCGAAGATCAAGTAACCCGACAGGAGTTCTACACGTGACAGCAGCAACCCAGAAGGCCGTCCTGCACACCACGGCCGGCGACATCACCATCAACCTGTTCGGCAACCACGCGCCGAAGACGGTTGCCAACTTCGTGGAGCTGGCCACCGGCGGCAAGGAGTGGACCGACCCGCGGACCGGCAAGAAGACCAGCGCCAACCTCTACGACGGCACCATCTTCCACCGGGTGATCGACAACTTCATGATCCAGGGCGGCGACCCGCTGGGCCGGGGCACCGGTGGCCCGGGCTACAACTTCGCCGACGAGTTCCACCCGGAACTGAGCTTCGACCGGCCGTACCTGCTGGCGATGGCCAACGCCGGGCCGAACACCAACGGCAGCCAGTTCTTCATCACCACCACGCCGACCCCGCATCTCAACCGCCGGCACACCATCTTCGGTGAGGTCGCCGACGCCGACAGCCGCGCGGTGGTCGACGCGATCGGCACCACCCGCACCGGTGCCGCGGACCGCCCGGTCACCGACATCACCATCACCTCGGTGGAGGTCACCGAGGCCTAGGGTTTCCACAGCTTCCGACAGTTCACTTTGCAGACAGCTCACCTTGCAGCAGGCGCACCTTCCGGTAGCCCGCGCACCCACCGACCCGCCCGAGAGCGACGACATGCAGCCGACGCAACCGCCCGCCGGACCGGATCCGTACTACGGATTCGCCGGGTGCTACCGGCACCCGGACCGGCTCACCGGCGTGCGGTGCATCCGCTGCAACCGGCCGATCTGTCCCGAGTGCCAGCGGCAGGCCTCGGTCGGCTTCCACTGCCCGGACGATGTCCGGGCGGGGGCGGCCACGGTTCGGCGGGGCCGGACGGTGGTCGGCGCACCGGTCGGTTCGCAGGTCCCGTACATCACCTGGGCGCTGATCGCGCTGAACGTGCTGATCTACCTGGTGACCGGCCTGGGACCGGGCAGCTCGCTGATCGACAACACGAATACCGAGCTGTTCCGGGACTGGGAACTGGTGCCCAACGTGGTGGGCTTCCGGCACGACTACCTGCGGCTGGTGACGGCGGCCTTCCTGCACCTGGGGCCGCTGCACATCTTTCTGAACATGTTCGCGCTGCTGGCCATCGGCCCGCCGCTGGAGCGGGTGATGGGCTGGTGGCGCTACCTGGCCGTCTACCTGCTCGGCGCGCTCGGCGGCTCGGTCGCGATCCTGCTGTTCGGCGACGTCCGGCAGCCGGTGGTAGGCGCCTCCGGAGCGATCTTCGGGCTGTTCGCTGCGGCGCTGGTGCTGTCCCGGCTGGTCGGCTTCAACACCCGGGCCCTGACGATCACGATCGGCCTGAACTTCGTGTTCACCTTCTCGGTGCCCGGCATCTCCAAACTCGGCCATGTCGGCGGCTTCGTGCTCGGCGGCCTGGCGAGCCTGGCCCTGCTGGGCTGGAGCCTGAACAGCCGTAAGCCGTGGAATGACCGGTTGCGCACCATCCAGCTGGTAAGCCTTGCCGGGCTGCTGGCGGTGCTGGTGGCGCTGGCGCTGTGGCGAACCGAGCAGCTCCACGACCAGCTGTTGCGGGAGTTGAACGCGGTGAACGCGGTCTCCTCCCACGTCGGCAGCGGGAACCTGCCGTTGTCCACAGGAGTGGACGCAGCTGGGGAGAACTACAGCCGTGTAATCACAGGGGTGGAATAGCCTGTGGACAACGGTCGATCAACGCCAGCGGACCGCCAGGCCCAGGCCGACGATCAGGAAGCCGAAACCGACCGCGAAGTTCCAGCTGCCCAGGCTGTTCATGAACGGGATGCTTTCGGCCGCCATGTAGTAGACGACGATGTAGGCGAGCCCGATCAGCAGGAAGGCCGCCATCAGGACCGGGTACCAGGGCGGGCTCGGCTTGACCATCTTGGCTCCGCCGGACGAGGCACGAGGACCGCTCGCGGACGAGGGCTGGGGGTTCGGGTTCTTGCGGACCTTGGACTTGGGCACGTACGTCTCCTCATGGACCTGCTGGATGGACCTGTGGACTTGGCGCGACATGTCGGGCGGACATCCGGGCCCCACCGTCCGGGCGGCAACGCTGCGGCTAGCCTAATCGCCGCACCGGATGCGGGCACGCCCAGGCAGGCGCGGCGTCCGGCCGGGCGTGCCGGTCCTGGCAGGCGGCATCGCTGAATGGGACAGTAGGGACATGGTGGGCAGTACAGCCGGACAGCGCAAGGCCGCGAGCACCGCAGGCCCGCCGCCGCGCCGCCGGTTCCGCCGGCCGGCCAATCCGGGGCTCTGGCAGGTGCTGGTTCCGGTGATCACGCTGCTCGCCGGCCTGCTGGCCGCGACTACCGCCCACACCGCCCGTGGCACCGATCTGCGCTCGGCCGGCCGTAGCAACCTCGCCGACCTCATCCGGCAGGCCGAGAACAGGGTGGTGAGCGATGACAACCTGGTGCGGCAACTGCAGAACCAGGTGGCTGCCGCCACCGACCGGCTGGCCCGCTCCGACGAGCGCGTCGCGGCCATCAAGGCCCGGGCCCAGCCGCTGCGGGCACCGGCCGGGCTGGTCGCGATGACCGGTCCCGGGCTCACCGTCACCCTGGACGACGCCCACCCCGCCGAGCCCGAGACCGACCCGGTGAAGGCCAATGCCCTGGTGGTGCACCAGTCCGACATGCAGGCCGCGGTGAATGCCCTGTGGGCCGGCGGCGCCGAGGCGATCATGGTGATGAACCAGCGGCTGGCGGCCACCAGTGCGGTCCGCTGCGTCGGCAACACCCTGCTGCTCAACGGCCGGGTCTACTCGCCGCCCTTCACGATCGCTGCCATCGGGCCGGTGCCCGGGATGCGGAACGCACTTGAGGAGTCGGTCAACCTGCAGCAGTACCGTAAGGACGCCGACGCCTACGGCCTGGGCTACCAGGTGGACGAACACACGCACATCGACGTGCCTGCCTACGACGCCCCGATCGGGTTGAGCTACGCCGCCGTAGGCGGTTGACTCCTACCGGCTGAACCGGATTCGGCTGGGTATGTGCGGGGGAGAAGGGAGACACGAGCACCCGATGGTTGGCAAGCATCGCGGTGGTTGGGATTTCTCCGCCGCGGCTGAAACCCCGGCCGGTGCCCTGCGCCCGCGCAAGCGCCGCGGCAGCCGCCGCCGGCGCGGTGACCATCCCGGCAGCGTGGGGCCGCACGACTCCGACCAACACCGCGGTTCCGACCAAGACAGCGGCTCCGACCAAGACAGCGGCTCGGACCGACACCGCGGTTCCGACCAGCACAGCGGCTCCGACCAAGACAGCGACACCATGCTCCGCAGGTTCGCCCGGGGCGCCGGCGAGCTGCTGCTGACCTGCGGCGCCGTCCTGCTGCTGTTCGTCGTCTACGAGGTATGGGTGTCGAACGTGTTCGCCCACCACAAGCAGGCCCAGCTCCACCGGCAGCTGGCCACCGCCTGGCAACGCGGCCAGGACCCGCTCAAGGGCCAGGACCGGCTGAACCTGCCGGTGGGCAAGCAGGTGGTGCTGCCCACCGGGCAAGGCTTCGCCAACCTCTACATCCCCGAGTTCGGCAAGGACTTCGCCCGGACCATCGTGCAGGGCACCTCGGACGGCGACCTGGAGGCCGGCCCAGGCCACTACGTCACCAGCCAGCTGCCCGGGCAGGTGGGCAACTTCGCCGTCGCCGGGCACCGGGTCGGCAAGGGTGAGCCGTTCCTCAACCTCGACAAGCTGCATCCCGGCGACACCATCGTGGTGCAGACCGCCAGCAACTGGTACGTGTACTCCGTCCTGGGCAGCCGGTCGGCCTACGCCGCCGCCAGCAAGCTCGCCGATCCGGCCCGCCGAGCGGCGGCCATCGCCGCCGCGCTGGCGGCACCGGACAGCCAGGGGGTGCCGGGCCGGGAGATCGTCAGCCCAGGCGCGGTCCAGGTGATCGATCCGGTGCCCAACCACCCGTCGGCCACCGCGACCCGGGCGCTGCTGACCCTGACCACCTGCCATCCCAAGTACTCGGCCGACAAGCGGATGATCGTGCACGCCCAGCTGATCCGCGCCGTGCCGCACGCCGGCTCGGTGCTGCCCAAGGAACTACCCGGCGGGAAGATCTAGGTGTACGGCTGGATCTGGCGGCGACTGCCGGGCGGCACCGCCCTGCGGGTGCTGCAGGCGCTGCTGCTGATCGCGCTGGTGTCCGCCCTGCTGCTGTTCGTGGTCTTTCCCTACCTGGAGCCGCGGCTGCCCGAGAATCCGCTGACCGGACCCGTCACCGTCGACCGGTAGCCGGCAGGCGCACACTGGTGGTCATGACGCGCATCCTGGTCATCGACAACTACGACAGCTTCGTCTACAACCTCGTGCAGTACCTGGCACAGCTGGGTGCCGAGGTCGTGGTCCGCCGCAACGACGAGGTCACCGTGGCCGAGCTCGACGGCTTCGACGGCGTCCTGATCTCACCCGGGCCGGGGACGCCCGAGCACGCCGGCGTCAGCATGGCGGTGGTGACCGCCGCCGCCGAGGCGGAGTTGCCGGTCCTCGGGGTGTGCCTGGGCCACCAGGCGATCGGCGTGGCGTTCGGCGCGGTGGTGGAGCGGGCGCCGGAGCTGTTGCACGGCAAGACCAGCGATGTGTTGCACTCCGGGGACGGGGTGCTGACCGGCCTGCCGACGCCGTTCACCGCGACCCGCTACCACTCGCTGACCGTGCGGGAGGACACCCTGCCCGACGAGCTCCAGGTCACCGCCCGGACGGCCTCGGGCGTGGTGATGGCGGTGCGGCACCGCAGCCTGCCCATCGAGGGCGTGCAGTTCCATCCCGAGTCGGTGCTGACCCAGGGCGGTCACCGGATCCTGGCCAACTGGCTGATCCGGTGCGGCGGCCAGGTGGACTGGGCGCGGGTCTCCGAACTCGGGGCCGGCCTGGACGCCCTGCGCGGCCAGGCCTTCAGCTCTGCCATCTAGCCGTCCGAGGCTCCCGCGGCGAGCGGCCCCCGTCTCACTGTCAGCGCAGCGGCTCGGCCAGCGCGCCGTCGGCCACCTCTACCGCCCGCCCGGACCGGACGAACTCCACCGCCGCCTCGATCTCCGGTGCCAGGTACCGGTCCGGCCCCGGGCCGGGCACCGACTCGCGCAGCGCACCCAGCACCGCGCCGGTGGCCGGTCCCGGCAGCAGCGGCCGGCGCAGGTCCAGCGCCCGGGCCGCGCTGAGCAGTTCGATGGCCAGCACCCGGGCCAGGCCGTCCACCGACCGGCGCAGCTTGCGCGCCGCCGACCACCCCATCGAGACGTGGTCCTCCTGCATCGCCGA
>NZ_DASVQG010000319.1:0-1639 GCF_036389215.1 Jatrophihabitans sp.
CGGCAGGTGATACGTCGCCGACCCCGGATCCCACTGATACAGAAACCACAAACCCAACTGCTGCCACGACAACGGCAACAACCCATCCCGACCAACCGCAACCACCCCACCACCACCAACCAACTCCGCACGCCGGCGGCGCAGTTGCCGCTCCATCAGCGCACGTCGATTGGCTGCCAGCGGCGCGGCGTCCTGCTCGGGTTTGTCCAGCACGGTGAACTCCGTCTACTCGCCGGTGCTCTCGGCGAGCATCCGGTTGATCTCGTCCTCGGACATGCCGGCGATCTCCGCCTCGAGTTCGGACAGCTCGGCCTCGTCGAAGCTCTCACGCAGGGTGTCGTCCACCAGCGCGGCGAGCTGGTGCAGTGTCGGGTGGGTGAACAGCTGTCGCGGCTCCAGCGTCAGGTAGAAGGCGTCGCGGATCCGGGACAGCAATTGGGTGGCTTGCAGAGAACTGCCGCCGAGGGAGAAGAAACTGTCTCGCTGACCGATGCTCTCGCCGTCGACATTCAGCAGTTCGCTCCAGATACCGGCAATGATCCGTTCGGTTTCCGACGCCGGTGGCAGGTGCGGCAGCTCGTCGGGCGAGGCCGGTACCGGCAGCCGCTCGCGGTCCAGCTTTCCGTTCGCGTTCAGCGGCAGCGAGTCCAACAGGGTGAACGTGGACGGGATCATGTGCAGCGGGATGTGCTCGGACAGGTGCCTGAACAGCGCGTCGTTGTCCAGCTCGGCGCCCGGTGCCCCCATGCCGTTGCTGCCATCGGCTTGGCCGCTCTCCTCGGGCACCAGATAGGCATCCAGCCGCGGGCCGCCTGCGGCGGCGTCGTTCACCACGACGGCTGATTGCCTTATCCCGGCGAAAGATGCCAGCGCATGCTCGATCTCGCCGAGTTCGATCCGCAGGCCGCGGATCTTGATCTGCCGGTCCAGCCGGCCGATGAACTGCAACTGGCCGCCGGCCTGCCAGGCCACCACGTCTCCGGTGGCATACATCCGGGCGCCGGGTTCGCCGAACGGGCACGGCACGAACCGTTCGGCGGTCAGCGCCGGTTGGCCGAGGTAACCGCGCGCCAGGCCTACCCCGGCGATGTAGAGCTGGCCGGGGATGCCGATCGGTACCGGATTGCCCGCGGCGTCAAGCACGTAGGCGCGGTAGTTGGCCATCGCCCGCCCGATCGGCGGCGATGCGGTCAGCGGCTCGTCCGGGCAGGCGTAGTCCACGCACGCCACCGTTGCCTCGGTAGGGCCATAGCCGTTGTGGAACTGCCGCCGCGACGTCCGCCAACGGTTGACCAGCTCGGCGGGAAATGCTTCCAGCCCGACGAACAGCGCGCGCAGCTCAGGCAGCGAATCCGGATCGAGCAGGCCCAGCACGGCCGGCGGGATGTCGGCGACGCTGATCCGTTCCCGCCGCATGAGGTCGGCGAGCAGCGTCACGTCATGCAGCACCGACCGGGGGGCGCCTACCAGGGTGGCACCGCTGGCCAGCGCTGGGTAGATGTCGAAGATGCTGACGTCGAAGGACGGATTGGCAAACTGCAGCACCCGATCCTCCGCCGTCATGGAGAACAGCTCGCGGGCGGCGCCGACGAAGTTGACCACCGCCCGGTGCGGCACCAGCACGCCCTTCGGCGTGCCG
>NZ_DASVQG010000320.1:0-1553 GCF_036389215.1 Jatrophihabitans sp.
TGCCACCCACCCCCGGGGCCGTGGCCGCGAGCACCAGGCCGCGGACCCGGTGCGGGGCCTGGCGGGCGAGCTGCTGGGCCACCACACCGCCGAGGGAGACGCCGAAGACGTCGACCTCGTCGTACCCGAGCACGTCCAGCATCCCGATGATCGTGCGGACCAGGCCCGGCATCCGCCGCGGGCTGCGGTAGGGCGTCGAGCCGCCGATGCCGGGCGCGTCGAAGCTGATGACCTGCCGGCCGCGGGCGGCCAGCTCCCGCTCGAACGGCTCGGCCAGTTCCAGGCTGGCGCCCAGGCCGGTGACCAGCAGCAGCGGGCGGCCCGAGCCGCGGACCGACGTCCGGATCCGGACCTCGCCCACCTGGACGGTGCGGACCCGGGCCCGCGTCGCCTCCCTCACGCGAACGCCGAGGCGCCGGTGATGTCCCGGCCGACGATGAGGGTCTGGATGGTCTCGGTGCCCTCGAAGGTGTGGATCGACTCGATGTCGGCCATGTGCCGGATGACGTGGAAGTCCAGCAGGATCCCGTTGCCGCCGAGCAGGTCGCGGGCCTCGGCGAGCACCGCGCGGGCGGTGCTGGTGTTGTGCGCCTTGGCCAGCCCGGCCAGCGTCGGCTCGACCCGGCCGGCCATGCCCAGGTCGGCCAGCCGCCGGCAGTACAGCTGCATCGCGGTGACCTTGGCCAGCATGCCGACCAGCCGCTCCTGGATGAGCTGGAACTCCACCAGCGGCTTGCCGAACTGCTTGCGCCGCCCGGCGTAGGTCAGCGCCGCCTCGTACCCGGCGACGGCGTGGCCCAGGGCCATCCAGGCGCAGGAGCCGCGGGTGGTGGCCAGCACCGCCCCGGTGTCCTTGAAGCTGCGCGAGCCCGGCAGGTGGTTCTCGGCCGGGACGCGCAGGTCCTCGAGCTCGATCTCGGCCTGCCACACGGCGCGCAGCGAGCCCTTGCCCTCGATCCGGCGCGCCCGGTAGCCCGGCGTCCCCTTCTCGACGAGGAAGCCCTTCACCTGGCGGTCGTCGGTGTCGCGGGCCCACACCACGACGACGTCGGCGACGGTGCCGTTGCCGATCCACTTCTTCGACCCGTTGAGCACGTAGGAGTCGCCGTCCCGGCGGGCCGACGTCTCCAGGGCGATCGAGTCCGACCCGTGGTCGGGCTCGGTGAGCGCGAAGGCGCCGAGCGCCTCGCAGCGGGCCATCGGCGGCAGCCAGCGCTGCTTCTGCTCCTCCGAGCCGAGCATGGCGATCGACTTCATCGCCAGCCCCGCCTGGACGCCGAGGAAGGTGCCCAGGCTGCCGTCACCGCGGTTGAGCTCCATGTGGATGAGGCCGGCGGAGAGGTGGTCCATCGGCGGGCAGCCGTAGCCCTCGATGCCGTCGCCCACCAGGCCGGCCGCACCCATCTTCTCCACCAGCGGCCAGGGGAACTCCGCCCGCTCCCAGTAGCCGTTGATCACCGGCAGCACCTCGTCCTCGACGAAGGCCCGGGTGCGGAGCAGGTGGTCCAACTGCTCGGGCGAGAGGTCCTCGCGCAGCTGGAAGTAGTCGGTGG
>NZ_DASVQG010000321.1:0-17091 GCF_036389215.1 Jatrophihabitans sp.
ACACCACCGCCGCCGTCTTGGCCCGGTAACTCGCCAACATCGGTGTTCCTTCCGCCCCGCCGTCCACGAGCAGCACCATCAGGGTGCCCCCGCCGAACCATTGTGACCTACTTTCGAAGCGACCACGGTCACGGCTCGTGACGAAACGGTGTCGGATCAACCCCCCTCTCCAACGCTCCCACTCCGTCCCGGCGCCCGGGACGGAGTGGGAGACTGGACAGGTGAGCGCCCTGCGGATAGCCCTGGCCCAGGTCGACCTGGTGGTCGGCGACCTCGACACCAACTGCGCCATGGTGCGCGAGCGGGTCCGCGAGGCCGCTGAGGCGGGTGCCCAGTTGGTCGTCTTTCCGGAGATGACGCTGACCGGTTACCCGCCCGAGGACCTGGTGCTTCGCCAGTCCTTCCGGCAGGCCTCGTGCCTGGCCCTGACCCGGCTGGCAGCCGACCTGGCCGGCGCCGGCTACGGCGACATCGCGGTGGTGGTGGGCTACCTGGACACCGACGGCGGGCCCCGCAACGCCGCCGCCTTCGTCCAGGGTGGCGAGGTGGTGGCCCGCTACTTCAAGCACCACTTGCCCAACTATGGCGTTTTCG
The DNA here is from genome assembly GCF_036389215.1 of Jatrophihabitans sp. GTDB lineage: Bacteria > Actinomycetota > Actinomycetes > Mycobacteriales > Jatrophihabitantaceae > Jatrophihabitans_A. Next base: position 595 of record NZ_DASVQG010000321.1, read on the forward strand.
ACGAGGCCCGCTATTTCAAGGCCGGCAGCGAGTTGGGCGTGGTGACCTTCGGCGGGATCGACATCGGCCTGACGATCTGCGAGGACGTCTGGCAGGACGGCGGCCCGTTCGCCGCCGCGGCGGCCGCCGAGGTCGGGTTGCTGGTCAACATCAACGGCTCGCCGTACGAGCGGAACAAGGACGACGTCCGGCTGACCCTGGTGCAGCGCCGGGCGATCGAGGCCGGCGCCGCCGTCGTCTACGTCAACCAGTGCGGCGGTCAGGACGAGCTGGTCTTCGACGGCGACTCCTTCGTCGTCGGCGCCGACGGCGGGCTGCTGGCCCGGGCGCCGCAGTTCGTGGAGCAGCTGTTCCTGGTGGAGCTGGACCTGCCGCCCTCGGCCGGCAACACCGTCGATCGGGCCGGTGAGCTCACCGTCGGGCGCTCCCGGGCGCCGCTGCCGCCGCGTCCGGTCGGCGCCGAGCTGTCCGAACCGCTGGGCATCGCCGACCGGCTGTCCGACGAGGCCGAGGTCTGGGGTGCGCTGGTCACCGGGACCCGGGACTACATCGTCAAGAACGGCTTTTCCTCAGTGGTGCTCGGGATGAGCGGCGGCATCGATTCGGCGGTGGTGGCCGCCATCGCCGCGGACGCGATCGGCGGCGACAACGTCCACGGCGTGGCGCTGCCGAGTGACTACTCCTCCGAGCACTCGCTGTCCGACGCGGTGGAACTGGCCGCCAACCTCGGCGCGCCCCTGCAGACGGTGCCGATCGCGCCGATGGTCAGCGCGTTCGTCGAATCCCTGAAGCTGACCGGCCTCGCCGAGGAGAACGTGCAGGCCCGGGTCCGCGGCACCAGCCTGATGGGCCTGTCCAACCAGCACGGGCACCTGGTGCTGGCCACCGGCAACAAGAGCGAGCTGTCGGTCGGCTACTCCACGATCTACGGCGACGCGGTGGGCGGCTTCGCCCCGATCAAGGACGTGCCGAAGACCCTGGTGTGGCAGCTGGCGCGCTGGCGCAATGCCGAGGCGGCCCGTCAAGGTCTGACGCCGCCGATCCCGGAGAACTCGATCAGCAAGCCGCCGTCGGCGGAGCTGCGCCCGGGTCAGCTCGACACCGACTCGCTGCCCGACTACGAGGTGCTGGACGAGCTGCTGGCCCTCTACATCGACACCGACGCCGGCTTCGAGGATCTGCTGGCGGCCGGCTTCGACGAGGAGCTGGTGACCCGGGTATCCCGGATGACCGACGCGGCCGAATGGAAGCGGCGGCAGTACCCGCCGGGACCCAAGATCAGCCTCAAGGCGTTCGGCCGGGACCGCCGGCTGCCGATCACCAACCGCTGGCGCGAGCACGGCTCTGGCCCGTCTTGATCTTGAGCTGTTGCGCTCTCCCGGCCGGGCTCATCCCCTCTCGATCACTCGCGTCAATGCCTATAAGAGGTATTTTCTCTTCTTGAAGGCCCTCCTTCATTTAACGTCTAAATCGGACGTAACGATGAAAGGGACTCTTATGAGAAGCACTCTGGCTCGCAGGGCAGTACTGGCCGCCGTGGGCGTGGGCAGTACGGTGGCCGCTCTGACGATCGCTGCTAATCCGGCTTCGGCCGTCGACGGATGGACCGAGGCGACGCTCTACAGCAGCAACGGCGGAGGCGCGCACGTCAAGGCGTACGTGAACTGGACCAGCAGCTCTCACGAGGTTAACTGGACGAACATCTACGTCAACGACTTCTGCAACAGCGCCGGCAACGGCGACGGGTTGACCGCTCGGCTTGAGTTCATGGTCCACTATGTCGGCTCGAGCAGCTGGGTCACCGTGGGATCGCGCGAAGACACCGGCGGCTGCACCTCGGCGGCCTACACCGAGTCCAGCGCTCACTGGGGCCCTACCAACGCCGCCATCAATGATGCCGGCATCCGGGCGTGCCTTGGCTCGTCCTGCTCATCTATCAGCTACCGCGACGACCCCAACGTCTGATCGCCACGCGCGCCTGCCTGTCCGGTTAGCTGGTCGAGCGGCCGGTTCGAACGGGGCCGAGCGCCACCCGGACCTGCAGGCCGGTGCCGGCAGGCGCGTGCAGGGGTGAGCCAGCTCTCGCCGAGTTCCCAACGTCAGGGTGCAGGAGCATCATAGAGGGGTCCACCCATCACCCGGGGACCGGCGAGCCGGCCTCGAGGAACCCTGAGGACCCGACATGAGCGACACGCTCTACGGCGGCACGTCGACCCGCCGCATCACCATCCGCGATCTGCAGAACGCCAAGCTGTCCGGTGACCGCTGGCCGATGCTGACCGCCTACGACTACACCACCGCGCGGATCTTCGACCAGGCCGGCGTGCCGGTGCTGCTGGTCGGTGACTCCGCCGCGAACGTGGTCTACGGCTACGACACCACCGTTCCGGTCTCCGTCGAGGAGCTGCTGCCACTGGTGCGCGCCGTGGTCCGCGGCTCCAGCCGGGCCCTGGTGGTCGCCGACCTGCCGTTCGGCAGCTACCAGGCCTCGCCGCAGCAGGCGCTGGAGACCGCGACCAGGTTTCTGAAGGACGGCGGTGCCCAGGCCGTGAAGCTGGAGGGCGGTGCCCGGATGGCGCCTCACGTCGAGCTGCTCAATTCCGTGGGCATCCCGGTGATGGCCCACATCGGCCTGACCCCGCAGTCGGTGAACACGATGTCCGGTTACCGGGTGCAGGGCCGCGGCGACGAGGCGGGCCAGCGACTGGTCGAGGACGCCCGCGCGATGCAGGACGCCGGTGCCTTCGCCGTCGTGATGGAGGTCGTGCCGGCGGACCTGGCCAAGAAGATCACCCACGACCTCAGCATCCCGACCATCGGCATCGGCGCCGGCGTCGAGTGCGATGCCCAGGTGCTGGTGTGGCAGGACATGGCGGGACTGCGGGCCGACGGCAAGCCGGCCAAGTTCGTCAAGCAGTACGCCGACGTGACCCAGGTGCTGACCGAGGCCACCCACCGCTTCGCCGCCGAGGTGCAGGCCGGCATCTATCCCGGAGCCGAGCACAGCTACCACTGACGGGCCGTTCGCGCGCGCCGGATCAGCCGCTACGGCGCCGGGCTCAGCTCTCCCAGCCAGCGTCCTCGGCGTCGTAGCGGCGGTTCCGCTCGGCGATGGTGTCCAGCGCCTTCGCAGCCTCGGCCTCGGTGTCGAACGGGCCGATCCGCTGGCGGCTGCCGCAGCCGGCGAACGGCTCGACGACGTGATGCTTCTGGCAGAACCAGTACGTTCCGCTCAAATCCTTGGTACCCATCGCTCACTTCCCGCCTCGTCGGCTCACTAGTCATATCCGGCTCGATCGACCTGATTCGTTCAACCCCCGCTCGGCCAGCAGCGCCCTGATCGGCTCGAACGCGGCCGGTCACCGACCAGCCAACACTAGGGCTCGCTAGCGTGGCCTGCCCCTGCCCAGCCGGTGTGCGATGTCGGCGTAGCGGCCGACCGGAACCAGGTGGACACCGTCGAACCGACCCGAGGCCCGGATGCGTTCGACCATGTCGACGGCGAGGTCCACACCGGCGTCCGGGTTGCGCTCCAGGTCGCTGATCAGCTGTTCCGGCACCCCGATCTCCGGTAGGTCCGCGGCGATCCGTTGCGCCATCTTGCTGCTGGCCACGACCAGCACGCCTGCCAGCAGCTTGCCGGAGTAACCGGCGGTGTCGCGCCAAGCGAACAACCGGTCGAGATCGAAGCTGACCTGGACGAGCAAGAAGTCGGCTGCCGCCTTCCATGACGGCACCGCGCTGGCGACGCGCACGGTTGCACCGACGCTGAAGGACCGTTCGCGATAGCTGTGCGCCTCCTCGATCATGCGGCGGACCGTCAGGTCGGTCGACCTGGTGCCCTCGGTCGGCTCGTCGCCCCGGACGAACAGGAAACGATCGACGCCGTAGGCCGCCGCGGTCAGCAGGTCGCGCCGGAACCCGAGGACGTTGCGGTCGCGGCTGTTGATGCAGGCGACCGCCGAGCCGCCAAGCGCGTGCACCTCCTGCGCGACGGCGATACTCGACACCGTTGCCCGGCCGAGGTGGTTGTCCGGCACCAGGAACGAGTCCGCGACCCCGGCCAGCATCGCTATCTGCCGGCGGACCCGGGTGAGGTCGGGACCGGTGGCCGGCTCGATCTCACACAGCAGCTCGAACCCGAGCCGAGCCGCACCGTGCGGCCCCGCGGCGTGCGGCCCCGCGGCGTGCGGCCCCGCGGCGTGCGAGGCGCGAGCGCCCCCTGAAGTGTCCACAGCGCTGATCGTGGCAGCACCCACCGACATTTGAACAGTCGGTGAGCGCTCGGCCGGCTGCGCGAAGGGCGGCGGACGAGTCAACCTGTAAGCCGGGTCCTGTGGACGGAGGGACGAACCCTCCGAACGGCGACCATCCATCTCGGCCTGCCGTCGCCGGCAGGCTCTAGCGGTCTACCCGCAGGCTCGGGCGAGCAGCCCTCGGACGCCTGCGCAGCGCCTCCGGCAAGCCGGAGAAGCCTCTTGACCTTGCTCCGGGTGGGGTTTACCTAGCCATCCCGGTCACCCGGGATGCTGGTGGTCTCTTACACCACCGTTTCACCCTTACCGAGCCGTTCGAGCCGTTCACGTAAGCCCGAACCGTCGGCGGTCTGTTTTCTGTGGCACTGTCCCGCGGGTCGCCCCGGGTTGCCGTTAACAACCACCCTGCTCTGTGGAGCCCGGACTTTCCTCGGCAGCCTGTTGCCAGGCTGACGCGGTCGCCCGGTCGGCTCGTCCGCCGCGCCGCCAATCCTAACGCTCCCGCAAGACGGTGCCGACGGCACGCCGGCCGTGCGCCGGCGACGAAGGCCCCGCAGATGCCCGCCGTTAGGGTGAAGTGATGACTGTTCCCGGCACCGACCGACGGCTCGGGTGAGCGGAAGCACCCTGTACCTGATGCTCGGGCTGGTGTTGACCGCGCTGTGCCTGGGCACCGCGGTCGCCCGCCCGCTCGGCCTGAGCGAAGCCGCCGTCGCCCTGCCCTGCGCGCTGCTGGCACTGCTCAGCGGGGCCACCGACCTGCCGACGGCCCGGCACAGCGTCGCCGAGCTGGCACCGACCGTGGCGTTCCTGGCCGCGATCCTTGCCTTCGGCCAGCTCTGCGCCGCCGAAGGCGTCTTCGGCTACCTCGGCAGCCTCACCGCGCGGCTGAGCCGCGGCCTGCCCAAGCGGCTGCTCTGGCTGGTGGTGGTGTTCGCCGCGGTGATCACCGCGACCCTGACCCTGGACGCCACCGTGGTGCTGGTGACCCCGGTGGTACTGGCCACCACCGTCCGGCTGGCAGTCCCGAACCGGCCGCACAGCTACGCGTGCGCGCACATCGCCAATTCCGGCTCGCTGCTGCTGCCGGTGTCGAACCTGACCAACCTGCTGGCGTTCACCGCCAGCGGCCTGAGTTTCGGCACCTTCGCCGCCGCGATGACGCTGCCCTGGCTGCTGGCGTGCGCATTGGACTGGGGATCGCTGCGGCTGGCGTTCCGGCGCGACCTGCAGGCCGCCGCCGAGCGCCGGCCGCCGCTGGCACCGGTGCCTGGCTATGCCCTGGTGGTCCTGGTGCTGGCCGTCACCGGCTTCGTGGCCACCACGGCGGTAGGCCTCGCGCCGGCCTGGGCAGCGCTGGCCGGGGTGGTCGCGCTGGCCGTCCCCCGGCTCCGGCGCCGGCAACTGAGCCCGGCCGGACTGGTGCTGGCGACCGCTCCGGGGTTCTGCGCGTTCGTGCTCAGCCTCGGGGTGCTGGTCGCCGGCGTGCTGCACAACGGAGCCGAACCGGCGCTGCGCCGGTTGACCCCGTCCGGCACCGGGCTGCTGGCCATGGTGGGACTGGCGCTGCTGGCCGCGGTGCTGGCGAACCTGGTGAACAACCTGCCGACCACGCTGGCGCTCCTGCCGCTGGTGGCCGGGTCACCGTTGGCGGTGTTGGCCGTCCTGGTCGGGGTGAACCTCGGGCCGAACGCCAGCTATCCAGGCTCGCTGGCGACGCTGCTGTGGCGGCGGAACCTGCCTGCCGCGGACCGGCCACGGGCGCTGGAATTCCATCTGCTGGGACTGCTGTCGACCCCGGTGATCGTCACCACGGTGACCGGGGTGCTGTGGCTGGTGGCCGGACCGCTCGGGTTGCGCTGAGGATCTGGCGCGTGAATCAGAGCGCATCCAGATGGGCGGTGTCGTTGAAGGTCTGCAACGACACCGGCCCGTCGCCGTAGTAGTTGATGACGCAGATCGAGGCCGGTTCCAGGAACATCCGCTGCAACGCCGAGGGCGGGGCGTCCAGGGCCAGCCGCACCAGGGTCTTGATCGGCGAGACGTGCGACACCACCGCGACGGTCTTGCCGCTGTACCGGGCCAGGATCCGGTCCCGAGCGCGCCGGACCCGCCGGGTGACGGTCTCGAACGACTCCCCGGCCGGTGGCGCCACGGACGGGTCGGCCAGCCAGCGCTGCAGCTCGGCGGGCCATTTCTGGCTGACCTCGGCGAAGGTGTAGCCATCCCAGTCGCCGAAGTCGGTCTCGATCATGCCTTCCTCGATCAGCACCGGCAGCTGCAACCGGTCGGCGAGCTGCTGGGCGGTCTGCCGCGTGCGGCGCAGCGGTGAGGAGATCAACGCGTCGACCGGGCCGAGTTCGGCGATCCGGCCGGCGACCCGCCGGGCCTGCTCGTGGCCGGCTTCGGTCAGTTCGAGGTCCGAGCGGCCGGCGAATCGCTTGGCCACGGAGTACTCGGTGACCCCGTGCCGGACCAGCAGCAGCCTGGTCGGCACGGTCTCCGGCGGCACCCACGCGCCGTTGTTGTTGGCCGGCAACTGCTCCTGCACCGGCTCCGGCCCTCCAGCGGGGTCCCGCACCGACACAACCGGCTCGCCCAGCCGGTCACCTTCTCCCGGCACCCCAGCGGCCGCGGCATCCATCGCCTCGTTGGCGAGCCGGTCGGCGTGGCTGTTCTGCGCCCGCGGGATCCAGCCGAAGCCGATCCGGCGGAAGCCGGCCGCCAGCTCCGCGGCCTGCCGGGCGAGCGGGCGCATCGACGGGTGCTTGACCTGCCAGCGGCCCGCCATCTGCTCGATGACCAGCTTGGAGTCCATCCGCACCTCGACCTCATCGGCACCGAGCTCCCGGGCCGCGGCCAGCCCCGCGATCAGGCCCTGGTACTCGGCGACATTGTTGGTGGCGACGCCGATGGCGGCCTTGCGCTCGGCCAGCGTGGCGCCGGTGTCGGCGTCGAAGACCACCGCCCCGTACCCGGCCGGGCCCGGGTTGCCCCGCGAACCACCGTCGGCCTGCACCTCTACCCGCAGGACCGCTGGGCGTTCGGTACCGGTCACAGGCCTGACTCGTGGGTGCGGACCAGGATGCGCCGGCAGTTGTCACAGCGCACCACGTTCTCGGGCTTGGCCGCCCGTACGTCGGCGAGTTCGGAGCCGGAGAGCTCCAGCCGGCACCCCTCGCAGCGACGCTGGCGCAGCATCGCCGCGCCCACCCCGCCACTGGCCTCGCGAACCTTGTCGTAGAGGGCCAGCAGGTCAGCGGGCAGGGTGCCGGCCAGCCGGTCACGCTCGGCCCGGCGCTTGCCCAGCGCGTCATCGATCTCGCCGAACACCTCGTCCCGGGCAGCCTCGGCGGCGGCTCGTTCGGCAAGGATCGCCTGCAGCTCGGACTGCAGCTGCCCGACCTGCGCCTCGGCTGTCTCGCGGTTCTCCATCAACTCCAGCAGCTCGTCCTCCAGGACGCCCTGCCGGCGGGCCAGCGAGGTGACCTCGTGCTGCAGCCCGGTGATCTCCTTGGCCGGAACCCCGGCGGCCGCCATCCGGCGCTGGTCCTTCTCAGCCCGCAGCCGGACGGTCTCCACGTCGGCTTCCAGCCGGCGCTGCTCGGCCGCGAGGTCTGCCAGCGACGTCTCGGCATCCACCAGCCGGGCCCGGACGCCGGCCGCGCGCTGCTCGCAGTCGACGATGGTGGCGAGCTCCGGCAGGTTCCGCCGCCGGTGGGCCAGTTGCGCCAGGGCGGTGTCCACGGCCTGCAGGTCCAGCAGCCGGAGCTGGACGAAGGGGTCGGCGATCACGTGGTGGGTTCGTCCTCTCTGGCGAGCGCGAGGTCGAGCACGGATCGGTGCCGGCCCGGACAGCCAGTGTGACAGTCAGCCGGCATGCACGGTCCACGGGTCGGTGACCACGGTGGAGACGCCGACCTCGACACCGCCGAACTGCCGTCGCAGCAGGTCCGCGGCCACCGGCAGCCAGGGCCATTCGGTGGCCCAGTGCGCCGCGTCGACAAGCGCCATCGGGATATCCGCCCCACCAGCGGCGCCGGTGCGTTCGGTGACCGCCTCGACGGTCGGGTGGTGCTTGAGGTCCGAGGTCAGGTAGGCATCGGCGCCCCGGGCCCGGGCCAGTTCGGTGTAGGACGCGCCCGAGCCGCCGCAGACCGCCACCGTCCGGATCAGCTGCTCCGGCCGCCCGGCTGCCCGGACTCCCCACGCGGTGCCGGGCAGCCGCGCCGCGACGTAGCCGGTGAAGTCCCGCAGCGTCATCGGCTCGGCGAGCACCCCGATCCGGCCGGTGCCGGTGGCGGCGTCCAGCCGGGGCTGCTCGGCGAGTGTGAACGCCACCTCCTCGTACGGGTGTGCCTGCCGCATGGCCGCCAGTACCGCCGACCGCCGGTGCCGCGGCAGCACCACCGACACTGCCTGCTCGGCCTTGCGGGTGAGCACGCCGATCTCACCGTCAGCCGGATCGGCGCCGGGCAGCGGCCGGTAGCTGCCGAGCCCCGACACCGTGAAGGTGCACTGGTCGTAGTTGCCGACGGCGCCGGCGCCCGCCTCGGTCAGGGCGGCGATCAGGCGGTCGCAGTCCTCGGCGGGCACGTACACGGTCAGGTGGTCCAGGGCCGGTGCCGGATCGGGCGCCAGCGGCGCGATCGCGGTGAGCTCCAGGCACCGGGCCAGCGCCTGCGACACGCCGTCGGTGGCGACGTCGGCGTTGGTGTGGGCGACGAAATGCGCGACGCCGGCCCTGATCATCCGGTGCACCAGGCCACCCTTGGGATCGGTGGCCGGCACCCCGTGCACTCCGGTGAGCAGCAGCGGATGGTGGGTGACCAGCAACTGGGCCCCGGACTCGACCGCTTCGGCAACCGTGGCCGGCACGCAGTCGACCGCCAGCAGGATCCGCTCGACCTGGGCGGCCGGGTCACCGCAGGTCAGGCCGACCGCGTCCCAGGACTCGGCGGTGGACGGTGGATACCAGCCGTCGAGGGCCTGCAGCACATCCGCGAGACTGGGCACACCGGCGAGACTGGACACGGCTGGCAACGCTACTGCCTGCACGGTGCGGGCAGGTACCGGACGTCGCAGGGCCCGCACCGGAGCGTTATCGAACAGGCATTTGATTAGCGGTGTAATCTCGGACCATGTCCGCAGCACTGCAGGCCTCACTCCTGGACCTGGCCGACGACATCGCGCTCGGCCCGCTCGGCGACACCGTGGCCAGGCACCCGCTCAGCTCCGGCGCCTGGCTCGACGTCCGGCGGGGGTGGCTCACGGGGGCTGACGCACTGTTCGACAGCCTGGTGGACTCGGTGCCGTGGCAGGCCGAGGAGCGGGAGATGTACCAGCGCATCGTGGCGGTACCCCGGCTGCTGAGCTTCTACGACGAGGCGGCGACGTTGCCGCACCCGGTGCTGGAGGAGGCGCGTGAGCAGCTGAGTGCCCACTACGCCGGCGAGCTGGGTGAGCCGTTCCGCACCGCCGGGCTGTGCCTGTACCGCGACGGCCGCGACAGCGTGGCCTGGCACGGCGACCGGATCGGGCGCAGCCGCACCGAGGACACCATGGTGGCGATCCTGTCGGTCGGCGCTCCGCGGCAACTGCTGCTGCGGCCAAGGCCGGGTAGCCCCGGTCGGCCAGGCCACGCAACCGGTACCGGCGGTAGCGCGGTGCTGCGGCACAACCTCGGCCACGGCGACCTGATCGTGATGGGCGGCAGCTGCCAGCGCACCTGGGAACACGCGGTGCCCAAGACCAGCAAGCCGGTGGGACCCCGGATCAGCATCCAGTTCCGGCCGCGCGGCGTCCGCTGACCGCGCGGGTCTCAGCGGGTGGAGTGCGCCCGGCGACTCAGCCGGTGGGGTCCACCGCGTCCGGGTGGCGCACGGCGCCGGCATAGCGCTCGTCGACCTTGGCGAGCTTGTAGTAGGCGACGGCCCCGATCCACACCAGCACGAAGACCGCCACGATCACCTGGCCCGCGGTGTTGATGTCCAGGCCCGCGATGAAGTCCCACGGCTGTCCGGTCAGATCCAGCTTCTCCGAGAGCAGGGCCAGCACCTCGATCGTGCCGATCACGAACGCCACGAAGATCGACAGTCCGGTCGTGGTGATGTTGTAGTAGATCTTGCGGATCGGGGTCACGAACGCCCAGCCGTAGGCCTTGCTCATGAACACCCCGTCGAAGGTGTCCATCAGCGACATGCCGGCCGCGAACAGCAGCGGCAGCGACAGGATCGCCAGCGGTGGCAGCGAGACGCCGCTGGCTCCGACCCCGACGGCGGCGGTGGCCGACAGGCCGAGGAAGGCCACCTCGGTGGCGGTGTCGAAGCCCAGCCCGAACAGCAGTCCGACCGGGTACATCTGCCAGGAATGGTTGATGAACTTGTTGTAGCGCCCCCGGAAGATCCGGTTCAGGAAGCCCCGGTTGGCCAGCAGCACGTCCAGCTCCTCGGGCTGGTACTCACCGACCTTGGCCTTGCGCCACATCTTCACGATGCCGATCAGCACCACGAGGTTGAGCGCGGCGATCAGGTATAGGAACGTCGCCGACACCAGGGTGCCGATGATGCCGCCGGTGCCGGCGAAACTGGCCTGGAAGCGGGTGGCGGCCTTGGCGGCGAAGGCTACCGCGATCGAGAGCGCCAGCACGATGCTGGAGTGGCCGAGGGAGAAGAAGAACCCGACCCCGAGCGGACGCTTGCCCTTCTGCAGCAGGTACCGGGTGGTGTCGTCGATGGCGCTGATGTGGTCGGCGTCGAAGGCGTGCCGCAGGCCCAGGCCGTAGGCCAGCGTGGCGGCGCCCGCGAACACCAGGTTGCCGTGACCGTCGTCGAGTGAGTGGAACTGCGGCTGGGAGTTGTAGTAGTAGAACAGCCCGAATCCGGCGACGTGCAAGGCACCGACGAAGCCGAACAGCCCCAGCAGCCGGAGCACCTCGTCGCGACTGAAGCTGATTCGCCGCGAGCCGCGCGGGCTGGCCGGTGGCTTCGGAACCGGACGGGTAGCTGTCGTCATGACCGCGCTTTCACTCGGCTCGCCGCCGCGCCGACGGGCGGGGCCGACGCTATCCGGGCTCCAGGCGTTCTTGCAAGTCAGTTGCAATAACACGGCAGGACGGCGCAGCGTGCTTAGGTCCATGCATGCTCGTTGCCGTCCTGGTCCTGCTCGCCCTCATCGGCACCGTGCTGCTCTGCCGTCGCGACACCCCGGTGTGGCCGGCCGTGCTGATCCTGCTGTGCGGGTTGTGGCTGCTGGTCGACAAGCCACTGGAGGGCCCGGTACTGATCGGGATCTCGCGCGGCCACGGCATCACCCTGAGCGATCTGCTGGCCCCAGCGGGCGTAGCGTTCGCCGCCGGCCTGCTCTACCGGCGCGGTCACCGCCCCGGCACCTAGCCGCCCACTGCCAGCCGGCCGAGTGCCGGCCGCCACTGCCAGCCGGCCGAGTGCCGGCCGGATGAGGAATCAGCCGACAGAGAACTCCCGCAGCGCCAGCGCCGCCCGCAGGTCCGAACTGGACCGGCCGATCGCGACGTAGCCGCCCCGGACGGCCGAATCGTGCACCACGACCTGGTCGCCCTCCCCGACGTCGGCGCGCCGCCAGATCAGCGACTGCGGCGAGACGTCCAGCCGCAGGGTGGCCCACTGGCCGGCCCGCACCGGCGGCGTCCGGGCCTGGCCGAGCAGTTCGTCGGAGGCAGCCGCACTGTGCCGGTAGAGCCGCAGCGTCCCGTCCGGGGACATGGTCGCGTGGTAGCCCTCGCTCAGGCTGAGCCCGTCCTCGTAGTAGCGGTCATCAAGGTGGCAGAAGGCCAGCGTCACGGTGGCCGACGGGTCGGCGGGCAGCCGGTCCCAGGCCACCGAGAACTTCAGCCGGTACTGCGAGGCCGCCGCCGGGATCGGGCACAGCTGGCCCAGGGTGAGGAACTGCCGGGCGCCCTCGGCCCCCAGGGTCAGCTCGTTGACCGAGGTCCAGGCGCCGGCCAGTGACCTGCTGTCCGGCATCTTCGGCTTCTCGCCGGAGGAGATCCGCTTGCTGGCCCAGCTGTCGGAGGTGGCGGCGGCGGTAGTGCCGGTGGTGTAGCCGTAGTCGGAGGTGACCGCGCCGCTGACCCCGAGCTTGAAGTAATGCTCGGCGTCGGCACGGCGATGGATCGGGTAGACCAGCAGCGGCACCTGGTGCGCCAGGGCCGAGGCGATCAGGGCGTCCGGGTAGTAGGTGACGTAGTCGCCGTTGTCGGCCGGCAGCACCAGGAGGTCGTTGCGGTCCAGCCGCGCCGCGGCCGTGGCGATGGTGGGCTCGTTCATGTCCGCCGGGCTGAGATAGGAGAAGACCGGCAGCCCCGCCGCCTTGGCCTGCGGGATCCGGGCGCTGGAGTAATAGGCCTTGACGATGACGCTGTCCTGCAGGCCGAGCCGGGTCACCATCGCCATCATCGACGGGTAGGCCCGGTCGTCCTTGGCCTCCAGGCAGATCACCACCTTGCCGCCGAACTCCGTGAGCACCGTCTCCAGCCGGGGAATTTCGGGCAGTGGTGGTTGCACCCAGACCGGACCGAGCTGCGGCTGGCGGATCGCGATCCGCGACAGTACCGAGGACGGCTGGTCGGCGATGAAGCCCTTGCCGGTGGTGGTGCGGTCATAGCTCAGGTCGTGCATGCAGATCAGCACGCCGTCAGAGGTCATGTTGACGCTGACCTCCAGGCACTGGGCGCCCATCTCCACCGCCGCGCGGTAGCTGGGCAGGCTGTGCTCGGGGTAGATGTCACCGGCGCCGCGGTGCGCGATGGAGAAGCGTGTCCCGCGGTTGGCGGCCCACGAGGCCACCGTCAGGGGGCCGGAGCCGGCCGCCCGGCGGGCCGGGCTGCCACCGGTCGACCGGGCGCCCTTGCCGGGCGAGTCGGCCGGGCCGGAGCACGCGGCGAGCAGGCCGAGGCCACCGAATGCGCCCAGCAGGGTCCGCCGGCTGACATGTTGGTCGAAGGTCACCCGACCAGGTTACCTAACGGCGGCTTTATATGTGGGCCCCCGTCGGACCTCGGCAGCAGTTCGACTCGGCGGCACTCAGGTGATGCTCGGCACCCCGTCGGCGAGCGCGATCCGCCGGGTTACCCGGACCGCCTCCAGCAGCCGGCGGTCGTGGCTGACCAGCAGCAGGGTGCCGGGGTAGCTGTCCAGCGCCCGCTCCAGCTGTTCTATGGCCGGCAGGTCCAGATGGTTGGTGGGCTCGTCCAGGACCAGCAGGTTCACCCCACGCCCTTGCAGCAGCGCCAGCGCCGCCCGGGTCCGCTCCCCCGGCGACAGGGTTCCGGCCGGCCGGTCGACGTGCGCGGCCCGCAGCCCGAACTTGGCCAGCAGCGTCCGGACGTCGGCGTCGGTCCAGTCCGGCAGCAGCCGGCCGAAGGCGCGGGGCAGGGTCTCGTCCTCGCCGAGCAGGCCACGGGCCTGGTCGATCTCGCCCACCACGACGCTGGCACCGAGATGCTGGCGGCCCTCGGCCAGCCGCAGCCGTCCGAGCAGGGCCGCCAGCAGCGTGCTCTTGCCGCTGCCGTTGGCGCCGGTGATGGCGATCCGGTCGCTCCAGTCGACCTGCAGGCTCACCGGCCCCAGCCGGAAGTCCCCGCGCGTCACGACCGCCTGGTCGAGCACCGCCACCACCGTGCCCGAGCGGGGCGCCGCCGCGATCTCCAGCCGGAGTTCCCATTCCTTGCGCGGCTCTTCCACGACGTCCATCCGCTCCAGCAGCCGCTCGGTCTGCCGGGCCTTCGCGGCTTGCTTCTCGGTACTCTCCTGCTGGAACTTGCGGCTGATCTTGTCCGGGTCCTTGCCGGCCTTGCGCCTGGCGTTGCGGGTGCCGGTCTCCAGCCAGTTGCGCTGCATCCGGGCTCGATCGGTGAGTTCCTGGCGCCGTTCGGCGTTCTCCTCATAGGCCTCGCGGGCGCGCCGCCGGGCGATCGCCCGCTCGTCGAGGTAGGCCTGGTAGCCGCCGGCGTAGTGCGCGATCCGCTGCTGCGCCAGGTCCAGCTCGACGATCTCGGTGGCGGTGCGGGCCAGGAACTCCCGGTCGTGGCTGACGATCACCTGCCCGGCTCGCTGCGAGGTGACGAACCGCTCCAGCAGTTCCAGGCCGGCCAGGTCCAGGTCATTGGTCGGCTCGTCCAGGGCGAAGACGTCGAAGCGGGCCAGCAGCAACGAGGCCAGCGCCGCGCGAGCGGCCTGGCCGCCGGACAGCGACGTCATCAGCGCCTGCGGGTCGGCGTCCAGGCCCAGCTGGGCCAGCACCGCCGGTATCCGGTCTTCCAGGTCCGCCCCGCCCAGGGCCAGCCAGCGTTCGAACGCCGCCGAGTACTCGGCCTCGGCACGCGGCCCGTCGCTGAGCGCGGCGGCGGTCCGCTCCATCGCCTCGGTAGCCTCGCTGACCCCGGTGCGCCGGTGCAGGAAACCCGCCAGCGTCTCACCGGGACGCCGGTCGGGCTCCTGCGCCAGGTAGCCGACGCTCGCCTCGGCCGGCATCCGGGTGACGGTGCCGGTTTCGGGCTGGGCGAAGCCCGCCAGCATCCGCAGCAGGGTGGTCTTGCCGGCTCCGTTGGGCCCGACCAGCCCGATGACGGCGCCCGGGGCGATGACCATGTCCAGCCCCCGGAACAGCCAGCGCGAGCCGTAGGCAGCACTGGCGTCGGTGACCAGGATCGTTGCGCTCACGTCGGCGACGGTAGCCGACCGGCACCACCGGTTATCCGCAGCCGGCCGTGGGTAAGGTCCTTCTCGGACGCGTTTGCCTGTGTTGCGCCCTCTGCGCGCTTCTGGTGTAGTCCTAGCGCAGCCCCTTCCGACCGACCCGGTCGGCGTCGCGCTGATCCCGCGCTCTCCCCGTTCATTCCCCTCCCGAAGGAGCTCCATGTCTGGACCCCGCTCGGCTCTGTTACGCCGGCTCGCACTGGTACTGGCCACCATCGCCCTGATGGTCACCGGCTTCGGCGGCACCATGTCGGCCGCCTGGGCTTCGGCCTCCGGCACCGTCAACACCAACGGCACGGCGCTCAACGTCCGCTCGACGCCGCACCTGAGCGGCACCGTGGTCGGCTCGCTGGCCGACGGCGCCAGCATCAGCATCGACTGCCAGACCTACGGCGACACGGTGACCGGAACCTACGGGACCACCAACATCTGGGACCACGTCCCGGCCAAGGGCGGCTACGTCAGCGACACCTACGTCTACACCGGCTCGGACACCCTCGTGGCGCCGTTGTGCGGCGGCACCCCCACCCAGAGCTGCTCCGGCGCGGGCCTGGGCAATCCGCGAACCTGCGGCGAGGCGGTCACCTGGGCCAAGAACCACGTGACGACCACGTACCACTCCGACTACGCCGGGCGCTGTGACCACGTGATGGCGCTGGCCTACGGCTGGTCCGCCAGTGGCTCCACCAGCGCCCGGTCGCACTGGCTGGCGATCCCGGGGGCGTACAAGCATGCCGGTGACAGCAACGTTCCGGCCGGTGGGCTGGCGTTCTTCTCCGGCGGCTCGAGTGGTTTCGGGCACGTGATGATCTCGATCGGCAGCGGATACTTCCTGTCCACCGACATCCACGGCAGCGGCACCTTTACCAGGACCACCATCTCCGAGATCAAGACCAAGTGGGGAGAGAGCTACTCCGGCTGGGCACAGCCCTGGTTCCAGATCAACCACTGAGCTTGCCCGCGGGGCCGGCGCCGGCGTTGCCAGAGCCGGCCCCGCGGCATGTTCGACCGGCCACGAGGCCTTAAGGATGCGATAGACACTTCGGTGTACGCGGTGCAGGAGCGCCCACGAGCACCGACAACAACGATCGCTGATTGTTCACCAGGTCTCTGCGTTCGCAAGGTGTTTCGGACGTAATATCCTTCGGATCGATGAACAACACCTGACGGTCAGAATCTCGAAGAAAAGTAACCCGCGACGAGGTGGCCGAGATCTCATAGCCGACGAAGGCGGAGCTCTGCCCCCGAATCTTTACTTCAAGCGACGGGAGCCACACAACATCGTTCATTGCCGCATATATGATCGGGGCGAGGCCGACCACCAGTAGTCCGACAAGGACAGCTTCGCCTAGTACTGCGGCACGGTGCCGACGGGCAGACTTTTTCCTCCTAAGCACAGACAGACGCTTCCTTGTCACTCGTACGATCACGTCGGAAAGCGCGTTTCCCGCGGCCAAGGCGATTGGGATGAAGGCATAGGTAGCGGGCACTGCTATAGCGCATAC
>NZ_DASVQG010000322.1:0-12129 GCF_036389215.1 Jatrophihabitans sp.
CCGCGTGGTCCGGTCAGCTCCGGGCGGTTCGGCGCAGCGGGGCACCCAACTCGTGCAGGTAACCCAGCGCCGCCGCGTAGGAACCGACCAGGCTGGTCTCGGTGTAGGAGATCTGGCGCTCCTTGCAGTACTGGACCACCAGCCGCTGCGCCTTGGGCAGGTTCGGGCGCGGCATGTTCGGGAACAGGTGGTGCTCGATCTGGTAGTTCAGCCCGCCGAGCAGCAGGTCGGTGAACCAGCCACCGCGCACGTTGCGGGAGGTGAGCACCTGGCGACGCAGGAAGTCCAGCTGCTGGCCGGGGGCGATCACGGCCATCCCCTTGTGGTTGGGCGCGAAGGCGCTGCCCATGTAGATGCCGAAGACCGCCTGGTGCACCGCGATGAAGGCCAGTGCCTTGACCGGCGAGAGCACCAGGAAGACGCCGGCCAGGTAGCCGAGCAGGTGAGCCGACAGCAGCACCCACTCGGTGCGGCGATAGCGGCGCTGGTTGCCCTGGATCAGCGAGCGGACGCTGGCCACGTGCAGCTGCAGGCCCTCGAAGCAGAGCATCGGAAAGAACAGCCAGGCCTGGTAGCGGGCGATCAGCCGGTACAGCCCACCGGTCCGGGCCGCGATGTGGGCGGTGGTGAAGGCAAGGACCGACTCGCCGATGTCCGGGTCGTGCTCCTCGTGGTTGGGGTTGGCATGGTGCCGGTTGTGCTTGTCCAGCCACCAGCCGAAGCTGAGCCCGACCAGCAGGTCACCGATCAGGAGCCCGATCAGGTCGTTGGCCCGCCTGGACCGGTACACCTGCTGGTGACCGCCGTCGTGGCCGAGGAAGGCCAGCTGGGTCGATGCCAGGCCCAGCACCGCCGCGATGCCGAGCTGGTACCAGGTGTCGCCGGCCAGCACGAAGCCCACCCAGACGGCGAGGAAGGCCAGCAGCGTGGCCGAGATCCGGACGGCGTAGTGGCGACCCCGCCGCCGCAGCAGGTTGGCCGCCCGTACCTGCCGGGAGAGGACCGCGAAGTCGCTGCCCCGCGCGGTTTCCGTGCTGGCCGTCAAGAGGTGGCCCGCAGTGGGGTGCGGCCGTGGGGAACAGGCAAGGCGGTGAGCATGAGGCGACCTGACTGCGCCGCAGCTACCAGCGCGAGAGATGTACTGCGGCGGCACGAGGCCGCCGGCTGGACGGAATACCGATTGCTGTGGAGCCTACCTGGTGATCAGCCGCTGACCAGAGCTCTGCGAGTGCCCGATACCGTGGAAACCACGCGCCATCACCTTGACCGGCGCTGATCGAGGAAGGAGTCCGCGCGATGGCCGGCAACACCGGGCGCCGCCGCCGCCCGACTCCCTGGCAGTGGCTGCGCTACAGCGTGGGCGGCGCGCTGCCCGAAGAGCTGTCCGAGTGGGTGCTGCACGACACCACCTGCCGCAGCTGGGCGCTGCGCCAGGTGGTGCGCTCCGTGCTGGTCATCTCACCGCTGATCGTGGTGCTGCTGGTCTTCATCCCGGGCCCGTTCTGGATCCGGGCCCTCAGCGCGCTGGGCGGTCTGCTGATGAGCCTGCTCTACTCCCTGGGCTACCTGGTGGAGACCGCCGAGCACCGGCTGGTCAAGGCCGGCTACCCGGCAGGCACCGGTGCGGCCGTCCGGGAGAGCCGTGCCGTCGACCACCACTCGGCTGCCACCGCCCACCGCCGGGAGAAGATGTTCCGCCGGATGGACAACCGGCGGCGCTGAGCCGGCAAGCCGCGGGCCTTCAGTCGGCAGGCTGGTCTCGCAGGTACATGTACCAGTAGGCCCCGGCGACGAACACCCCCGCGCCCACGGCGTTGCCCAGGTAGGCCATGATCAGGTTGAGCACCATGTTGGAGAAGGTGACCCCCCCGGTGTGCAGGAACATCGCGGCGGGCAGGAAGAACATGTTCGCCACCACGTGGTCGAAGCCCAGCGCGACGAACGCCGTGATCGGGAAGATGATCGCCAGGATCTTGCCGGCCACGTCGCGGGCTGCCAGCGCCAGCCAGACCGCCAGGCAGACCAGCCAGTTGCACCCCATCGCGCGCAGGAACTGCTCCATGTGCGTCTCGGAGACGGCCTTGCTCATGGTGATCGCGCCGAGCCGGGCATAGCTCTGGGTGGCGGTGAGCCCGCCGGTCTTGGCGATCACGCCGGTCCGGTCGGCCAGCACGTACGCCACGAACACCGAGCCGGCCAGGTTGCCGATGGTCACCCACAGCCAGTTCCGCAGCATCTTGGCGACGGTGACCCGGCGCGCCAGCACCGCCAGCGGGATCAGGGCCATGTTGCCGGTCAGCAACTCGGCGCCGCCCACCACCACCAGGATCAGGCCCAGGCTGAACACCAGCCCGGTGACCAGTGTGATCAGCCCGCCCCACTGCTGGGGGTTCAGCCCGGCCGAGCCGACCACCGCCAGCAGGCCGCCGAAGGCGATGTAGGCACCGGCCAGGAACCCGCCGACCAGCGCGTTGCCGGGCTTGAGCGCTGCCTTGGCAGTCCCCGCGGCGACCGCGGCGACCGCCGTCTGTTGCGGCGTGTTGTAGTTGGACGCCGGCGCGGCCTGATGGGGGGCCTGCGCGGCTCCCTGCGCGGAATCGTGAGCTCCCTGGACGGAGTTGTTCGACACCTGTGAACCGTCGTGTGTCAACCGTGAAGCGTCGTAGCGCATCAGCGCCTCCTGATTGTGCGAAGGCGCTGCTTGCCCTTGCATTCCAGTCAAGCGAGCCGTCGGCCCGGACGCAAACCGATGCGGTCGAGCGGCCGGGACGAGCAGGCACACTGGATTCATGCGTATCGCCATCACGGGGGCTAGCGGCAATGTCGGCACGGCGCTGCTCAGGCGGCTCAGCGGCAGCGGTCATGACCTGGTGGGCGTCGCCCGCCGGATCCCGGCTGGCGAGCCGTATCGCGACGTGTCCTGGCACAGCGTGGACCTCGCCGAAGCCGACGCGGCGACCACCCTGAGCACCGCCTTCGCCGGGGTGGACACCGTCGTGCACCTGGCCTGGGGGTTCCAGCCCTCGCACAACGTCGACTACCTGTACCGGCTGGGAGTCGGTGGCACGGCGGCGGTGCTGCAGGCGGCTCGGACGGCCGGCGTGCGGCACCTGATCCACATGTCCTCGGTCGGGGCCTACTCCCGTGCCCCGGGCCGGCGGGTCGAGGAAACGGCCGCTCGCGAGGGCATCCCGAGCCTGGCCTACAGCCTGCACAAGGCGGAGGCGGAGCGGCTCCTGGACACCTACGAGCGGCAGGCAGGCCGGGCGGGCATGCTGATCAGCCGGCTTCGTCCTGGTTTCGTGGTGCAGCCCGACGCTGCCAGCGCGTTGCTGCGCTACGGGCTGCCCGGCTACCTGCCGGCCCGGATCCTGACGCTGCTGCCGATCCTTCCGCTGGATCGCAGGCTGTGCATCCCGGTGGTGCACTCCGACGACCTCGCCGACGGCATCGCCCGGGTGATCCAGCGGCGGGCAGGCGGTGCGTTCAACTTCGCCGGCGAGCCGCCGATCACCCGCGACGACATCGCCGCCGCCCTGGGCGCCCGGCCGGTGCAGGTCCCGGCCAGGGCGCTCAGCCTGCTGGCCGGGGTCGGCTGGCGGGTGCGGCTGCAGGCCCTGGATCCCGGCTGGATCGACCTTGCCTTCTCGGTTCCGCTGCTCAACACCAGCCGGGCCCGGACCGAACTGGAGTGGACGCCAGCGATCGACTCCCGGCAGGCGTTGAGCATGACCATCGAGGCGATGGCGCACCGCCGCGGTGCCGACAGCCCGGTGCTGCGCGCCCGGTCGGCTCCGGATCAGCTGCGCAAGCTGCTGACGTCCGGACCGCTGGGCAACCGGCGGCTGCCCTGAGCCGCTGGCCCAAGCCGCTGCGCCGCTGCCCCGAGCCGCTCGGCTGGGCCGCTGGGCTGGGCCGCTGGGCTGGGCCGCTGGCTGAGTTTCAGCCGGCCCGCTCCTTCGCCGCCGGCTCACGCGGCAGGCTCACCTGCTCGTTCGGCACGGCGGTGATGTTGTCGGCCGTCAGCATGCCGCGGTAGGCCCTGGGAGCCACCGTGAACGTCCAGGCCAGCAGCTTCAGCCGGGTGGGCAGGTTCAGCCGGTAACGGCGTGCCGCCGGCGTGCCGAACTTGTAGAGCGGCGGGATGATCCGGCGCTGGGACAGCAGCCTGAACACCCGGCCGGCCGCGACCGAGGGCTGCACCGACTGCTCCGCGATCGCCCGGGTCGCCGCCGCGCACGCCGTCACGGTCCCGGCAATCCCCGGCGCCAGCTCGAACCACTCCATCCCGCGGTCGAAGTTCGACGCCCCGGCCCAGTTCCCGCTGCGCACCGCGTCGAGCCGGATCTTCTTCAGGGCCAGCGCGGAGCTGATGCTCCACAGCAACCACGCGCGCAGGTAGGCGTTCCAGGACTCGAACCCCCGGGTCGCGACCCGGCCGGCCAGCGCGAAGTCCTCGTGGTAGCCCAGCAACGACTGCTGGAACCCCTCGATGGCCCGTGCCGCCCTCGCGCGGGCCGCTGGTGAGGCCAGCGCGCCGGGAGCGAGCAGGATCGCAGCGCTCGCGTGCACCAGTTCCAGCACCAGCGTGAAGTCCTGCCCGAACAGCACCTCCCCGCGGTCCAGGCCCAGGTGCAGCACCAGCGCGTCGGGGGTGGACCCGCCGCTCGACGGCACCCCGGTCTGGCGCCACGGCCCTTGCCGGCCGGCGCCGCGCAACTGCAGCCCCAGGTCCGGATAGCGCTCGCACAGCCCGGCCAGCACCGCATCGAGGTCGTTGCCGCCCCCGCGGCCGGTGCCGGCCCCGCGGCCGGTGCCGGCCGGCACGCTGAGCGACACCGCGCAGCCGGCGTTGCGCGCGTCGGGGTGATTGTCGAAGGCCGCGACCTGGACCCAGCCGTTCCGGAAGCCGTGCACCGTGGTCCCCTCGCTCCACGGCTGGGTGTAGCCGTCGTCCTTGGCCGGCCGGGACTGCTCGAAGGGGGTCACGCCGGTGAAGATCGCGGTGCCGGCCAGCCTGGCCGGTGCGTCCGCCGAGGCGCCCTGGCAGGCCACCGTCAAGCCGGCACGGCCGGCGGCGTAACGAACCCCGTAACGCTGCGCGAGCTTCCTGGTGTGCCGCTGGACGTCGGGCAGGTAGGCATGCCACTCGGCATGCTCGCCAGGCACGCTGAACTGCACGTTCTCCGACCGGTCATGAGCCCGGCCCGAGCGGTGATAGACGAAGCCGAGACTCTGCTTGATGCCGCTGCTGGACCGCAGCCAGTCCGGCAGCCGGCCGAACATGGCAAGGTCGGCGATCTCGGGCACGGCGAACCGGTCGGCCAGCAGGTACAGCAGCTCGGCGGTGTAGGGCACCGTGGTCACCGCCACCGGCTCGGAGCCGGCCTCCTGCGACACCTCCTGCGACACCGTGACCCGCAGGCCGCCGCGAGCCAGGATCATGGCCAGCAGGTCAACCCCGATACCCGAGCCCGCCAGCACGACATCGCTGTCCACCGGCTCGCTCAGCCGCTGGTCCGCCCACGGAACCTTCTCCAGTTGGGTCGTCATCAGAAGATCCGCTGTCCGCGCAGCTTGTACTTGATCGCTTGCCTGCCGTTGCTCAGCATCAGGCTGCGCACGTCCGGGTCTGCCTTGGTCAAGGCCCACCTGGCGGTCTTGAGCAGGGTCTTGCGGGACGGGCTGAGGAAGCGCCTGGTCCGGTCGGCGAAGCCGAAGTGGTCGGGCACGTAGTCGGCCTCCACCAGCATGGTGTACAGCGTGTCGGCAGCCGCCCGCGGCGTGGTGGTGCCGGCGTCCACCGCGTCGAGCTGAGTCACCATCTCGTCGAACAGCTTCTTGAAGCCGGCATGGTCGGGCCAGTACAACCCGAGGGCGTCGGCCTCCTCGATGTCCTTGAAGTGCTGGTCGTCGTGATCTTCGAAGAACTTCGTGATCGCGCTCTGCAGCCGGAAGGTGCCCGCGTTGGAACCCCAGGCCCAGATCCGGAAGACCGCGGTCCACAGGTCGTAATCGGCGAAGGAGATGAAGGCGGCGTTGACCAGGGCGTCGTTGTAGTCGAGCAGACCCTGCTGCAGGCGGTCGATGTACTCGAACCGCTCGGCGGAGAAGTCGCCGTCCTTCACCGCGTCGATCAACCGCCAGGACAGTGCGTTGATGGATTCGGCCGTGTTCGACAGCCCGCGCGAGAACAGCGGGTCGATGAAGCCGGCAGCATGCGCCAGCAGGCACCAGCGGTCGCCGATGGTCTGCTTCGAGGAATACTGCAGCCGGTCGGTGGACACCCATTCACGCATCGCCTTGGCACCGGCGTACTGCCGTTCGATGTCGGGGTACTTCGCCGCGTAGCGCTTGAACTCCTCGGCAGGGCTCTCACCGGGAACCTTGGGGTACCTGCGCTCGTCGAGGGTCAGCCCCACGCTGCACAGCGGGTTGCGCGAGTTCCGGTGGTTGTCGAAGCCGATCACCCAGAACCAGCCGCGCTCGAACATGTGGTGCACCGTCCCGGAGTACCAGGGGGTCGGCGGGGTGTCCTGCGGCGCGGTGTCGAACAGGTCGTCGGTGCGCGGTACCCCGATCATGTGGTTCCACAGCGAGCGCGAATGGTGCTTGAGCCGGCTGGGATTCTCGCGCAGGTCGAACTTGTCGGCGATCGGTGACCGGAATCCGCTGGCGTCCACGACATAACGAGCCCGGATCCGGGTGTCGCCGGCGTGCACCGTGACCCCGTCGTCGTCGAACTCGACGTCGTCGACCCGGGTGTTCTGCAGCGGCGTGCAGCCGTACTTGACGGCGGTGGCGAACAGGTAGGCATCGGTGTCCTGCCGGTACAGGTGGCTGGCCTCGTGCAGCAGGCCGGGCGTGCCGAACATGTTCACCTCCTTCGGATCCTGCTTCTTGCCCTCGTGGTGCACCAGGAAGCCGAAGTTCTTCTTGATGCCGAAGGAGGGGCCGATCACCTTGGTGCAGTTGGTGAAGGTGGCCAGGGTCTTGATCTCGGGCACGTCGTAGCGCTCTGCGATGGTGCGCAGGGCGACCAGTGTGTAGGGAATGGTCGATTCACCGATCGCGAACTTCGGATGCTGGCCGGCGTCGACCAGTGCTACCCGAACGCCGTTGCGGGCCAGGACCGCGCCGAGCATGGACCCGGCCAAGCCGGAGCCGAGGATGGCAACGTCATAGACGGTCTCTTTGGTGCTGCTCACAGTCATTCCTCCTCTGCTGTCGTGGATTAACGCGGGACCGGTACGCGCAGCCGGCGCCCGATGACGGGCTGCTCGGCGGCCCAGTGCTTGACCTCCGCGCCGAGGTTGAACTCGTCGCGGGACAGTCGCTTCTTGATGAACAGCGTCAGGCCGTCATAGACCAGCTCCCCGATCGGCGCCGGTGCCTCGGTCTTGGCCCACTTCAACGTCTTGAGGACTTTCGGGAAGGTCGCGTTGAACCAGCGGTTGTCCGGATTGGCAAGGCCGAATGCCGGCGGGATGAAATCTGCCGCGGTGAGCTCGGCCATGATGGCGCGAGCCGCCGCCTGCGAGTCGATGCTGCCGACCGAGACCCCCTTGCACTGCTCGCTGACATTGCGCAGCAGCTGGCGGGCCGGCTCGTAGTCCGGGATCGAGCCGTTCGGCGCGAGCTTCTCCAGGTGCAGCAGGTCCCGGGTGTCGTGGGAGTCCAGGAAGGTGGCGTACGCCCGGTTGATCTCGAAGGTGGCCAGCACCTGGCCGGCTGACCAGACCCGGAACCAGGCGTCCCACAGGTCGTAGTCGCCGAAGGAGGTGTAGGCGTTGGCGACCAGGTCGTCGTTGAAGTCGAGCTGGCTCTGTTCCAGGTGCTGCACGTACTCGAAGCGGGCCGGGTCGAAGTCGTCGTCGCGCAGCGCGTCGAGCAGCCGGAAGCCGAGGGCGTTGATGATCTCGAAGGTGTTGGACAGCCCGCGCGAGAACAGGGCGTCGACGAATCCGGCGGCGTGCGAGGTCATGCACCAGCGGTAGCCGACGGTCTGCTTGGAGGAGTACTGCAGGCGGCCGGTGGATACCCAGTCGCGAACCGGCTTGGCCTTGGCGAACTGGGCGCGGATGTCGGGGAACCGGTCGATGAAGGACTGGAACTCCTCGGTGGGCGTGCAGTCGGGCTTCGGGTGGATCCGGGGGTCGAGGTTGAGCCCGACGCTGACCAGCGAGTTGGTGGCACGGGCGTGGTTGTTGAACGGGATCACCCAGGCCCAGCCACCCTCGAACAGGTGGTGCAGGGTGCCCTGGCTCCAGTTTGTGGGGTTGCCGTGCGCGCCCGGCGGAACGGTGTCCTCATACGGCGTGACGTCCACCATGTGGGTGAACATCGAGCGGGAGTGGTGACGCAGCCTGGTCGGTTCCTCGCGCAGCCCGAACTTCGTCGCGATCGGCGAGCGGAAGCCGGAGGCGTCGATCACGTACCTGGCCCGCCACTGCTTGCCGGTGCTGTCGGTGACCGTCGCGCCGGCCTGGTCGACGTCGATGTCGGTGATCCGGACGTTCTGGCGGATGTTGGCACCGTGCTTGGCCGCCACCTGCAGCATCCAGGAATCGATGTCCTGCCGGAAGAAGTGGTTCTCGGTATGGGTGATCTTCGGGATCGGGAATTCGTGGCATTCGTCGAAGCGCTGCGGCTGGCCCTCCCGGTGGTACAGGAACCCGAAGTTGCGCTTGATCCCCGAGGAGGAGGAGATCCGCTCCTGAACGTTCTCAAAGGTCGTGAGGTGCTTCAGTTCCGGGATGTTGTAACGCTCGGCCACCAGCCGCATCAGCATCGAGGTGTAGGGGATGGTCGACTCGCCGATGGCGAACCGCGGGTGTGATCCGGCGTCCAGGATCAGCACCTCGGCCCCGCCCTCGGCGAGTACCGCGGCCATGGCCGATCCGGCGAGGCCGGAGCCCAGCACGATGACGTCGATCTCCGGGCGGGGTCCTGCCGGCGCGGTGGTACTCGGCCTGCTGTCAGGCATGTCGTGCTCGCTCATGAAGTGCTCCACTCTGATCTCTCGACTCGAAGGTGTCGATGCGGATGGTCGGTTGGGGTCGTCAGAGGCTCAGGTAGCCGATGGCGAGGAAGTAGTCGAAGTAGCGGTCCAGCAACGCCCGGTCCAGTGGCGGGCAGACAACGCCGGTACCGGCAAGCGCGGCAACCGTCCGGCCGGTGTCGTAGTCGACGGCCCGCTCGCCACCGACTATCAACTCCTGCACGGTGGGCATCACCGAGTGCAGGTCGTTGGGCTCCACGCCCTGGGTGTCGAGCAGTCGCTGCCACCACTGCGCGGCTGGTATCGATTCCACATCCCAGCCCCGCTCGCGAATGGTCCGCACCAGCTCGGCGAACGGCAGGTGCACCGGATTGACGAGGTGGTAGGCCTGTCCTGTCGCCCCTGCTGCCCCTGTCGCCTGGGCACCGGCCGGAACCGCACCGGCAGCAATCGAGACGAGCGAGCGTGCCACGTAGTCGACCGGGGTCATCTCGATACTGATGTCCAGATCGGGCGCCGCTCCCAGTTGGATGCAGCTCTTGATCACGCGGCAGGTGAAGTGGGTGGTCAGCGCCGCGCCGGTGGCCGAATCGCCGAGCACCCGTCCCAACCGGTACACCGTTGCCGGGATGCCGCGTTCGGCGGCTTGGCGCACCACGTGCTCGGCGGCCCACTTGGTCTGCACGTACCCGGTGATCAGCCGCCCGGCCTCCAGGATGTCGTCGTCCTCGGCCACCTGGTCCCTGCCCTCCACCGGCATTCCCCATATGCCATAGGTAGAAACGTGGTGCATCGGGATGCCCGCCGCAGCGCAGAGCCGGAGCAGCTCGATAGTGCCGTTGACGTTGGCCGGCGCAAGTTGCTCGTAGGTATGGGCGAAGTTCACCCAGGCCCCGTTGTGCACGACCGAGTCCGTGCGGGCCAGCAAGTCCTCCCACACCCCCGCCGCCAGCCCCAGCCCGGGCGCTGCCAGGTCACCGGCGACGATCCGGATCCGGGCGGCATCGAGTTCGGCCGCGGCGAAGTAGCCGCCGGCATTGGTCAGGATGCGCTCCAGCGCCGCCTGGTCATCGCCGCCGCGTACCAGGCAGTCCACCACGCGCTCGCTGTCCTGGGCCAGCAGCTCCCGCAACAGGTAGGCCCCGACGAAGCCGGTGGCGCCGGTGAGCAACACCCGCCGGCCGAGTCCGGCGCGGGCTGGCCCGGCCAGCTGGATGTCCTCGGGCAACCGGCTGCGCAGGCTGAGGTTCTCAGCCAGCTCCGCCGCGTCCGCGGGTTCGGTGGCGCCCTGCGCCGAGTCCGAATCATCCACCATCGACAGCAGGAACTCCGCCCACTCGGCTAGCGTGCTGCGCTCGAAGAACGCGGCCGGCGTCACGCTGAGGCCCAGCTGGCGGCGGCAACCGCCGGTCACCTCCATGACCATCACCGAATCCAGTCCCAGAGCGAAGACGTCGGTACCGGCCTGGATCGACGTGGCCGCCACGCCCAGCACCCCGGCGACGATGCCGCCGACAAGTTCGGTCATGGCTGCCAGCTGCGCCTCCCGGCCACCTTCCTCACCAGCCGCCAGTACCGCGGCCAGCCCGGTCGAGGCCGCGCCGTCGGTGGCCTCGTCGACCACGATGTCGGCCAGGATCGGCCGCGGGCCACGGGCCTCCATCACCGGCCGGTAGCGCGACCAGTCAGCGGCGCAGACGATCTGGTGCGTCCGGTCCGAGGCCACGGCCTCCCCCAGCAGGCTCAGGCACTGGTCCGCGGCCAGCTGCCGCAACCCCACCGATTCCAGGAAGTCCAGGACGTCCTGGCCGAACAGGCTGGAGGGCAGCTCCCAGGGACCCCAGGCCACCGCCGTCACCGGCAGTCCCTCCGCCGCCCGGGTATCGGCGAGCGCGTCGAGGAAGGCATTGCCGGCGGCGTAGCTTGCCAGGTGCTGCGAGCCCCAACTGGACGCGATCGAGGAGAACAGCACGAAGAAGTCGAGATCCAGGGTGCGGGTCGCCTCGTGCAGCCCCCAGGCGCCGAGTACCTTCGGCGCCCAGACGCGACGGTAGGTCTGCTCGTCGGCATCGACCACGAACTGCGGCTCGGACACCCCTGCCGCGTGCACGACACCGCGCAGCGGCAGCAGCGGATCGGCGGCCAGCCGGTCGACGAGCTCGGCGGTCGCGGCCTGGTCGGTCACGTCCACCGCCTCGACCACCAGGTTGACGCCCTGGGCGCGCAGCCGGCGGACCGCGACCCACCGGTCCGCGGCCGCCTCGGCGCTGAATGCCTGCGGTTCCGGGCTGCGGCTGGTCAGCACCAACCGGGACACCCCACGGCGGGAACACCATTCGGCCAGCGCCAGGCCGATGCCGCCCAGGCCTCCGGTGATCAGGACGGTTCCGGCGGCGCTGAGCAGCGAACGGCTCCTCGGCGCGGGGGTGCCGGTGCGGGGCCGGACCCGGGCACCGAATCGATGGCCGGCGCGCTGGGCCTGCTGGTCATCGGTGGCGCTGCTCAGCAGCGCCTGAGCGATCACCGTGGCGGCCCTCGCGCAACTGGCGGCGTCGCCGACCTCGACCTCGGGGTCGATGTCCACCAGGCCGCCCCAGTGAGCCGAATGCTCCACTGCCAGTACCCGGCCCAGGCCCCACAGCGGGGCACCGGCGGGGCCGGTGATCCGTTGCTGGTCGCCGGTGCGGACCGCGCCGTGGGTGACCATGCTCAGCCGGGCCCCTGACTCCTCCTGCCCGGACAGGCAGCGCATCACCCGCAGCACCAGGTACTCGCTCTGCAGCGCGCGCTCTGCCAGCACCGCCGCGGTGGTGCCGGTGGCGTCGGGCAGCGCGGCGGCATCCAGCAGCACGATCCGGCCGCCCACCGGCAGCCCGCCACCGTCGAGCCGCTCGCGCAGCTCGTCGGTGCTGATCGGCTCCACCACCGCGCCCTGGTCGGTGAGGGCGTCGGACAGCGCGCCGGCCAGCGGAGCCGGCCCACCCACCAGCAGCACATGCCCGGCCGTCACCCCACCGGCCGGTGTCACCTGTGCCGGCACCGGCGGCAGTTGCTGCCAGGCATGCTCGAGCACCAGGTCGTCACGGCGGTACCAGGGCGCCCGCGGCGCGGTCCGGGAGGCCTCGGGC
>NZ_DASVQG010000323.1:0-8013 GCF_036389215.1 Jatrophihabitans sp.
CGGCTGCCCGCAGCGCCAGCGAGGTGCGCCACTTGTCGGCGCAGAGGTCGATCGCGTGGGCGCTGTTCAACACCCGGCTGCCCTCGGCCTCCAGCGTCCAGGCCGCGTAACGTGCTCGGACGCTGGCGATCTCGCGGTTCAGCACCACCGGCCACCGCCGGTCCGCTGAGCCGCCGTGCAGGGTACGGGTGTCGACCTGCTCGTACCGGACGCCGTGCCGCTCCAGGGCGGTGAGGAGCTGACGCTCCTCGGTTCGAACGCGCGATGTCAGCAGCGCGAGCTGAGCGTGCGCTGTCATTCCCCCCAGTCTTCCTCTACCTCGGGGGCGAGCACCAGATTCACCGGGTCGAGGGTCAGTACCTCGAGTTCGCTGTGGCAGTCACCGCATTCCACGACCTCGCTCAACCGAGGTCGTTCGGCGAACGCGACATCGGCCGCGCATTCGGGGCAGGTGGTGGTCATCGTCTCTCCTGATTCACCTTATGGGAGCTGTAGAACTGGCTTGGTATCGAACGTTTCGGACCCTACGCAGGAACTCCGCCGGCAGCGTCGTCATCGCCACGAGCCGGTGAGCAGGTATTCGGCTGAGGTTGTCGCCCGGCTCCTCGACGGCACGCTTACCCCTGGGTAAACGCGACCACCAGTATCGGAGGCGCGGGAGATCGGTCAGCGTGCCGTGCGTCCGGCGGTTGGGGAGGCCAGGTCGCCGGTGGAGGCATCGGGCCGAGACGGTGCGCGCATGGCGTGCGGGCGTAGGGTCTCCGCACTCGGCACGGCGCACTCGGCACAGCGCGCTCGACGGGGGGCGCGCTCGACGGGGGAGGAGTCGCCACGACTCATCGTGCGTGACTTCCGGCAGAACTCGATAGCCCACCAGCAGCACGAGGGTGCGACGCCGCGTGGGACCAGCACGCGGTGGCACGGGTAGGGCAGGGCGGCCGGCAGATCCGCGGCGGCCGCGCCGGTGACGATGCTGCCGAGTCGCGCAGGACTGCGAACTCAGCTGCCCAGCGTCTCCGAGACGAGGGACCAAGCCGCATGCTCGTCGCCACGGACGCTGGTAGCGGCCTCCAGCGACGGGACCTCGGGAAAGTCGAGGAGCAGCATGTCGCGCCAGCCCTCGCTGGCTCCTGCGGGCTTGATGGCGGACACACCGTGATGCAGGCGGCGGTCATCCACCAGCAGGCATTCGAATGGCTGGGTCAAGTAGGTCTCGTATACGGCTGTGCCGCTGTCGTAGAAGGACGACCGGCCACCATCGACGGCGTTGCGAAGGATGAACACCTGGGCGACGAAGCGATGCCCGTCCTGATGTATGCCCTCCGGCGTCGGCAATCCATCCGCGGCCACCGATGCCTGAACTCGGATCTGGTGAATTCCCACGTCCATGCGCTCGATCCGGTCCGGAAGATCGGGGAGACAGTGGCATAGCACTCGGATGAGGCTGGACAGCACGGGCGAGGCCACGACAGCCGGGTCCAGCGGGGCGAACTGCCGTTGGATGCCACCGAAGATGGGGTTGACCTCGTTCGATTGCACGAACGGCGCGGGCGGCAGCGACTCGATTCCTTCTTCCAGGACGGCAATGCGGCCATAGCGTCGTAGCCGGCTGGCGCCCGAGCCCGTGAGGTACGGATCACGGGGCAGCGCGTTCCAACTGCCGACGAACTCCTCGACGGAACGCTCGGTGCAACCTGAGCGGCTGGGGTCGAGTAGTTCCGGCGCCAGGTGGGCATAGCCGAAGGCTTCCAGATCGCGCTTCGCTGAGGCGGATGAGTTGACTCGGGTCATCAGATGTCCTTCATGGCTCAACTACGACGGTTTCGCTGCTCGAACTCGGGAAGATCGCTCAGCATGACGACTGACTTCGGGTTGCATGCTCGAGCAGGCGCTCGTAGAACGGCTGCTGATAGTCCAGGATGGCGGCCAGCCGATCGTTGCCGGCGACCAGCGCGGCAGCCCCCGCCGACTGCCGGACGGCACTGAACCCACTGGTACGGCTGACCTCCTCATGCCATCGCTGCGACGGCCCCCACTCGGCGCGGTGTCCCGGCTGCCAGCTCAGCGCGGCCGGCCGGTACTCGATGCCCACCGCGGCGCAAAAGGCCCTGACCACGGCCGCCGGTTCCGCCAGCAACTGTCCCGCGTCCATCACGAACGGCCGTCGCCCGGTGGCTGCACGGACCGCCTCGAAGATCTCCAGCTGGTGTCCGAATCCGATCTGCTCGGCCCGCACCTCGGGATTGATCCGGAAGTACGAGGCGATCGTCTCCTGCGGCGATCGGATCAGAAAGGTGTGCACGGCATCCTCGGCCAGGAAGGCGGTGTCGGCCAGGACCGCGGGGTACTGCTCGTCGGTGGTGTCCTTGAAGAACACCGGGCCGGCGCTGACGAGTTCGCGCAGGCGGCCCAGCAACGCTGTCTCGCTGGTCACGGTCGCGCCGCCCACCGAGACCTCTCCGAACTCGGCGAGGTAGGAGAACGGCTCGTGCACCGCGGAGAAATCACCGCGCTCGAGCATCATCCGGAAGAAGGCGGTAGACATGCACCGCGGGGCACTCCATAGCGCGAGGATCCTGGGCACACCTCCGTTTGTCATTTGCTACCTCTTGTCCGTCCGTCCGGGGGCCGGGCCAGCTGCCGTGCCCATCGGTGATCGCCGTAGCTCGATATGCCAGACAGTAGGAGTCGGGGCAGTGCCGGCGAACCCGCCCGGCGTCCAGCCGAGTTTGCGGTGGGTCATCGCAGCGTTGCACCGAGCGGGGACATCGCGATGAGCCGGTCACCGGCCCTCTGGCGTCAGGGTGGTCGCCGACGCACCCGATCCCGGTGCCACCGCGCGGACAGCTTATGGGAGCAAGCAATGCTCAATGGCCACCTGGCCTCTACCGTTGTCGTCAAGTGCGGCGGCGTGGTCTCGGAGTTGCCCGAACCGCTGTGCGCCGACCTGGCCGACCGGCACCGCAAGGGTGAGCGGTTGCTGCTGGTGCATGGCGGCGCGAGCGACATCGACCGGATCGGTGGCCAACTCGGCGTTCGGCAGCGCCGGCTGATCGGGCCCGGCGGAGTGTCGGGCCGCTATACCGATCCGGAGACGATGGCGGTGGTCACCATGGCCCTGGCCGGGGTGGTCAAACCTCGGCTGGTGGAGGCCCTGGTACGGCACGGGGTACCGGCGATCGGGCTGACCGGGCTGGACGCCGGCCTGGTCACCGCGGTCACGAAAAAGCCGTTCCGGGCTCGCCTGGACGACCGATCGGCCATCATCCGTGACGATCGCAGCGGCCGGATCACCGCGGTGAACTCCACCGCGCTGCATCGACTGCTGGACGCGGGCTTCCTTCCCGTGCTGTCACCGCCTGCCTTCGGTGCGGACGGGGCGCTCAACGTCGACGCGGACCGGTTGGCGGCCGCGGTGGCGGCCGCGATGGGCGCGCAGGAGTTGGTGCTGCTGTCTGACGTGCCTGGTGTGCTGGAAAATCTGGCTGATCGCGAATCCGTGCTGGCGCGCTGCTCGATCCCAGCCGACGGTCGGCCACCGGTGAGCGGCGGTGGCATGGGGGCGAAGTTGACCGCCGCGCACACGGCGCTGGTGGCCGGCGTCCGGGTCAGGATCTTCTCAGGCCTGGTGCCGGCGCCCTTGTCGAAGGCACTGGCCGGCCATGGCACCGAGGTGGTGCTGGAGCCATGACGTCAGTGCCATGACGGTCCTCGATGCGTCGCTGCTTCGCAACAGCAGGTGGTGGCAGTGGTCCGCGGCGGTCGGCCTCACCAGGCTGCCACCGGCGATGGCGCCCTTGGCCTCGATCTTCGCCGGACGAGAAACCTCGGGCTCCTATGCCTTCGGCGCCTTGCTGGCCGGTAGTTACGCCCTGTGCGAGTCCTTGGGGGCACCCCGCCTCGGTCGCGCGCTGGACCGGTGCCCGCCAGACAGCCGCGCCGGCCGGATGCGTAGCGCGCTGGTGCTGTCAGGTACGAGCCTGACAGGCCTTGCAGTCGCGGTGTACGCCGCCGCACCGTCATGGTTACTGGTGCTGTTGACCATGCTCGCCGCGTTCAGCAGCTCCGGAGTGCCTGGTGGGTACCGGGCGATGCTGACCGAGCTGGTCAGCCCGGCGCAGCTGCTGACGGCTCTGAGCTGGGACGCGACCCTGCTCGAGGCCGAGTGGTTGATCGGTCCGATCCTGGTTGCCCTTACGCTGGCTGGCGGTCAGCCCGCCGTCGCCTATCTGGTCATGGCCGGGTGCGCGATCGGTGCCGCGTTGCTCAGTTACCTGGTGCCCTCGACACCTGAGCGCCCCGCAGCGGAGCGCTCCGATGCCCGCGGCGCCTGGCGCCACCGCGCGAGCTGGCCCTGCTACCTGACCTCCGGCACCCTGGGCACGGCCGAAGGCGGCTTCATCGCCGCGCTCCCCGCACTGCTGACCAGCCTGCACGGCCACGCGTCGGCGGCCGGCCTGTTCGCCGCGTTGCTGGGGCTGGCAAGCATGATCGGGGGTGTCGGCCTGTCGGTCCTGCAGAGCCGGCTGGTCGGTGGACCGGGTCGACTCGCCGATTGGAGCCTGCTGATCATGTGTGCTTCGCTGGGGTCGGCCACGCTGGTGCCGTCCGTGTACTGGTTGGTGGTACCGGTGCTGGCAGGTGGCCTCTTCATCGCACCGGTCAACGCGCTGCGCGGCCAGGCGCTGGAGCAGACTCTTCCGGCAGCGTTGCGCAGCGAAGGCTTCTCCTTTCAGTACGGGGCATACGGTGTCGGAGCAGCGGCGGGTTCGGCACTGGTGGCGCTGGTGGTGGCGAGTAGCGCGCATATTGCGGTGGTGCTGGTACTGGCAATCCCGGCGCTGCTCAGCGCGGCATCGCTGGCACTGCAAGCAGGACGTGGCGCGGTGCTCGCCCGGCGGGACGCGGGCTGATCGGCGGAGTTGCGCCCGCTGAGCGATGCGTCGGCCGTCGGCCTGACCCAGGTGCCCGGTACACACCGCGTGTACCTTCTCATCAACCTTTGAACCTACCTGCGGTGCCCATGTGTCGGAATACGATCAGCCCCATGAGCACCACCTCGCCCTCGCATGGCGCATCTGATGCGACAGTGGCGCTGCTGGGCAGGCTGGTCGCCGACTTCGACCTGGGTTTCGAGGAACTCGTACGCGGATATGAAAGAACCGTATTCTCAACCGCGTTACGGATCACCGGCTCCACGACGGAGGCCGAGGACCTGTCCTCGGAATGCTTTCTGCGAGCATTCCGCGCGCTGCGCGAGTACCCGGCTGAGCGGACGCTCGCCCTGCAGCCCAGAGCCTGGCTGCTGACGATCCTCCTCAACACCTGGCGAAACCGCATACGTGAGGCCGGCCGCCGGGTGGGCGAGGTGACCATGGCCGAGCTCCCCGAGCGCGCACACGCCGGCAGGAGCGTGGAGGAGCAGATTCTGGTAGGCGAGAGGGCCCAGGAGCTGAATCGATTGCTCTCGACCCTGCCGGCGGCGCAACGCTCTGCGATCGTGTTGCGGCATGTGGTAGGTCTTCCCATAGCCGAGGTGTCCAGGGTGATGAACTGCCCTGAGGGCACGGCTAAATCTCATGTCTCGCGGGGCATCAGCGCCCTGCGTGGCCGCTACGCCGATCCGTCACGGAATCCCACGTCGCGCGTCGCATCCTGACCGCGCACCGTCTCTGATCGCGCACCGTCTCTGATCGCGCACCGTCTCTGATCGCGCACCGTCTCTGACCGCGCACCGTTTCTGATCGCGCACCGTCTCTGATCGCGCACCGTCTCTGACCCCGCACCGTGCCGGCCGCGCCGCCTGACTACAGGAACGTGCGGTAGTCGCCTACCGAGTGCAGCTCGTACACGCACTCGTCGGATTCGATGATCGCGCCGTGCAACCTGTTCCGCCAGATGATGATGCCCTCGCCGGCTTCCAGGACCTGCTGCGACTGGAATCCGCTCACGAATCTCATGGTTCCGGAAACGATGTGGCAGAGCTGGTCACCCTGATGGCTGTGGGTGGTGGACAACTCGCCGTACGGTTCGGCAATCCGGACGACCGGCACGTCGACCTTGGCCTCCAGCACCGCCCGGTAGACCCGCTCGTACAGCCGCTTGTTGGCCTTTCCCTCGTCCATCCAGCTGATCTGGGCCACGAAGTCCTCCTCGGCCAGCTCGGCAACGATCTGGGCCTGCTGGTACCCACGCAGGATCTCCGGGATGACGGCCGGCCCACACCGTTGGACAACCGGGAGGACGAGGTTCTCCAACACCGTCCGGCCATTCCCGGCCTCGGTGGCGGCGTGCTCGGTGAAACATTTCACGTCGACTGCGCCGTCGAACACATCGGTCAGCAGTGCCGCGGCTCGGGCGCTGAAGTCAGCCAGTGTGGACTCGGCGTGGAACAGCGCGCCGAGGTAGCGGAAGAACAGCTCGTGGTTCCTGCCCAGGTAGTGGAAGTAGTTGCTCATCAGCAGGCTTCCTGGCAGGTAGTACTGCCAGTAGTGATGCAGGCCCTGCCGCAGCCCCACCGACGCAAGGGTGTGCTCGTACCGGGTGCGGTGCGCGGCGTCGTGCATCCCGTGGCCGTACCTGCCGATGACGATCTCGGACCACTCCGGGTCCGGCTCGCCGAGGGTGCCGAGCACGGTGCCCAGCATCGCCGAGGCCATCGACAGCAGCCCCGGTGGGCGCTGGATCAGCCACATCCTGGCCGCGCGCCGGGGATCGTCCGAGTGCCGGATCGCCTTCTCCGTGGCCAGCAACACATTCCTGTCGTGCCCGTCCAGTTCTCGCAGGAATACTTCGAGCGATTCGGTGTTCCACGCCCCGGAGATGATGACCTCGTCCTCCAGGAAGGCGAAGGCGTAAGCCTCCAGCGCGGGTCGGATCGCCTCGCCACGGGCCCGGTTGTCGGAGCTGTAGAAGGACCGGAAGTCCTCATAGGTTCCCGGTGTCAGCTCCGACTGCGGCAGGAGCACCAGATCCGCCTCGTAGATGCAGGTCAGCATCCGCTGAGCGGCCAGGCTGGCATGGCGCAACACCTGGTCACGACGCAGCGGCGTGGTGAAGTCGAGGTACCGCAGGTCCTGGGGACGCAGCTGCCGCCGGTAGGGGTTGTCGTCGTTCTCCCAATGCTCGCCGTCCAGGTAGATCGGATTGGTGGCGAAAGCAAGCACGGCGGCGCGCAGTTCGGCTCCGCTGAGCCGGTGCTGTTCATCTGCCGGGGATCGGTAGGTCACGGTCAGCTTCTATCTGCGCACGGCATAGCCGGGGTCATGTCGTAGTCGTGAACCCATCAGCTCCCTCACGACGGGAGATAGCGACAAGTGCCAGTTCAAAGAAGGGGAACTGCGTGTGCTCGACAGAAGAACACCCGCGGAGGTGATCTGGTTGCGAGTGGGTGCCGCGACCACCCAGACAGGACAGCTCTGCAACCGAGGCAGAGCGATCGGTGTTCTTCAAGAGGAACTACAGCGATCAGCGCGAAAGCGCGAGCGGACCCCCACCGCTGACCCTGAGGTTGTTCACTTCGCCGCTGCCCAGCATGCGGTCGAGCCGACATGACCTTGCTACGCCTGCCGCAACGAAAGCTTCGCCCATGATAATTGCTGACCGGCAACTGGCTCCCGTCAGAGCTGTCCAGCCCGATCTGGTCACTGCAGCCCCCTCGGCCGACCTGCGTCGCGCATGGGCGGCGATGACGGACCTGCGGGCTGTTGGCTCGGCGACCTCTCATACGGTGCTGAGCGCGGATCTGGCTGTAGCGGTGGACATCCTCGGTGAGGCTGTACACCGCACCGGACCCAGCGGCGCGCGCCGGGTACCGTCGGCGGGCGCCATCTTTCCCTACGAAACGCTCGCGTTATGCCGCGCGCCGGCCGGCGGGGACGGCTTCGGCTGGGGACTGTTCCGGGTCGAGGGCCCGACCGCAAGCTGCACCAGGATGCCGATCTCGGCCACCTCGCTGCGGCGGCTGGTCGCTGGCATGCCCAGCGGTTCAGCCCTGGAAGGTTGCTACCTGAT
>NZ_DASVQG010000324.1:0-5453 GCF_036389215.1 Jatrophihabitans sp.
CGACCGTGGTGAATATCGCGCTGCCCCGGATCGGCGCCGACCTCGATGCGGGGTTGACCAGCCTGCAGTGGACCCTCAACGCCTACACCCTGACCCTGTCCGGGCTGCTGTTGCTCGGCGGCTCGCTGGGCGATCGGCTGGGCCGGCGCCGGATCTTCACCCTCGGCGTGCTGTGGTTCGCGATCGCCTCGGCCGGCTGCGCGGCGGCGCCGACCGTGCAGGTGCTGATCGGCATGCGGGCGTTGCAGGGAGTGGCCGCGGCGCTCCTGATGCCCGGGTCCCTGGCGATCCTGGAGGCGGTGTTCCGCCGGGAGGACCGCGCCGCGGCGGTCGGTGCCTGGTCGGGCCTCGGCGGCATCGCCAACGCCATCGGCCCGGTGGTCGGCGGCCTGCTGGTCGGGCTGGCGCCGTGGGGTTGGCGGCTGGTGTTCCTGCTGAACCTGCCGCTGGCCGTCCTGGTGATCGCGGTAACGGGCAGGTGGGTGCCCGAGACCCGGGACGAGCAGGCCACCGGACGGCTCGACCTGCCCGGTGCCGGCTATGCCGCGCTCGGGCTGGGTGCCCTGGTCTACGCGCTCACCGAGGGGCCGGTACGGCTCTGGCCCGCGTCGCTGGTGGTGACCGCGGCTGCCGGGGTGCTGTTGCTGGTGGCCTTCGTGGTCAACGAGCACCGCCGGCGGGACCCGATGATGCCGCTGTCGCTGTTCAGGTCGCGGCAGTTCAGCGCGGCGAACCTGGTGACCTTCCTGATCTACGGGGCGCTGTCGGGGGCGCTGTTCCTGTTGCCGGTGCAGTTGCAGCTGGTGTCGGGGTTCACGCCGGTGGCCGCGGGCAGCGCGCTGCTGCCGGTGACCGCGGTGATGTTGCTGCTGTCGGCCCGGATGGGGCGGCTCGCGCAGCGCATCGGCCCGCGCTGGCCGATGACCTTCGGGCCGGTGGTCGCCGGGATCGGGCTGGCCATGCTGATCCGGGTGGGGGCCGGCTCGAGCTACCTGACGGATGTGCTGCCCGGCGTCCTGGTCTTCGCCGCCGGCCTGACCGGCACCGTGGCGCCGCTGACCGCCACCGTGCTGGCCGCCGCTCCGGAACGGCAGGTCGGCGTCGCGTCGGCGGTCAACAACGCCGTGGCCCGGACCGCCGGGCTGCTGGCCGTCGCGGTGCTGCCGGCGTTGGCCGGCCTCACCTCCACAGCCCTGAGCCATCCGGCGGAACTGTCGGCCGGGTTCCGCCACGCCGTGTTGATCGCCGCGGCACTGTGCATCGCTGGTGGCCTGCTGGCCGGGATCACGATCTCCGACCGGGTGCTGGCCGGCGCCGAGGAGCCCGTTCCGGCGGTCCCGGCCGGCGCCCACCCGGGGACCGGGTCACCCCCGCTGCCCGGCCCCTGAGCCGCCCGCGCCGAGCGCACCCGCCGCCCGAGCGCCGAGCGCACCCGCCGCCCGGCACCGAGCGCACCCGCCGCCCGAGCGCACAAGCCGCCCAGCGGCTGACCGCGAACGCGCCCGGCCCCGGGATAACGTCAGCGGGTCGAGACATCCAGCGAAACGGCCCCGGCGGTGCTTCTGGTGCTTCTGGTGCTCCCGCTGCCCTCAGCCGTCTTGGCAGGCTTGGGCTCCGGCAGATCGGGCAGGGTGCCGGTCTCGACCACCTCGGCGGCAACCGTCCGCAGCTTGCGGTGCAGGTTCTGGCTGGCCACCCGCAGCAGGGCGAAGGCCTGCTCCTGGGTGACCTTCCGGGCCGACATCAGGACGCCCAGCGCGACGCCGATGGCGCGGCTGCTCTCCAGCGCCGCCTCCAGGTTCGTCGCCTGGTCCTCGGCCTCGTTGAGCGCGATCAGGCAGGACGCCTGTGCCGCGAAGATCGTGGCCGTGTCGATGGCGTCGGAGCTGAAGGCGCCACGCTGGTCGGCGTAGAGGTTCAGGGCGACCGCCCGGCCGGCTGCGAGCTGGAAGGCGAGCACGCTGCGTACCGGGGTCTGTTCAGCGGCAGCCTCGGTGAACCGCGGCCAGCGGGGCTCGTCGGTGATGTCGAACAGCAGGTAGTCCGAGGCGTTCTCAGCGGCCGCCATGCAGGGCCCCTCACCGAACTTGTACTGCAGGTCATCCACCTGCTGGGCCACCTCGTCCGAGATCGCGACGCTGTGGCCCTGACCGCCTCGGACCGCCGTGATGCTCGCCCAGCCACATCCCTCGACATGCTTGACCGCGAGCTCGACCAGCCGCCGCAGGGCCGCCTGGTTGTCACCGTCGCCATGCAGTTCGGCGGCGAGGAGGGCGAACTCCTGCGACAGCTCCAGCATCTCGTTGGTGTCCACTGGACCTACCTTTACCGGGTTCGCCTGCTGTGCGCAGGAACTGACGAAGAGCATCTTGCATGATCGTCTGCCCCTTTGGCCACTTAACAGTGGTCACGCATGCCCAGGTTTGCCGGCAGGAGCTTCAGGAGCGCACCTAGCCCTTGCGCTGGATCTTCAGCGGTAGTACCCCGTTGGCGCTGTCACCGGCGTGGCCGAGGTGCCCCAGGTGCCAGTTGTCCTCGATGGCGGTGAGCAGCGAGTAGTGGTTGTACGGGGTGTGGTCCACCACGTGCCGCGCCCCGGCGGTCACGATGATGGCCGGGATCAGGCCGCCACCGTAGGTGCCACCCGGCCAGGTGGCGCTGACCCGCGGGTCACCGGCCTCCACGTAGGGCGAGTCGCAGCAGCCCGCGGCGCTCTCCCAGCCGCCGGTCTCGGCGTTGCCGGTGAAGTCGTTCTCGTCGGTGACGATCACGATCGCCGAGCGCTTGGTCCAGGCCTTGGACGACATGATCGTGCGCACCGCACCCCGGACGAACATGTCGGCCTTGTGCTTGAGCGCGGCGTCGTTGGCATCGTCCTTGGCGCTGCCGTACGGGCAGGGCGCCTCGGGGTGGCCCGGCACCGCGACGTAGACACCGCCGTGCATGTCGTTGCACTGGTTCGGGCTGATCCACACGAAGCGGGGAGCGGCCTTGCTGTTGAGGTCAGCGCCCAACCGGCTGTAATCGCGAATATGGCTCATCCGGGCCGGGCTGTTCTTGACGTCGTCGAACAGCACGAACGGATTGTGCTTCTTCGCATACAGCGGGACGGAGACACCGCCGACCTCCGGCCCGAACCGGGCCAGTTTGTTCGCCGGCAGGGTGTCGAAGTAGGCGTCCCAGCGGATGTGGTGGGCCTGGAGTTGGTCGACGAGATTCCGCCGGTCCAGGTTGACGATGTTCTGGTCGTTGTCGTCCTGGATCCCGAAATTGTCACCGGCTATGGCGGCCAGGTAGTTCGGCATCGAGGGATGGGTTACGCCGTAGTAATGATCTGCCATCGCATAGGTGTGCGCCAGCGACGTCAGGTAGGGGGCGTTCGGGTCATCGATCACGCTCGACTGTGAATGGTTCTCCAGCATGATCACGAAGATGCGGTCGAGATTGCCACCGTCCTGTCGGCCGTGGGACTGCGGTCCCCGGTGCGCCGGAGTGGCGCCGGCCGCCGTGACGCTCAGGGCCAGGGCCGCCACGCCGACGGCAGCAGTCGCGAGTTTTTTGCCGAGTCGCATGTGTTCCTCCAGTGTCTGATGGGTCGGGTTTCACATGAAGAGCGGCGCGGGCCACGCTGACGCCGGCGGTCGCCGATGGCGAGCGGCGGCCAGGACGCCCCGCCCCCAGGTCGGGCCTTGGTGACCGCATTCGCTGCGCTGCACCAGCACCGTAGTTCGCCCCGCACGATTGGCAACTTAGAGGCACTTCTACCGGTGACACAATATTTGTGTAGCTCAGATGTGAATGCCGTGAGGACTGAATTTGGTGACTGCGATCTGTTGGTATCAAGGGGGCAATTCTCATTCAAAGTTGCCGAACCAATTCAGTTCGATTCAGCCATTGACGACCTATCGACAATTCGTTACGTTCGCTCCGAACCACCGAAAGCGCCGGCGGTTCGGCACCTGATCGACCCCCCGTTCTCCCCATTCGGCCACGGCGGTGAAAGGAGATCCGTTCGGCGCTGATATCACCGTGCCCGCGCCGCCCCGGCGTCGCGGGCACGGCACTCTCAACGGCTCCACGCTCGGTTTCTCCCCTGGCCCGCGCGCGCCGCCGTGCACCCCCCGCATGTGCCTGTACCCCCTGCAGAAAGGTCAACAATGACGTTGCACATCAGGTCGCGCCGCAGTGGCGCGATCATCGGAGTCGCCAGCCTGGCTGCGCTGGCTGTCACCGGGATCGTCACGGCCGGCTCCGCCGCCGCGGCCACCGGCAATCCCTACTCGCCCGCGGCAGGACACAGCTACCGGCACGGCGTGCTTCCCACCATCGGGACCCAGGCCAAGATGAATGCCTACGCCAAGGCGCACCCCTCGACGACCGCGGCCACCGGGCCGCAGACGCTGTCCTACGGCGGCGGAATCGACGGCATCGGCGTCACCAGCGGCCACTCGAAGGTGTACCTGGTGTTCTACGGAAGCCAGTGGGGCACCCAGTCGACCGACGCCAACGGAAATGCCAAGTTCACCGGCGATGCCAACGGCGCGGCCGGCGCCGCTCAGCAGATGTTCAAGGGCATCGGCACCAACAACGAGCTGTGGTCAGCTGACCTGACCCAGTGGTGTGACGGTGCGGGCGTCGCCACCGGCGCGACCGGCTGCCCGGCAACCGCCGCGCACATCCCCTACCAGACCGGCGGCGTGCTGTCAGGTGTCTGGTACGACAACTCAGTGGCCTCACCGGCCGCGGCCTCGGGTCATCAGCTCGGCGTCGAGGCGGTCAACGCAGCGGCTCACTTCGGCAACACCACCGCCGCCGCCAACCGCTACGCCTACTACGTCATCCTGTCGCCGCACGGCACCAACCCCGACAGCTACCAGGGCCAGTACTGCGCCTGGCACGACTACAACGGCGACACCACCCTGACCGGTGGAGCGGTGAGTTCGCCCTACGGTGACATCGCGTTCTCCAACCAGCCGTACAACATCGACTCCGGCGCCGGCTGCGGCGTGGGCTTCGTGAACTCACCCGGAACGCTGGACGGCTGGACGATGACCCTCGGCCACGAGTGGCAGGAGACGATGTCGGACCAGAACCCGGCCGGCGGCTGGACCAACCACACCGGTAGCTCCTACAACGGCCAGGAGAACTCCGACGAGTGCGCCTGGATCGCGCCCGGTTCCACCGGTGGTGCCGCGAACATCTCCTTCGGCTCGTTCGGCACCTACGCCGAGCAGGCCAGCTGGTCCAACGACACCAACAACTGCGCCATCTCCCACCCCATCGTCGGTGGCTCGACCGGTGTGTCGGTGGCGAACCCGGGTTCGCAGTCGGGGACGGTGGGTACGGCCAAGTCGTTGCAGATGTCGGCCAGTGGCGGCAGCGCGCCG
This sequence comes from Jatrophihabitans sp., assembly GCF_036389215.1. Taxonomy (GTDB): domain Bacteria; phylum Actinomycetota; class Actinomycetes; order Mycobacteriales; family Jatrophihabitantaceae; genus Jatrophihabitans_A. The sequence continues at coordinate 5,388 of NZ_DASVQG010000324.1, forward strand.
TACTCCTGGACGGCGACGGGTCTGCCGGCCGGGTTGAGCATCAACGCCTCCACGGGTCTGATCTCG
>NZ_DASVQG010000325.1:0-2336 GCF_036389215.1 Jatrophihabitans sp.
CCCCCCGGCTCTCAGCCCGCACAGAGTCAGAGCAGGGGCAGAGAGGTGACCTACGCCACAGGATGTCAGGCTTGCTCCTGTCGCACCGAACGTCTGGTTAGACGGGACCGGTGGTTTCAGGAGGCACGCGATGCAGAGCCGCAGTCTGTACCAGGTGCTGGCTACGGCGAGGTCCGGCGGCTCGCCGGCGCTGATGGTCGACATCAAGTGCCGTTCGCCCCGCGATGGTGAGCTGATCTCCAGCGAGCGGCTGGAGCCCTACGTCCGGGCGCTGGTCGGCGGTGGGGTCGATGCGCTGTCGACCCCGACCGACCCGGTCTACTTCGACGGCAGCATCGAGATCGCGAAGAAGATCCGCCAGCTGTCTCCGGTTCCCTTGATGCGCAAGGAGTTCTTCGACACCGTCGATCAGATGGACGAGTCGTATGAGGCCGGGTTCGACGCGGTGCAGCTGGCGATCAGTGCCTTTCTCGATCAAGGCCTGTTCGCCGCGATGAAGGCCCGCGCCGAGGAGCTCGGGCTCGAGGTCGTGATCGGCGTGCACAACGCCGAGCAGCTGGAACAGGCAGTGGAACTCGGAGCAATCGCCATCAGTATCAACTGCCGTGGGGTTGCCGCACTGAGGATGGAAGGCCCGTCGGCCAGCTATGGCCAGGTGCTGGCGAGCATGGCGCCACAGGACGTGCTGGTACTGCTGGAGAGCTCGGTCAGCTCCCGGCGTGACATCGAAAGCGCCGCGCAGGCGGGCGCCGACGGTGTGCTGATCGGAACGACGATCGCCAAGAGCAGCGACCCGGTCGGCATGCTGCAGTCGTTGCGGCCGCCCGAGTCCTGGCTGGCCACTGCCTGAGCCGGTCAGGCTCAGGTTAGCCCGGGCTCAGCGAGGACTCCTTGTGCGCGGCCTTGGCGCCGGACTTCTCCGACTGCACTATCCAGTACGGCTCGTCCGGTGAGGCGTTGAACTTCTGCCCCGCGTGGCTGAACGGAGCTGTCTTCTTCTCCACGGCATGGCCCTGGGTCCTACCTTGCGAGGTGTTCCAGCTGACCCGGTCACCCTTGCCGATCGACATGTTCTCACCGTACGACGGCTGCGCCCTTGAGCTTTGACCTCAGCGCCCGCCGGGCGATCGGGCCGAGGTCGTTGACCACCTCGACCAGCACACCCAGGCGTTCCAGCGAGTCCAGCGCATGTGCCGCGCCGTCGGCGTCGACACCCTCGTAGAGTTCCAGGCCGATGAACGACGCGCTGACGGCGCGAGCCAGGCCGGCGCTGTCGGCGACCTCGGCCAACGGGCTGCCACGCAACACGCGTTCGACGACCGATTCGACCTCGGCCGTCCACACCCGCATGGCGTAACGAGCGGCACCGGCCAGCACCGGGTCGTTCCCGGCGGCGGACATGAGCTGCGCCATCATCGCGACGTTTCCGATCGCGCGCTCGCGCTGGTGCAGTTCGCGACCTACCGCCAGCAGCCCGGGAAGGGACGTGACGGCCGCGAACTGGTTGCGGTAGTGCTCGACTGCCTCGTCCACCGCGTGCCGGCACGCGGCGTCGAGAAGCTCACTGACCGTCTTGAAGTGGTAGAAGATCAGCGCCTGGTTGACCCCGGCCCGCCCGGCGATGCCGCGCGCCGACGCCCCGGCCGCACCGTCCTCGCGCAGGGTGTCCGCGGCGGCGGCCAGCAGCTTGGCCCGGGTAGCGTTCATCGCCCCAGTGCCCATCGAGCCTCCTCCAGCCTTGAGCACCTGCTCAATCACGCCAGGCTATACCGTCGCAACCAGCCGCCCGCGCAAGGTCGACCGGCGCGCTGGCGACACGGCCGGCTGGCATCCGGTGTTCGGCCCCGAGGTGAGACAGTGGCTTCATGACGCACCTACCGACCTGGACCTACCAGGGAACCGTTCCGCTCACCGGCGACCTGTCGATCCTCGAATCGGCGCTGCACTCCGGCCGGGTTGCTGCCGCTGAACTCGGCTACACCGGCGAGCCCCGGATCATCGAGACCGAGGAGACGATGCTGAGCCGCCCGGACGGCGATCCGGAGACCGACCTGCTGTCTGCCGAGCAGGCCCTCCAGGCGGGCATCGATTTCAACCCCACCCTGCTGCGGTACCGGATGGAATGGGACGCTGAGGCCGATCCCGACGCCGAGCTGGCAGCCGGCGGCTGAGCCGGGATACGGAGCCCGTACCCGACCACAGGAAAGGGCCGTCCCGCTCTCTGCGCGGGACGGCCCTTCCTGCCGTTGGGTGGACTCAGGGTGGATGGTCTGCCTGCCGGCACCACCGCACCTTCGCGCACCGCGCGTCCACGACAGGTGTATGCTTGCTGATAG
>NZ_DASVQG010000326.1:0-3164 GCF_036389215.1 Jatrophihabitans sp.
TTCCGGCTGGACTGTGGCCCGCGCCGGCCGATGTCGTGGCGCACGGTCTGGCGGATGACCCGGGCCGGCCGGCCACCGCTGATCTGAGCCGCTGGTCTGAGCCGCCGGTCCGGTCGCGGCCAGCCACAGGTTGCCCGGAATCCGGTCGCGCAGCACCGGAGGCGAAACCTCTCCCGTTCGGGGCGGATCCGCTCGACCGCCACCGGCCCGGGGCTACAGGCGCTGTTTGATGGCTCGGCGGACCCTGCGTACCAACGTAACCGGCTTGCCGTTGGCCCGGGACCGCGCTTCGGCCGCCGGCTTGCCGGCCTTGACCGGCGGCCAGGGCACCGGCGGCGCCGGGTTGGAGACATAGCTCGCCGTCCCCCGCAGCTCGCGCAGGGCCTCGATCCCGGCCGGCCGCGAGGTCGCGGAGCGGTTGGCGGCAAGCTCCTCCCAGATCGGCGAGGAGGCAACCTTCGCCGGGTCGGCGGCCTGCCGGCGGTGCAGGATGTCCTCGGGGACGGCCTGCGGATCCTCGCTGACGTACTCGGCGAGGATCGCGTCGTAGTTGTCCTTGAGGACCGTGCTGGCCGGGTCGGCGCCCACGACCAGCAACAGCCCGGTGGGTGCGGTGTCCAGCGGCACGACCACCAGGTCCGGCCGGTAGCGTTCCAGCACCGCGCCGACCTTGTAGACGTCACCGGTCCAGTCGCGGGTGTGCCGGTCGCGGGCCGCCTCGGCAACGGTCCGGGGAAGCATGTCGTCCAGGACGATCACGCTGTTCGGGCCGGACAGCCGCTCGGCGTTCAGGAAGTCGCGCAGCGCGTACTCGAAGATGTGCAGGCCGTCGATGAAGGTGAAATCGACGATGCCCTCGGGGAACCGCGCGATGGGGTCGTCCTGGGCGAAGAAGTCGTCACTGGTGGCCTTGACCAGCTTGAGGTCGCACTCGAGCTCGACGACGATCCTGAACGCCGGGTCCACGCCGATCGTCCTGGTCCGCGAGCGTTGCAGGCCACGGCCGTCGTTGACCCCGATCTCGAGGTAGTTGCGCGGCTTGTAGTTGGCATGGATCGCGGTCAGGAATTCGTGCCGGTTCATCAGCCCTCGCTCGTCGAGTGAAGGATCAACATATCGCCCGGCCAGGGCGGTGCCCGACGGTGTCGCCGGGGGTCAGGCGCTGGACGGCTCCTCGGGTGCCGACCACAGCTTGCCGCCCGCGGCGGCGGCGGCCAGCCGCTCCTGCACCGCCTGCGGGTCGTGCCGGGCCTCGTAGGCGTCGACGACGGCGTTGGCCTCGCCGTCGGCGACGATCCGGCCCTTCTCCAGCCAGATGGCGCGCCCGCAGGTCTCGCGAACCACCCCCAGGCCGTGGCTGACCAGGAACACGGTTCCGGCGGCCTCGCGCAACTCCCGGATGCGTGCCTCGCTGCGCCGGCGGAACTCCGCGTCGCCGGTGGCCAGCGCCTCGTCGATCAGCAGTACCTCGTGCGACTTGGCGGCGGCGATCGCGAACCGCAGCCGGGCCGCCATCCCCGAGGAGTAGGTCTTCATCGGCAAGGAGATGAAGTCGCCGATCCCGGCGAACTCGCAGATCGCGTCGTAGTGCTGCTTCACCTCCTCCGGGGTCATGCCCATGGCCAGGCAGCCGAGCACCACGTTGCGCTCGCCGGTCATGTCGTTCATCAGTGCCGCCGCCACGCCGAGCAGCGACGGCTGGCCCTGGGTGTAGATCGCGCCGGACTGCGGCGGCATCAGCCCGGCTATCGCGCGGAGCAGGGTGGACTTGCCGGAACCGTTCGGGCCGATCAGCCCGATCGCCTCGCCGCGCCGGGCGATCAGGCTCACCCCGCGCACCGCGTGCACCTCGCGCATGCCCGGCGGTGGCTGGCGCTGTACCAGCCGCTTCAACGCCGCCGGGGCGCCGGCCGAGGCGTGCCGTCCGGTGATCCGGTAGACCAGGTGCACATCGTCGACGACGACGGTGGGTTCGGCCTCCTTGGCTGGCTCAGACACGTCCGTACTGCTCCTCGGCCTGCCAGAAGAACAGGTAACCCGCGGCCAGCACGGTGACCGCCCAGCCCACCGCCAGCCACCACAGGTGGTTCTCGCGCGGGCCTTCGATCAGCGCTGCCCGCACCACTTCGACGTAGACCGCGCCCGGATTGACCTCGAGCACCACCTTGACCCAGTGCGGGTGGTCGGCTGCGAAGGCATGGATGCTGTAGAAGACGCCGGAGACGTAGAGCCAGGTGCGGATCAGGAAGGGCAGCAACTGCGAGGTGTCGGGTATCTTGGCGCCGATCCGGGCGATGAAGAAGGCCAGGCCCAGGCAGAACATCGTCTGCAGCGCGATGGCGGGCACCAGCAGCAGCCACTGCCACCGCGGCCGCTCACCGGTGATCAGCACGATCGGCAGCATGATGATCAGCGAGTAGACCAGCCGTTGCAGCGCGACCAGGGTGGAGGAGACCGGCAGCACCGCACGCGGGAAATGCAGCACCCGGGTGAGCCCCACGTTGGCGCTGATCGCCCGGGCGCCTCCGATCAGGCTGCTCTGGGTGAAGGTGAAGATGAAGATCCCGATCACCAGGAAGGCGACGTAGTTGTGCACGCCGCGCTTGGTGTGCAGCAGCACGCCGAAGATCAGGTAGTACACCCCGGCGTTGAGCAGCGGGGTCAGCAGCTGCCACGCCTGGCCCAGGAAGCTGGCGGAGTACCCGACGGCATTGTTCGCGGTGGAGAACGCGACGATGAAGTGCCGGCGTCCCCACAGTTCCCGGGTGTAGTCGACGATGCCCGGGCGGGCACCCGCGCGTCGCAACTGGTGGCGGGCTACCAGCTCTTCCACAGACTCACCAGGAGCGGGCCCTATCCCGACGGGGGTCGCACTGGTCACATCGCCTGAGGGTACGGCAAGCCGTTTCGGGCCCGGTCCGATGCGCTCGCCGCGGGCGTGCCGCTCCTAGTTGACGGCTGAGCGAGCATCGACCGGGGCACGAGGGAGGAGCGCAGCGAAGTGGCTGATCGGCTGAGCGAGCATCGACCGAGGCACGAGGGAGGAGCGCAGCGAAGTGGCTGATCAGCTAGTTGATGCAGCCGGCGTCGAGCGGCTTGACCGGGGCCCGGACCGGCGCCGGGGCGGCTGGGGAGGTCGGCGAGGACCCCGGCGGGGACGCGCT
>NZ_DASVQG010000327.1:0-9443 GCF_036389215.1 Jatrophihabitans sp.
AGCCGCCTCGACCCGCTGCTTGGCTTCGTGCGGCGACAGTCTGAGAATGCCTTGCAGCACTGCCGAGGTCGACGGCATCACCAACCGTCCTGCCAGTCCCCGCCGATCGATCTCGGCGATGAGTGCCTGATCGGCGACCGCGAGCGTGCGTCGCAGCATTTCCAATTCACGCAGCTCGGCAAGCACCGCAGTGTCAGACAGCTGAGTGAGGGATCCAGTAGCGATGGGCTGCAAGTAACCTGCGACAGCAGCAGAAAGCATCGCATGCGCCGATGATGCCTGGCCGTCCAACAATGCTTCCATACATCAGACACTAGAGGCAGGGTATGACAGAACTGCTGGCTGCGACGAGCTGCTGACTAAGTCAGATCTGGCGTTCACTCTTCGGTGATGCCGGGATACGAGGCCTACCTGTAACAGTATTTCGCGAGCCAGCGGCGTAGCCGTGAGCACCCATCGCACCGGCCGGGACGGGTCAGGCTCGTACCGCACGTCGTTCCGGTGCGCGGCGATTCAGTCAGCACCCGCACAGCGACTAGCCGGTGCTCGATTGCCCAGCTGGCGGCACGCCGATGTCAGCGGCTAGGTCGCCTTGGCCGGCGCGATTCCGTACTCGGCCGCGAACTGCTGCACGGTGCCGTAGTAGGCGTTGTGGTCGCAGTTGCCGAACGGCGGGGTCGAGCGTGGCCATCCGTTGGGTATCGGCCAGTTCGTCGACCCGTCGGTGTACTGCCAGCCCACCCACGGCTCGGCAGGCGCTTGGCTTGAATAACTGGCCTTGATGACGCCGAGCCACGCCGGGCGCTTCGGATACAGCGCTGTCAAGTCGCCCTGATTGGCGTACACCTTGACCCGGCGCTGCCCCAGCTTCGCCGCGAACAGGTTGGCGAGCGCCGTGATACTGGCAGAGTTATCGCCCTTGATCTTGCCGCCCCACGACTCGACATCGATCATCGCGACGAGGTACGGGCTGAGCTTGACGTTGGCGAAGAACAAGTTGGCCTGCGCCTGCTCGTTGCCAGGCCACCAGACGTGGTATCCGCCGTAACCGACCATCTTCTTCCCGGGTCCGGAGTTGGCGGTGCACCAGGCGCCGTTGGCAACGGCTTTCGGATCCACATAAGTGGTGCCCTCCGACACCTTGAACATCAGGAACTGACGGGTGAACTGGTCATTGACGTTCACCTGATAGCTGCTGACATCTGGCCAGAACACAACGTTGGTCATCGCGGCTCTCCTCGAGCGGGCGTACTGACAGGTGCGGGTCGGCAGCGAGGCTATCGAATCTCAAGGCCGATCGCCGGTTAAACGTGCAGTTCGCCACCTCATCCAGCCGCGTACGGCTCCGGCAACTGCAGCCCGAACCGCTCGCCCAACCGTCGCATGTCCTCGAAGTCGGTATCGCGCGGTGGGTAGCCGAGATGGCACGACACCTGGTCCTCGACCGGGCAGCACAGCACGGTCCTGCCGCCGATGGCCCCTTGCACCGGCGCGGAATAGTGCCACCGTGACTCGCCGTCGAGCTGGATCTGGTCGCCGCCACCGTCCGGCGTCGGGTCGACCGGATGCAGATCGACCTGCCTGCCAAGCAGATCGGTGTAGGCGATGGCATTGGGCAGCCAATCCCGTAACACCTCGAACCGCAGCACCCACAGGATGTCCGCCACGACGTCGAGATCCGGGCGGAGGACCACCAGGTCGAGATCGGAGTGCGGCCGGGTTTGCGCGCCGAGCAGCGCGTCCACCCCCCAGCCACCGTCCAGCCAGGGCAGCACCTCGACCTCCCGCAGCCGGTCGAGCAACTCCGTCACGCCGCGCTGGTCCATCGCCCGATCATGCCCGACGTGCAGGATCATGCCCGACGTGCAGGATCATGCCCGACGGTCAAACCGCGCATTGCGGTCGAGCGTAGGATTGCCGGCGAGCCGCCGAGCCCGCGCGACCGACTTCGCCGGGAGACGTGATGGCCGCGACCAGCACCGCCGAACCGTACGTGCCCGAAACCGACCGGTTACCCGATCTCGCCCAGGCGGCCACGGGTTGTCGCGGCTGCGAGCTGTACCAGGACGCCACCCAGACCGTCTTCGGCCGCGGCCCGGCCGGCGCGGAGCTGATGCTGGTCGGTGAGCAGCCGGGCGACGTTGAGGACCAGCGGGGCGAGCCGTTCGTCGGGCCGGCCGGCAAGCTGCTCGACCGGGCGCTGGCCGAGGCCGGTATCGAGCCGGACCGCAGCTATCTCACCAATGCCGTCAAGCATTTCGCGTTCACCAGGCGCGGCACCCGGCGGATCCACCAGACCCCGAAGCGCGGACACATCGTGGCGTGCCGTCCCTGGCTGGCCGCCGAACTCCGGTCCGTCCGGCCCAAGGTACTGGTGGCTCTGGGCGCCACTGCCAGCCAGTCGCTGTTCGGGCCGTCGTTCCGGTTGAGCCAGCATCGTGGCGAGGTTCTGCACCTTCCGACCGAGGCTGATCTGCTCGACACCAGCTCGCCGGATCCGCTGGTGGTCGTGACGATCCATCCCTCAGCGGTGCTTCGTGCCGGCGACAACCGCGAAGCGATGTACGGCGGGCTGGTCGCCGACCTTCAACGCGCCGCTGCCCTGCTTACTGGCGTCAGTTCCAAGGCTGGGCAGTTCATGCTTCCGGCTCGTGCGGGATCACGTAGAACGGGTACACCAGGTTCCGCCGGTCCTTGGTCACCCGCACCTGGTAACTGATGGTGATCCGGATCAGCGCCGAGTCATCGGGATCCACTGCAGATCGCACGTCGTCGACGAGGATCCTGGGCTCCCAGCGGGCCAGTGAGTCACGGACCGCCTCGGCGATCAGGCCGAGCAGGTCCTCAGTAACCGGCTCGAACAGCAGATCCCAGATATGGCAACCGAAGCCCGGATGCATCAGGCGCTCGCCGGGAACGGTCAACAGCACCATCCGGATCGACCGGTCGAGGTCCTCGGCACCGTCGGTGAGCTCCATCGAGCCGGTGTGATCCACCTCCAGGGGCCAGCTGAACCCGCGGCCCACCAGGGAGCCGTCGGACTGGGCCAGGTCTGCTCGCCTGGCCGGGCTGTAGTCGTCCATCAGTTGATCGCCGCCATCGCACCTGTGAGAGTGAGGGGGCCGCTCGCGCCGGCCACCTCGATCTCTAACTTGTCGGCAGCGAGCCGGATCTTGTGAGTGGTGGTGCTCAACCGCGGCAGCGCAGCCACGATCAGGGCCGCCGCGATCGAGCTGCGGCGAACGCCGGGTGGGCGCCACGGAATGCGGCCGGGGCTGGCTGGGGCACTGCGGGTTCACCGTCCAACGAGATCGCTTGGCAAGCCCCCGCTCGAGCGCCGAGGCTACACGCCGCAGCCGAATCGGGTGGCTCATCGCACACTCCGAGCGGGCCCGATCGCTCCGCAGGCAGACGTAGTGTGAAAGGAACCGGCGGCGTTCGGCGGGCGTCGCGGTGGTCGGAGTGAACGGCCCGTCGAGTTCAGGAGCGACGACCATGGTCGAGACGACCCCGGCACTGGGCAAGCGGCCGCAACGCGGACCGTTCGCCTTCCTCGGCGCGTTCACCGGCTTCTACCCCGCCGAGGCGTCGGACTTCGCAGACCTGGACCCGGTCACCCGTTTCCTCTATGCCTCGCGCAGCGTCATCCTGGTGATCTCGGCGCAGTCGGCCGTGATCGCCGGCCTGCTGGCGCTGACCGACCGGCGGCTGCGGGTGCTGCCGTTCGTGCTGGTACTGCTGGGCTTCCTCGTGCTGCATGCGATCAGCAACCTGTCCAATGACTACTTCGGTTACCGGCGCGGACACGACACCCCGGACTCGCCGCGGCGGCGCTACACGCTGCACCCGATCGCCAGCGGCGCCGTCACGCCCGGACTGCTGGCCGGCGGGCTGGCCGTGCTCGCGACCCTGGCGCTGCTGATCGCGGCCTACTTCATCGCGTTGCGCGGCTGGCCCGCGGTGCTGCTGACCGTGATCGGCGCCGTCCTGCTCTATGCCTACGACGCGGCGCCCCGAGCGCTGAAGGAGCTGGGCCTGGGCGAGCTGGCGGCGTTCGCGGTGTGGGGGCCGCTGATGATCGGTGGCGGTTACTACGTCATCACCGGGAGATTCTCCGCCGATGCCTACCTGGCCTCGGTACCCGTCGGACTCGGGGTGGCCTCGATCCTGATCGGAAAGCACATCGATCAGCGAATGTTCGACACCTCCCAGCAGCAGCGGACGCTTCCGGTGCTGCTGGGCGAGAGTGCCGCGCGCACCCTCAACCAGGTGGCGGTGGGCGCGATGTACCTCCTCACCGCGATCGGCGTGCTCACCGGTGCGCTGAGCCCGTTCGTGCTCCTGGTGGTGCTGGCCCTGCCGCGGGCGCTGCACGCGGTGCGCGTGATGGCGCGCCCGGCACCCGCCGCCGCACCGGCCGGCTACGTCGGCTGGCCGCTCTGGTACCACCGGGTCTGCCTGGTGCACAACCGGCTGTTCGGCTGGCTGTTCATCGCCGGGCTGGCGGTCGGAGCGGTCGTTCCGGACTGGCGGCTGGGCTGAGGCCCCAGCCGGGCCGTGGTTGCTTGTGATGGCACCGGCGCACCCACCTGACGTAGCTTGACAGCAGGGTTGAGCAGCCAGCCGATCTGGCTCCGGAGGACCTAGCATGGCCGATTTTCTCGCCAGCACCGACGTCGCGGCACCGGCGGACGAGCTCTTCGAATACCTCTCCCAGGTGGAGAACCTGCCGAATTACTTCGAGCGGATGACCTCGGTGACCGACAATGAGGACGGCACCATCTCGGTCGCCGCCGATCTCGGTAACCGGGTGGTCGAAGCCGAGGCGTGGTTCGAGGTGGATCAGGAGGCGAAGACCCTGTCCTGGGGATCGGAGGGTCCCAATGACTACACCGGGCAGTTGCAGGTCACCGGCACCGGGTCGCACTCGGTGGTCGAGGTCACCCTGCGGACCGAGCGGACCGGTGGTCAGGAGATTCAGGAGGGCTTGGAACAGACAGTGGCCGTCATCAAGCTCATCATGGAGAGCCGCTGACCACCGGCCGTCGCCAGACGACCCGACCGACTTACCCAGACCCAGACCTACCCGACTGAGGAGAACCCCCGCCGATGCCCGCCAGCTCCGCCGCGGCCGCTGCCGTCCCCACGGCCACCGCCGCCGGCCCCACGGCCACCGAGGCTGGTCCCAGGGCAACCGCCGCCGCTCCCAGGGCCAAGACGGCCGCTCCCAGGGCCAAGACGGCCGCGCTCAGGGCCAAGGCGACCGGATCCGAGGCCAAAACGGCCGCTCCCAGGGCCAAGGCGACCGGATCCGCGGCCAAGGCGGCCGGATCCGGCGGGAAGAAGCGAGTAGCCAAACCCGCTGACGCGGCCGCCGCCAAGCCGATGACGGTGGCGGAGATCAACGAACTGCACGCCGACGCCCAGAAGTGCGCCGAGGTGGCCGGCCTGGTGTACGTGGCGGGCGAGGAACCGGGCATGAGCAGGATCCGGCGGGGGAAGGGTTTCAGCTACCTCGACCACCGTCAGCAGCCGCTGACCGACGCGGAGATCAAGGCCCGGATCACCCAGCTGGCGATCCCACCGGCCTGGAAGAAGGTGTGGATCTGCCCCAACGCCGATGGTCACATCCTGGCCACCGGCCAGGACGACAAGGGCCGTAAGCAGTACATCTATCACCCCAAGTGGCGCGCCATCCGCGACATGTTGAACTTCTACCGGCTGATCCTGTTCTCCGGCCACCTGGCCGAGATCCGCGAGCACACCGCGCGGCAGCTGCGCCGGCGCACCTTCGACCGGGACCGGATGCTCGCCGCGATGATCCGCATCATCGACCTGACCAACATCCGGATCGGCAACGAGGTCTACGCCGAGGAGAACGACAGCTACGGGCTCACCACGCTCACCCGCAAGCACGTCCGGGTCCGCGGCGACGAGGTGAGCTTCGCCTTCCCCGCGAAGTCCGGCAAGCCCTGGGACGTCTCGATCAACGACGCGGGGGTGGCCCGGGTGGTGGAGCGGCTGCTCACCCAGCGCGGGCGCCGGCTGTTCGCGCTGGACGGCAAGGCGGTGAGCTCCGACGAGCTCAACCAGCTGCTCTTCACGCTGACCGGTGAGCACATCACCGCCAAGAACTTCCGCACCTGGGGCGGCACCCTGGCGGCGTTCACCTACCTGAAGAACCGGCTGGACAGCGAGCGGGCGGCGGAGAAGGTGGTGATCGAGGCGATCGACGAGGCCGCCGAGGCGCTGGGCAACACCCGCACGGTGGCCCGGGCGCACTACGTGCACCCGCACGTCCTGGAGACCTATACCGAGCACACGTTCGGCGGCTACCTGCGGCTGTCCAAGCCCCGGCCGGTCCCGGGGCTGCACCCGGACGAGCAGTTGCTGGCCGCGTTCCTGGTCGAGCTGTTCGAGGCGGAGTTCTCGCTGCTGTCGACCCGGAGCTGAACCCACCGGCTGGGCCCGATGCCGACAGGCCGAGGGGTCACCCGCGTGATAGAACTCTGCCGGTGAGCAATTCCAGATCCGCGTGGGCGGAAGCCGGCCCGCAGGATCTGGGTGGCGGGGTGCACCGGATCCCGCTGCCGCTGCCGAACGACGCGCTTCGGGCGGTCAATGTCTACGCCCTGGAAACCGGCGACGGCCTGGTCCTGATCGACGGCGGCTGGGCGCTGGAGGAGAGCGAGGAGCGGCTGGTCAGCTCGCTGGACCAGCTCGGGTTCTCCCTCAGCGACATCCGCAGCTTCCTGGTGACCCACATGCACCGCGACCACTACACCCAGGCGGTGGCGGTGCGCCGCAAGATCGGTTCGAGGGTGAGCCTGGGGATCGGCGAGGAGGCCAACCTGCGGGCCACCATGGAGATGGCGCAACAGGGGTACCAGCCGGAACGGTTCCGGTACCTGGTCCGGACCGGGGCGGCCGCCCTGCTGGCCGAACTCGAGGCCGCCGGCGGCGTCGGCCTGCCGGGGCCGGCGCAGGACTGGGAACTGCCCGACGCCTGGTTGCACGGCGGCGGCGAGGTGCTGGCCGGTGACCGGTGCCTGCAGGTCATCGCGACGCCCGGGCACACCCAGGGTCATGTGGTCTTCCACGACGCCGAGGCCGGACTGCTGTTCGCCGGTGACCACGTGCTGCCCCAGATCACCCCGTCGGTGGGGCTGGAGGCCGCCCCGGTGCCGTTCCCGCTGCGGGACTACCTCCACTCGCTGCGGATGATGTTCGGACTGCCCGATGCACTATTGCTGCCCGCGCACGGGCCGGTGACCACCAGCGTGCACCAGCGGGTGACCGAGCTGCTGGCCCATCACGAGAACCGGTTGACCGCGTCGGCGGCCGCGGTGGCAGCCGGCGCCGACACCGCCTACGACACCGCCCGGGCGCTGCCCTGGACCCGGCACAACAAGGCCTTCGGCGAGCTGGACCAGACGAACCAGATGCTGGCGGTCACGGAGACGGCGGCCCATCTCGATGTGCTGGTGTTGCAGGGGCGCCTGAGCAGCACCATCTCACCCGACGGGATCGAGCACTACCGGCAGGGCTGAGGCTGCCCGGGACGGCTGCCCGGGGGTGGTCTCAGACGAGCTCGATGACATCCTGGATCGAGTTGAGGACCCTGCTCGGGCGGTAGGGAAAGCGCTCGATCTGCTCCGGCCTGGTCGAGCCGGTGAGCACCAGGATGGTTTCCAGGCCGGCCTCGATGCCGGCGACCACGTCGGTGTCCATCCGGTCCCCGATCATCGCGGTGTTCTCCGAGTGCGCCTCGATCCGGTTCATGGCACTGCGGAACATCATCGGATTGGGCTTGCCGATGAAGTAGGGCTCCCGGCCGGTCGCCCGGCTGATCATGGCCGCGACCGAACCGGTGGCTGGCAGCGGGCCCTCGGCGGACGGGCCGGTGACGTCGGGATTGGTGGCGATGAACCGCGAGCCGGAGCCGATCAACCGGATCGCCTTGGTGATCGCCTCGAAGGAGTAGGTCCGGGTCTCCCCGAGCACGACGAAGTCCGGGTCGGTGTCGGTCAGGGTGTAGCCGACCTCGTGCAGGGCGGTGGTCAGGCCGGCCTCGCCGATGACGTAGGCCGAGCCGTGCGGCAGCTGATCGGCCAGGAACACCGCCGTCGCCAGCGCTGAGGTCCAGATCGCCTCTTCGGGGACCCGCAGGCCGGAGCGGACCAGCCGGGCGGCGAGGTCGCGGGGCGTGAAGATCGAGTTGTTGGTCAGCACCAGGAACCGGCGCTGCCGGTCGACCAGCCGCTGCAGGAACTCCGCCGCCCCGGGCAGCGCCTGGTTCTCGTGGACGAGGACGCCGTCCATGTCGGTCAGCCAGCATTCGACGGACGGCCGGTTGCTCATGTCAGCTCCCTGGGGATCAGCCACCGGGCGCTGGGCACCAGCTGTTCTGGGGCGGCGGTTGCTGACCGCTCAGCCTACGGGGCGACACACCCGGACGCGGCGGCTCCGAGGTCCGGGCCGCCGCGTCGGATGTCGTGCCGCGGGAGCGTCGGTGTGGTCTCCCGCCGGCTGGGCTGCGCTAGACCTCTACGACGCTGACCACCGCGCCGTCCACCTCGATCTGGCGCGCGTCCGGGTCGTCGAACCACCGGCCGCCCGAACCGAGGTAGCGGAACCGCAGTTGCTGCCCGGGCGTCACCGGGACGGTGACGCTGCGGGTGCCGTTGGCACGGCGTACCAGCCGGTGCCGCCCGGGGGTCCAGTCGTTGAAGCTGCCGACGACCGAGACCGGCCCGTCGTGAATGTCGTCCGGCAGCACCAGGCGCATCTTGGGCTGGCGGGTCTTGGGATCGGTGACGATGGTGATGGCCACGTGGGAACTCCTGTGGTGCGGTGCGTGGGTGGATCGCGTTGCGCGAAGGTCGGTGTGCAGGAATCGACCGTACGTGACCGCGGTGAGCGTCCGGACGCGACTCGCGTGACCTCGGGCGGGTAGCCCGAACCTAACATCGCCGCCCCTCGCTACCTCGCGACGGCGGTGGCCGGCGGATCTCGGTGGCGGTCGGCGAGTGGTCGGCCTTCGGCGAATCAGGTGTAGGAAGGAAGGAGAGCTATCTGCGGGGGGTTGACATGCACTACCGATTGCTGGGGCGCAGTGGAGCGGCCGTGTCGAACTTGGCGCTCGGCACCATGACGTTCGGGACCGAGACCGACGAGGACGGCGCGCACTGCCAGCTGGCCAGGTTCCTCGATGCCGGTGGCAACCTGGTCGACACCGCCAATGTGTACAGCGGTGGATCGAGCGAAGAGATCATCGGCCGGTGGCTGACCGCCAATCCCGGCAATCGCAGCCGGATCGTGCTCGCGACCAAGGGCCGGTTCCCGATGGGCGAGGACCCCAACGAGCTCGGCAACTCCCGCCGGCACCTGCGCCGGGCCCTGGACGCGTCACTGCGACGGCTCGGTGTCGACTCCGTCGACCT
>NZ_DASVQG010000328.1:0-18042 GCF_036389215.1 Jatrophihabitans sp.
CTATCACGTCCATTCCGGTTACCTTCGAATCAACCGCTACGTCGCACAATGAACAGTGCTGCCGGTACGAAGATCACAACCCGGGGAACCCTTGATGCTGAAACGATGGTGAAGGGCTGCCTATTCATCGTGTAGGTCTTGCCAGATCAGAGCAGAGTCCGCAGCAAACTTCGTACTGAGCAGTAGTTTCCGGGTTCGAGGTTGGCTTATGGACAGCACCAGCCTGCCAGATTTCATCGCCTGGGCTGTGACTGATCCACGTGGTACTTCATATGCCATACCTGCGGGTCGACTACCCCACCTGTTGGGGTTGAAGCAGAGCAGGCGCCGGTCTGTCAATGCGATATACGCCGATGCTGGAAGGAATATCGCGGGCAGGGTGCCCCAGGCACGTTTGGCTGTCGAGCATGCGACGATGCGCTCTCCGTCGGCGATGAAGGACAGGGCATGTTTCCTTATCCGATGTGGCAGGTCTTTGTATAGCGCATCAGGGAGCACATCTCATCCTTCGTCAGCTGTTGGCAAAATAGTAGATCGCTCCGATCACTCCGCCCACCGTGCCCCCGATGAGCCCACCAGCCTCGGCTCCGCCGGGAACAGTGATCGGCGCGAACGGTCCCCCAAGAAGCCCCAGAGTGCCTCCAATGATCGCGCCTGCCACCGCGAATGTTCCGGCAAAACTGGATACTGTGCTGGTGAAGTCATCCCAGCTGAAGGTGCCGGTGGGGTCGGCATTGTTGATGGGGTCACCGGCGGCGTACTGGTAGCGGTTGGCATTGCTCGGGTCCAGTGGCGTGTTGCGGGTGTCTTGTTGGGTCCAGGTGCCGGTGACCGGGTCATACCAGCGGGCGCCGTACTTGAGGTGCCCGGTGGCGCGGTCTTGCAGGCCGCCGCCGTAGAGGTAGGGGTTCTCCGACACTCCGGTGCCGCCGCTGTTGGTGGTCAGGGTGGCGGTGCCGTAGGGGTCGAAGCTGTAGACGTAGGCGGTGGAGCTGAAGTCCGTGAGCAGCGCGACCGGGTTGTTGCGCCCGTCATAGACGTACAGGGCGACGGTGCCGGTGCTGGTCTGGATCATCACCGGCAGCCCGGTCGGGTCATGGGCGAGGTAGGCGTTGGCCACCGAGGTGCCTGAGGTACGGGTCACGGTTTCGATGACGGGCAGGCCGTTGCGGTCGGTCCGGCCGTAGGCGTACTTGTACGTCGCCCCGCCGCTGGTGACGGTTGCCTGGGACAGCAGCTCGTTCTGGTTGGTGCCGGCGTAGCTGTAGGTGGTGGTGATGCCGCCGGTGACGGTGCTGGTCTGCTGGGAGTTGGCGTTGAAGGCCGCGGTGTGCCCGGGCTGAGTGGTCTGGTTGCCCGAGCCGTCGTAGGCGTAGCCGGTGCTGCTGATCTGGTTGCCCGCGTTGAACGTCAAGCTCTGACTGGTCGGGCTGGTGCCGGTGACCGAGCTGCTGGTGCGGTTGCCCGCGGCGTTGTAGGCGTAGCTGTAGGTCCGCGGATTGGACCCGCCGGTGACCGCGGCCTGGGTCAGCCGGCCGGCGGTGTCGTAGGAGTAGGTGGCCGTCTCCCCGGACACCGCGTCGCTGACCCAGCGGATCTTCGTGCGGTCGGCGGTCGTGCTGGTCCGGTTGCAGGCCGGCGCGACGGCGCCGGCGGCGTAGCAGGCGGTCTGGTTGACGACCGTGGTCGGGGTGGTCGCCGGGCCCCGCTCGCCGAGCACGGTCTGGACCCGGCCGGAGGAGTCGTAGTCGGTGTGGGTGTGCGCGGCCCAGGTGGTGTGGCCGGTGTTGCTGGCCAGCCAGGTGTCGGTGCGCCGGCCGTTGGCGTCGTTGGCGAACCGGGTGACCGCGGTGCCGGTGCCCTTGGGGTAGGTCATCGAGGTCAGCAGGTGCGCGGCGTCGTAGCCGTAGCTGGTGGTGCCGTGCGCGTCGGTCTCGGTCGCCAGCGCCCCGGCCAGGTCGTAGGTGTAGCTGATCGTGCCACCACCGGCGGTGTTGCTGGTGGACAGCAGCTTGCCCAGGTCGTCATAGCTGTAGGTGGTGGTTCCATTGCCGTCGATGCGCTCGATCAGCCGGTTCTCGCTGTCATAGCCGTAGGTCACATCGGCGGTGTTGGCGTTGCTGGAATGGATCCGGGTGATCAGGTCGGCGTCGTCGTAGGTGTAGGTGCTGAGGTTGCCGCGGCCGTCGGTTGCCGTGCGCAGCCGGCCGTAGCCGTCCCAGGCGTAGGTCCGCTGGCCGAGACTGGTGCCGGTCGGCGCGGTGATGGTGGACAGGTCGTGCAGGCTGTCGTAACCGTAGGAGGTCTGCACCCCGGTCGCTGCGCCCGGGGACTGTGAGGTCGCGGGGGTGCCGTCAGTGTTGTAGGTGACCTTGGCCGGCGGGCCGCTGGGGCCCTGTGCGCTGGTCTGCTGGTTGCCCTGCCCGTCATAGGTGTAGGTGAGGCTGTTGCCGGAGTCATCGGTGGTCGAGGACGGCAGGTACTTCGCGGCGCCGGTGTTGGCGTACGCCGCCGACCCGGTCGCGCCGGCGGGGCTGGCCACCGACGTCAGCGACTCACCGCTGTTCGCGCCGTAGCTGAACGTGGTGCCGCCGCCGGCGGCCGGCGTCGCCGAGGCGATGTCCTGCAACGTCGTGTAGCTCTTGGACCTCGTGTGCCCGTTCGGATCGGTCGTCGAGGACACCAGCTGTGACCCGCTCGTGGTCAGGTTGTAGGTGGTGTGCGGCACCGAGGCCACCGACAGCGACTGGTCCGTCGTCGGATCGGCCACCAGGGTCTGGGTGGTCGACGGGTAGCTCAACCGCGTGGTGGACGTACCGGCACCAGCAGCGTTCGTCTGGTCAACCCGCGACACCTTGCCCGAACTGAAGGACAACGTGGTGCTCGCCCCGTCCGGGTTGGTGATCCTCGTCAACGGGTTGGCTGATCCCGTGACCGGGTCGGTGAAACCGGTGACGCCAGCGTCCAGATCGGTCACCGAGAGGAACTGACCGGCGCTGATGTCGTGGGTGAAGGTGATCGTCCGGCTAGCCGACCCGTCGGTCTGCGTCAACGCCGTGATCCGGCCGCCGTTGGTGGTGATGCTCAGGGTGCGCGCCGGATTCGGCCCGCGGGAGGTCACCACACTGACCGGCACGCCGGAGGAGTAGTTGAACGTGGTGGTGTTGCCGTTGCGGTCCTTGTCGGTGCTCAACCGCCCCGCGGCGGTGAAGTTCAGCACCTCACCGGTGCCGTGCGCGGTCATCTTCCAACCGCCGCCGGTCACCGTCACCAGATCAGCCCGGAACTGCACCGGCGCCGCGAACCCGCCCGTGCCGTTCGGGGTGAACACCCCCGTCAGGCCGCCCGGCCCGTAGTAGGTGATGGTGCCGTCGCTGTTGGCGACCAGCCGCTGGTCAAAACCGGTGATCGACCAGCCCGAACCTAGGGAACCGGTCACCGCCGACGGAATGCTCGAGCCGTTGACCGAGGAGTTGTAGTACAGGTTGATCGGAACGTCGGCCGTCACACCCGGCAACGTGATCAACCGGTCGGTGAACAGCGCATTGCCCGAGCCCACGTCCACCGACAGGTTCGCCGTCCCGGAAATCCCGAAGTTGAGCCGGGTCGCGTTGCGACGCTCGCCGGCCCGTGGTGCCGGATTCGCCACCGCCGAAGCGGGCGACGCCGTCACCGTCACCGCGGCGAGCGTGCCCGCCGTCAATACCAACACGGTCAACCAGGAGGGGACGCGGGCACCCCGAAGAACACCGTTCACAACGGCTCGCTTTCCACGAAAGTAGGGACGACCGAGCAGGGGGGCAGCGGACGCTGTTCGCCACAACCACACAGTCGGAACCAGGACGGGAACCTGCCGTGGCCCCCGAGCGGCCCATCGACGACGAGTCGGCACCTGTCATCGAGGTGAGAATCCACCTGAGCCGCAGTTGAATGCTCAGTTAAGCCAGAGGTACGGTCAAGTTCTTTGGCCGGAAATGGCGGTAAGTGAACGGCGCTTGGCAGTTCAGCTCACCATCGCACGCTTCGTACACTCGCGCGCCCTGGCTACATCCGCCGGATCGTGGTGCTCACTGAACGACGCCCTGGGCCTGGGATCGGGCGTGCTGCTCGATGCCGCCGCGGTGGCCGATCAGGCCGGCGAAGGCCAGCTGGGTGCGAATCCGGCAGTCGGCCAGCACGGTACTGCCGTCGGCGGACAGTCCTGCCTGGACGCTGACCTGAGCGCGGCCGTCGTCGGCGGCGAGGTAGTTCTGCACGGCTGCCTGCACGGCGGCCAGCGGCAGGGTGGCTGAAAGTTCGTGGGTGCGAGCAGCGGGGCCGTCGATCGCGTTCGCCCCGGCCACCGCCGCGCCGTCGCAGACGCTCTGCAGATCACGCTGCTGGGTGAAGGCGTCACTGGCCATTACCGCCCCGGCCACCATCAGCAGCCCGATCAGGAAGAACCCGAGGATCAGCGGAATGGTGGAGCCCCGGTCATCGCCGGCCCGCTGCAGGATCCGGCTCGCTCGGCCTGCTCGGCTCATCGACTCATCGGCTCATCGGCTTGCTCGCCCGCTCGGCTCATCGGGTGATGATCCGGAAGTCATCGACATGCACCAGGTACCGGCCGATGATCGTGACACCGCGCCCGGACAGCACGGTCGGAACCGCCGGCAGCGGCTGATGCCTGATCACGCAGACCGCGAACACCGACGCCGGAGCCAGCGACGGCACCGTCGCCGCGCCGCGGCAGTCCGCCCCGGCCTCGACGTAGCGCAACTCCACCTCGGCCGGGGTCAGGCCCTGGCCGTGCAGGGCGGCCCGCAGCGCGGCCTGTGCCCGAAACTCGGCCTGCTCGGCGGTCGCCGAGGTCGCGAGCGCCCGCCCGACGTCGCGGGCGGCATTCGTGGTCGCCAACCGGCTGCGTTGCACCACCGCGACCGCCACGATCAGGTAGATCAGCGGAACCAGGACCAGCACCGCGACGAAGACGAACTCGATGATCGCGCTGGCCCGCTCGCCATCGCGCCGTACCAGCTGGCACCGCTGCGAGAGGGTGATTCTCACGGATCGTCCTTCAACGACTGCCCGCTGACATCGACCCGCACGAGCGCACCGATCGGCAGGAAGACCGATCTGATCGTTCCGCGGCACCGCACCTCGGCGGTCCTCAGCCCGCTGCCGGCCTCGGCGACCAGGGCACCCGCACACGGCAACTCGCGCGCCATGCGAGGACTCAGCGCGCGCCCCAGCAAGCCGCTGGCCCGGTCGCCACCGGCCTGCGGTGACACACCGGCATTGGCCGCGTAGCGAGCTCCGTCAGCAGCAGCCGCCGATGCCACCGAGCGGACATAGAACAGTGCCGCCACCTGCACCACCGCGAACAGCAGCATCACCAGCAGCACCGACATGAGACAGAACTCGACGACCGCGGACCCGCGGTCCTCCCTCAGAACCTGGACACGCCGGCGATCAGCCACCGTCTCAGTTACCGGCCTCGCCGGTCACCGAGTCGATCGCGTTGCTGACCGCATCGGTGATCTTCGCCTTGAACACCCCGAAGATCACCACCACCAGTCCCGCCGACATCACCGTGACCATCACCCACCCGGGCACATCACCGCGAGCCGGGTCCACGCCCCGCACCCGCCGCCGCGCGAGCAGGTACCCATTGCCGAACCAGGCCGCCAGCAGCTGAGCCTGAACCATTCGCCTATCCCCTTCCATCGGCCCGCACAGCGCGCGCCTGTCTCCATGTGTGACCAGCAGTGAATGTGCCTATTTCGACAGTGAAACCAGCGTCAGCAGCCCCGGGTACAGGGCAAACAGCACCGTCACCGGCAGGATCAGGAACACCACCGGCACCATCATCTGCAGCTCCTTGCGGCCACCGGCTTCCAGCAGCGCCCGCTTGGCGAACTCCCGGACGTCGGTTGCCTGCGCCCGCAGCACGTCGGCCAGCGGCGTCCCCCGCTCGATGGCAACCAGCAGCCCCTGGATGAACCTGCTGAACGGTTCGAGGGTGGTGCGCTCGGCGAGCTCACCGAGAGCCCTGGTGATCGGCTTGCCGGCCCGGGCTTCGTCGAGCGCTCCTTGCAGGTCCCGGGTCAGTTCGCCGCGGGTCAGCCGGCAGACCCGCTGCATGGCGTCGATCGGCGCCTCACCGGCCAGCACGGCGAGTGCCAGCAGGTCGGCGATCACCGGGAACTCGGCCAGCATCGCGCGCTCACGCCGCTGAACCTGTTGGGTGAGCCACCAGTCCCGCGCCAGCACCCCGCCGATCGCGCCGATCAGCGCCGCACCCGCGACCAGGACCGGATCGACGCCGCCACGCAGGTAGGTCAGACCCGTCAAGCCGATCGCGCCGCCGATCATGGCGAGGCCACCCCAGACCACCTGCTCCATCCGGAAGTCCTCGACGTCGGCGGTCAGCCCCAGGCCGCCGAGCCTGCGGCGCACGGAGGCCGAACCCCCGACCAACCGGTCCAGCCAGCGGACCAGCCCGGTCGCTGCCGGGCCGAGCAGTCGCCGGGCCACGTCCAGCGGTGCGGCGGGGCCGGCCGGATGCGCGAGCAGCCGGGACGGTGCGGGCGTGTCAGCGAGGTAGGGAGCTATCCGGTCGGTGAGCCGGATCGCCCGCATCGGCGGCGCTGACCGGATTGCCAGCAGGGCACCGAGCGCGGCGAGGAGACCCAGGGCTGCGCCCAGCCACCAGCTCGTCATCGCGGCACCGTGTTCATCGCGGCACCGTGTTCATCGCAGCACCGTGTTCATCGCAGGACGCGGGGTTCTTCGGGCAACCGCCCGATCCGCACCATGATCCGGTAGGCGACCAGGCACACCGCCGCGCCGATGCCCAGCAGCACTACGCCACCGGAGGAATCGAAGGTCTGCAGCGTCGAGGACTCGGCGCCCAGCAACAACAGCACGATCCACGGCGCGGCCACCGCCAGCCGCGCCGCGCTGATCGTCCAGCCCTGGCGGGTCTCCAGCTCGGCGCGGGTCCGGGCATCCACCCGCAGCAGCTCGGACAGCGTGCGGAGCACGGTGCCGAGATCGCTGCCGCCCACCTCGCGCGCTACCCGCAGCGTCTCGCACACCCGATCTCCCACCGGGTCGGCCAGGTCGTGCTTCAAGGCATTCAGGCACTCGGCGAACCGGCCACTGGCCCGGTAGGCCACCCCGAACCGCACGAAGGCCGGCCGCAGCGGCTCCGGCCCGCGGACGCCGAGGCCGGATACCCCTTCGGGCAAGGACATTCCGGCCCGGACGGCCGATGCCAGGTTGTCGATGGCTTCTGGCCACAATTCGCGCAAGGCGACCTGGCGGCGCTGGCGCATCCGCCGGACCACGGCCAGCGGAGCGACGAAGGCGAACACCGTGAAGCAGGCGGCGACGGCCATGGTGGCGGTGAGAAGCTGCACGAGCAGTCCGGCCAGGACGGCCGAGATCACCTGCAGGCTGAACAGTTGCGCCGAGCTCACCGAGTCGATGCCCGCCTGCCTCATCAGCTCGTCCCGGCGCATCGTCCAGCCCAGCCGCTGAGGCCTGCGGTGCGGTGCGCGGGGACCACTGCGCCAGATCAGCAGCAGGCCGACGCCCGCGAGCAGCCCTAGGAACGCGCCCACGTCAGGTCCCTGTCCGATGGGAGCCCATACCGGCAGCCGGCGTGCGGCTGGCTGCCCCGCCGAGCAGCTGCGCGAGGTCATGGCCGGCTTGCTCGTAACGCTCGCGATGCGGCGGGTAGCCATCGCCGCGGCGCAGCTGGCCCTGCCGGTACCCGAAGATCTCCGAGGTCTCGATGACCTCGCCCTCGGCCCGTCCGGTGACGGCGACGATCTCGCGTACCCGGCGCTGGCCCCGGTGGTCGGCGCCCAGGTGCACCACCAGATCGACCGACGCCGCCACCGTCGGCACCACGAACGCCGCGCTGACGTTCTCGCCGGCCAGCAGCGGCAGCGTGCACATCTTGACCAGGGCCTCCCGGGCGGAATTCGCGTGCAGGGTGCACATGCCGGGCAGCCCGGAGTTCAGCGCGATCAGCAGGTCCAGGCATTCCTCCTGCCGGACCTCGCCGACGATGATCCGGTTGGGCCGCATTCGCAGCGCCTCCTTGACCAGCCTGCGCAGGCTGATCTCACCGGTTCCCTCAAGGTTCGGCTGCCTGGTCTGCATCGACACCACGTCGGGCAGTGGCACTTGCAGTTCGAATACCTCCTCGGCGGTGATCACCCGCTCGGTGGCCGGGATCGCCGCGCACAGGGCATTGAGCATGGTGGTCTTGCCGGCCTGGGTGCTGCCCGAGACCAGCACATTCAGCCCTGCGGCGACCGAGGCTTCCAGGAACCGGGCGGCCGGTTCGGGAAGCGAGCCCAGCCGGACCAGCTCGTCCAGGCCGGCGACGCCGATCACGAACTTGCGGATGTTGACCGCCATATGCAGCCGGGTGATGGACGGGATGACGACATGCAGCCGGGAGCCGTCGGGTAGCTGGGCGTCGACGAACGGCGCGCTGAGATCGAGCCGGCGGCCGGACAGCCGCAGCATCCGCTCGACCAGGTCGGCGACCTCGTCGCTGGTCAGGATCACCGTGGTCAGCTCCGAGCGGCCGTGCCGGGCGATGAACACCCGGCCCGGCTCGTTGATCCAGATCTCCTCGACCGCGCGGTCGTCGAAGTACTGCTGCAGCGGGCCGAAGCCGGCCACCTGGTCGAAGACGGTGCGGGCGGCAGTGTCGGCATCACCCAGCGGCGGCAGCGCCGACATCGCGGCCCGGTCCAGGTAGTCGGTGAGCACCTCATCCACCAGCCGCCGGGTCGCCTCGGGCTCCAGCACCGGATCGAGCTGGCGGCGGCGCACCAGCTCGCGGACCTCGCCCTCGACGATCGACTGCGCGCTCGCCACTGCTCACCCCCGATAGATTTCAAGATCAACCGAGGCAGCTTAACGGCCTAATGTGCGACCTAACCGCTTAGGGGTCAATCTGTGGAAACGTGTAGATGATCTGTCGTGCGTTCGGCTGGCTGCGCCCATTCGGTGTAGTTGCGGCCCTCCTGCATGCCAGCATCGCGGCATGCGCACATCTCATGTCCTCGGAGCAGTGGCCCTCGTTGCGACCTCAATGGTCGTCGCGACTCCCGCCGGAGCCGCGCGTCGAACCGAACACCTCAAGCTCACCATCAGTTCGGTGACCAGCCCGATCTTCATCTACGACGTCGGCATCGCCGAGCCGAACCTGGTGCCGGCCATCTATGTGACCGGCCGGTTGACCGGCTGCATAGCTGGCACCGACGACTACGGCGAGGGCACCACGGTGGAGCAGGACGGCCACTTCCTGGGCGAGGTGTTCGAACGTGCCGGATCGGGGCTGACCTCGTGCTCGGACCCCGCTGGCTCCACGGTCGGAAGCGAACCGATCTATGGCGGCAGCGCCTTCCCGGTACACCCGGGACGGGTCCGGATCACCATGACCGTGGTTAGTTACCACACCAACGCCAGATTAACCGTGACCCGCTGGGCCACCGTTCCCGGCTGACCCGGTTCACGTCAACTGCCTAGCCGGGCGGGACCCCGCTGTCGAACCGGTCGCAGGTGCGCGACCGTCTCACACCTTGTCGATGATGGTCAGCACTACCCGACCAGGCCGATGAACGCCCCGACCAGTGCGATCTATGTGGTCGTGGACATGGCGTACCACTGCTGCCGCAGGTTCAGCATGAGTCGGTCAGCCCCCCAACCCGGTACCGATTGACACACCGTCCAAAGCTTCTCGACCCGCCCGGTCGTCGCGGTGGTCAATGCGGGACTGATCGCGGTCAGCCAGCAGCCGGCTACCAGGGGCTGTCTCCATGTCCCTGCCAGCTTGCATCGTGAGGTGGGGCTCGTCATACCGCGAGGTGCTCGGCATGATGACTGAGCCGGTGTGGTGTGGTGCGAGTTTCGCAACGAATTGGTAGCCGAACACGGTCGGGCGTAACCGGACGAGCGCGCGGTCCAGGCGGTGGGCGAGCCGGCTTATCGGGTTGTCGTTCAGGGCGAGAACGTCCAGGGGGAGTCCGGTGTAGTCGAGTGCGAGGATGTCGAGGCCGCTGCGGGCGACGAGTCGCCGCAGGCTGCTGCGGGTGAAGAACCGTAGATGAGTCTGATCCAGGATTCCGCGCCGGTCGTAGTCGAAGGTACCTAACGCAGCCCGCCCTCGGGAGTACCAGTATCCGAAGTTCGGTGTGGAGATGATGATGACACCCCCAGGTGCGAGCACGTGAGCCATGTCGCGCAGCAGCTTCTCAGGGTCCCGTACGTGCTCGATCACATCGGCAGCGACGACTACGTCGAAACCGGTACCGGCCGAGTGCGGGATCCCGTATTCCAGGTCACCGAGACAGAAACTGTCGAGTCGTTCCCGTGCCCCCGGAATCTCGACGCTGTCGACGCCCGTGACGTGGTGGCCGCGCTGCCGCATCAGCTCGGACAGCTTGGCGCCCGAACAGCCAAGGTCCAGTACCCGGCCAGGTGCGATGCCCGTCAACAGCTGCATGATGAGCGTGTGCGAGGTGCCCTCGCCTTGCTTCAAAGCGTATTCGACGTCGGTGGGGACCCAGGCGTGCGTGCCGATGCCCATTTTCGTCAGGCGATATTGCACGACGTCGCGAATGACATCCCGGGCGTATTGTAGCCCGTCGACGTAACAGATCTCGTCGCCGTAGTAAGTGGGTATCGGAATCTCGACGATATGTTTCCCAGCATCGAGGAGTTGAACGATAATTTGGGTGTCGAAGTCGAAAGCGTCGGTGTTGCGGTCAAAGGGTATATCGGCAAGTGCGGAGACGCGGTAGGCGCGGTAACCCGAGTGGAATTCGGTCAAGGACGAGGAGAGTAGCCGGTTCTCCACCCAAGTCAGGATCTTGTTTCCGACATACTTGTACAGCGGCATGCCACCGGCGCGGGCCGTGCCGGGCTGCATCATCCGCGATCCGAAGACGGCGTCGGCTTCACCGCTGATCAACGGAGCGACCATCTCGGGCAGGCATTCAGGGGCGTACTGACCGTCCCCGTGCAGCAGTACGACGATGTCCAATCCGCGATCGATCGCAGCGAGGTAGCCCTGTTTCTGGTTACCGCCATAGCCCAGGTTGCGTAGATGCCGTACCACGGTCGTCGAGATGTCGGCGTTCACGGCACGCCACGCTAACCCGTGATCGACAGTGGCGTCCGGGCTGGCGTCATCGAAGATCAGAATCTCGTCAATCTCTGCACGAAAATCAATGGGGATGCGGTCAAGGGTGGCCTGCAGCGTAGATGCGGCGTTGTACGTCACGACCAGAAGGCCGATTCGCAGCCGGCCCTTCTTGCTGGTGACGCTGCCGGGCGCGGGGTCAGTCGGCGTAAGTTGGTTGCGCACCGGGAATACGTTACTCCCGCAAGGACCGCGTTTGAACCAAACCCGTCGACATTCAACACTAAGGTGTTATTGTTCGGGCCATGCGGCAAGCACCTGACAAGGCTTCGCCGAGGTGGCGACGCGAACCACGACCGGCCGCCCGCGAAGCTCGCCTCCCTGCAATTGCGGCCGGCAGGCTAAACTGCGGCGGACTGACTCACGTCAGGTTGCGCAAAGCACTGCACAATACCGTGGCCCCTACAGTCGTCGGCATCGTCAT
The DNA here is from genome assembly GCF_036389215.1 of Jatrophihabitans sp. GTDB lineage: Bacteria > Actinomycetota > Actinomycetes > Mycobacteriales > Jatrophihabitantaceae > Jatrophihabitans_A. Next base: position 11,637 of record NZ_DASVQG010000328.1, read on the forward strand.
CGAGAGCGACGAGCGGGCAAGTTCTCGCGGTCATTGCGGAACTCGCGCAGACCCCACAAGTGAGTAGCCATCGAGTGGGCGGACCTGATACAGAACGCCTGACGCTCAGGACCGGTCGGGGCCGGTGGGCGGTGCTGCTCGTCGCCGGGCTATTTCTGCTCGTGAAGTTGCTCCTGGCGTGGCGCAGTGGGGGAACCGAGGATATTGCGACGTGGCAGACCTTCGCCGCGGGGGTCAAGGACAAGGGCCCCATCGACGTCTACTCGATTGACTTCATGAAGACCAGCCACCGGCTGTACAACCACCCGCCGCTGGCCGGGTGGTTGCTCGAGCTGGCTAACGGCCTTTCCTCCGTGGGCATCCATCTTCGGTTTACCCTTCGGGCCGTTGCCAGCATCGCTGACGTCTGTTCGGCGCTCCTCACATTCGAGATCGTGCGTCGTCGCTCGTCTCTGCCGCATGCGATCACGGCTGGCATGATTGTCGGCGCGAGCCCCGTGCTGTTGCTGATCTCGGGATATCACGGCAACACTGACCCGATATTCGTCGCCCTTGTGCTGCTGGGTGCGTTCCTCCTCGTTGACAAGGAGATGGCTGTTGCAGGCGGTGCCGCCTTGGCGTTGGCGCTGAGCATAAAGATCGTGCCGATCGTGGTGCTTCCTACGTTAGCGGTCTATCTGGTGAGACATCGCCGGAGCCTGCTGCCCAGAACGATCGCGGCGTTCGGGGCCGTATGCATCACTGTCTGGGCTGTTCCAGTGCTCACCGAGTGGGACAGCATTAGGGACAACGTTTTCGGATATACAGGTATAGCATCCCGCCAATGGGGCTTGGTCCAGCTCGCCAAGGCGGCTCACAGCACCGGCCTGGTGGATTTTATGATCCGGTCGGGAAAAACCATCTCTTTCTCGATTGCCTGTCTCGTACCGGCTGCGATTGTATGGCGACGATGTGACTACGCCGTCCAGGGCGTTTGCCTCGCACTTGTAATGTTTTTGGCACTGAGCCCAGCATTCGGAGTCCAATACCTGGCGTGGGCCCTCGCGGCAAGCTGTATCCTCAACATTCGATTTGCTGCCCTCTATAATCTGCTCGCGGGTCTGTTCCTATATTTCGTCTATGACCACTGGAACAGTGGTTTGCCGTGGACGCACATCGCGAGGGGGCAGAAGCTGACCTCATTCGAGGTCGATGTCGGGCTCGCGGTGTGGGTGGTTCTAGCGTTGCTCGCCCGCCACGAAGTTCTCACTGCTTGGCGGCATACACCGCAGACGAGCTGACCGTCGGGAGACGTTGTCCTGTCCGGATGCGCGCTCACCCTCCAGGTCCGCGAGATCGCTGACGGAGCTGCACAGCTGGAGATGGATCGAGGCGGGCCTGCGGACGTGCTGCGCCGGTGTCGTCCGGTCCTAAGACGCGGATGCCGATGAGCGTGACTCCCGTCGTGCTTCGCGTTGCCCCGCGATCAGCTTGGTTGAGTAGCTTACGGTCGAGTCGCAGGCGCCCAGCTCACCAGAGCTTGTCGAGGGCGCCGGAGAAGAGCTCGATCCGGGCACCGATGAAGTCCGGGCGATGGCTCCGGGCTCGCTCGGTGAAGAATCCGGCGCGGTGATGACCCAGCTGAGGCCGCTCGCCTCGTATCGCTGGCCCGCGTGCACGATCTCCTTGCTCAGGACGTCGAGCGAGGCGACGACGACTTGGTTGACGGCCAGAATCATCGTGACCGGCCGCATGATCTGGTCGTGCGTGGTGCGGCTGATATCTCGCGTGATCCCGGGCCCCATCACCCGCTGCAGGGCAACGATCTGTGCTCGCAGGTCGGGAGGTGCTTCGGCCTCCCGGAAGCTCAGGAGATCCATCGCACGACGATAACGGGCGACCCGCGGCAACCGCACCGCTCAGCGGATAGCGGCATACATGTCGAGGTCCTCTAGGTGCTGACGACTTCGGCGCGGGCCAACTCCAAGAATTCGGTTCGGCGCGTTTGGTAGACGCGGAGCGGGTCACGGTAGGAGGCGCTTCTGTAGTGGGCGCCCGACTGGACAGCCTCACGGAAATCATAAAGAGCCTGTCGGACGGCCTGAGCGGCCCCGAGCGTGGCGGGCTCGGCGAAGATGTACATCTCGTAGTAGTCGCGTGCGACCTCACTGTCAATCAAGGCACGCACACCCTCGACGTTCTCAGTCAGCGGCTCCGGGCAGCCCGGCGCGGTCCGTCCAACAAGGTGAGCACTGTTGTGAGCTGACCGGATGAACTGTCGGTATGCAGTAGCACGCTGCCCTCTGAGGTCCTCCAGGCGATTACTTCGACGCTCATCAGCGCGACGCCGCGCATCCACCCAGTAAGTGACTCCAGCCCCGAGTAGCAAAGTGACGATGGGAAGGATGATGTTGAGTACTGCCATGGTCTAAAGATCCCACGCGTCGTCACAGCTCCGCGGGAAGCACGGTCTGACGAGCCCGGTGCCGACCCGAACGTCAAGATGCAACCGATTCTTGACGACCTTGCCCACGGGGGATCGATCCTTAGTAATGCACCAGCGCCAGGCCGTTGATGCGGTTGATTGCCGATGCGACCACCGAGGCACCGATCGCGTTGAAGCAAGTGGAGCCGGTGGGTCCGTACCCGACCGACACGATTCCGGCGGCGATGTATCCCGAGCTGTTGCTGTAGTAGATAGGGCCGCCGCTGTCTCCCTTGCACATGATGGGACCTGTGGCACCTGCCTTTATCGTCATCGTGACCACCCACCACGCGCGCGGACCTCCCGCCGACACGAAGTCTTGTGCGCCGGAGATAAGGTTGCAGTTCGGCGTGCTAACTGCCCCTGAAAGGCAATAGTTGCCGCCCGAGGGGATGCCATTCGCGGCATAGCCAACGATGGGCACACTATTGGTGTCTGTGTTGTAGATGCGGCCATCGTTGGACTGGCCGCCGCTAAGTCTGATGACACCCATATCATAGCTCGGGGTCTGGTCATACAGCTCATGGATGAAGTCGGTGGTTCCCATGTACGACCCGGCGCCGGTATAGACGGCTTGTCCGTCGAGGAAGTTGGAGCAATGCGCGGCTGTGAGCATGAAGCGCGCGGTGGATCCCGTGGCATACATGCTGAAACCGTCCGTGCATCCTAGGTTTCCTACCACAGTGACTGCGCCGCCATAGTAGGGGGACGTGTCCGCATCACGGCTCGCGAGGTGCACAGCCTCGACTTGGGAGGCTGATGCAATAGCCACACCCGTTGTGGCGCTCAAGTGGCGCACGGCAGCCAATACCGCGGCAGGAGCCCGATCGAGGTTTCCGGACTTCACCCGTAACCCGGAGCCATCCGTTGCGAGTTCAATGGAGAAAGCGCCTGTCGGGTGAAGCAGCAGCGCCAACCTCTCCGTGACCTGCTGCAGTTGCTTGACCGAGTGCTTCGCCGGCCGGAAGACCAGGGATATGCCAGCGCTGCGCGCGCGGGCCGACAGAGCACTTAGTGTGGCCGGCTTCCTCGTGGAATAAACGTAGTATCGGTGCCCCACGACATCGATCTCCGTGCCGGCCAGGACGTCCGCTGTGAGCGCCGTGCGCACTTGGCTGTCAAGCGACAGGTACTCGGCTTGGGCGAGCATGGCCTTCTGCTGCGCAGGCGTCAGTGCCGGCCCCGAGCGCGCGGGGCTCCCGGGAGATGCCGCTCCAGCAGAGACCTGCACCGCCACGGCGGTGACTGCAGTCAACAGCAGCGCGGACGTCGCCAAACCGATGAATCGGGATGCTCGAAGGGTGTGCCCGGTCATGTCGCTCTCTCTCATGCGCCTTGCTCGGGACTGCCCACATCAGGGCGTCCGCTGTCGAACTCGGCCAGCGCTCCCGAGACAATTTGATACAAATCTCATTCCGGACCATAGCACCAAATAGTGCCACTAGCAGCTATTTCGTGCTTCGGGACCAGACCACCTACGACTGCGGCTCGTCGATCGTTAAGGTTGCTCTGGCGATCCTTCCGGGAAGTCGGCACGGGTCATTCCGACGGCATGACCGGGGGGCCACTGGACCATTTCGATGCGGTAGCCATCGGGATCCGTGAGCCAGGTGGTCAAGAAGTCTTCTGAACCGTCCGGGGAGGCGGGGGTGTCCACCTGGATGCCCTGGGCGGCGAGGCGACCGATTGTTTCGCGCAGGTCCTCGGTCTGGATGACGAGGTGGTTGAAGCCGCCAGGGTTGACCGGCCCTCTGGCGGGATCGTGGACAAGTTCAACGCTGACATAGTCGTCCTCGGGGAGCTTCAGCATCGTCAGGCTCCCCATGGGGGATTCCTGCACCGTCCCGATCACTTCGTATCCGAGACTCGCGTAGAAGTCGCGGGATCGTTCGAGGTCCTGGACCCGGAGGCCGACGTGCAGTGTCCTCATCCTCGTCCTTCGTTGGGCTCGCCCGTCACCGGGAACAGCAGCCGCCCGGTCGTCGGAGCAGTGCTGGCTGACGCACGCGGCCACTCAGTCGAGACAGAACTCGTTGCCCTCGACGTCCTGCATCACCAGGCACGACTCGTTGTACTCATCGGCAGTCAGTAGTCGCACGCGTACCGCGCCGAGCGGGACCAGTCGCGCGCATTCGGCCTCAAGTACGGCCAGCCGCTCCTCACCCACGAGCCCGGTGCCGACCCGCACGTCGAGATGCACCCGATTCTTGACGACCTTGCCTTCGGGAACGCGCTGGAAGAACAGTCGCGGGCCCACACCTGAGGGATCGATGCAGGCGAACGCCGAACCCTGGTGCTCGGGCGGCAGTGCGCGATCGAAATCGTCCCAACTGGCAAACCCCTCCGGTGGCGGCGGAACGACGTAGCCCAACACCTCGCACCAGAAACGAGCGACACGCTCAGGTTCCGCGCAGTCGAAGGTGACTTGGAACTGCTTGACCGACGCCATCCGTCCACCATAGAGGCGCGACCCAGCCGCGGCGTCACCGAGGCGGTATGGCGGTGCTTGTTCGACTACTCGGCCCGGTGCGACGACTACCGATCTCGGCAGGCTGTGGACCGTGATCAGCTTACGGCCCGTCCCATTCCCTGATGCCGTCGCATTGCTCCACCCGGATCACAGAGCTCTCAGTGGCCGCACTGCGTTGACTGAGCTCTCTAGTTCGCGTCCAGCCCGAGGAGGGTGCGCCATGTTGCCTCACCCACGATCCCATCGACCTTGATAGTTCTCGCTTTGGTTTGGAACGCTTGGACAGCGTCGCGAGTACGAGGCCCGAAGTCCCCGTCAATCGGCAGGGTTTGGTCTGAATACTTCCCCGGGTCCGCGGCCCGGAGCAGGCCTTGCAGGCGTGCGACGGGTGAGCCGTGGGCACCTTGCCTGAGAGTGGGCAACATGGCAGCGATGTCCTCCTCGGTTGTGACTTGTTGGCGCACCCTTACCTTGACGACATCGAGCCAATTACGCGCCAGGTCCAGCGACGTCGGTATCTCGATGTATGGCGTTCCGTCGATAGTCCGGCCGCGATACTGCAGTATCGCGTTGCTGGCGTGATCCTTACGTGCTGCAAGTGCAGCCCCCAGGGAAAAATCCGAAAGCTTGGCGTGTTCTGCCGCTTCCAGCAGCTGAACAAGAGCATCGTTACGGCCGGGCTCGTAGTGATCCAGCAGCCCAGCGGGGCCGAACAAGGCAGCTCTCAACTCATCGTCACGCTCCAACGCTCGTGGGAGCGTCAGCATCATGAGAACACGCAACAGCCGTGTAACGCCCGTAACCGAGCGTGCCTGGATGGCTAGTTCGGATCCGCGACTCTGCAGTTCGAGCAATGCACGCTTGAAGAAGGAGGCGCGTTCGCCGGTCGCGAGTTCGGTCCACCGTGGTTGGAGGAGCGCAAGAGCGGCGGCGGGGTCGACCGTCACGGGTTGTGGATCCCACTCGTGGGCGTAGGGGAACGCGACTCCGTTGTCGAAGGTGCGAGGACCGTCCTCGGACGACCAACTCTCGGCGACCACCGAGCTCAGCATCTGCGGCGTCGGCGTGGCGGGGTCCTCCCCACGCGAATAGCGATATATCCACTCCAGGTCAACAGGACCGTCCATGCTCACAACTGGCGCTCTGGCACCGCTCGCGGTCCTCAGGTGCATGGTCACGCACATTCCCACGATCATGGGTCGCTCCCGTGCGGTCCGGGGATCTATGTTCACTACCGCCCCGTTCCATATTCCCCAGGGTCGGTACGTGGCCTCCAGCGAGCAATCCCCCTTGAGCAGTGCCCAGTAGCACCAGTCCGGAAGTGCTAGTGGATGAGTTGTGTCAGTCTCCAAGCCTTCCCCCGTCAGCAGATGTAACAGCCCCTCGAAGGGAAGTGACGGGCCGTCGCCGACCTCGCATTGGATCTCGCCGGGCGCCCTCGTGCGTGCTTGGGCTATGAGGCTGAGCCGTAG